>NZ_JBFANV010000133.1:0-23257 GCF_040674955.1 Nonomuraea sp. NPDC049695 | reverse complement strand
GTGCACCCGGCGCACACCACCACCGAATGCGCACCGTGCGGAGCGAGAACCAAGCACGCACTACCTCTTCACGAACGTACCTACACCTGCACCGCGTGCGGAACATCCCGGCCCCGGGACAAGAACTCCGCCCAGGTGATGCTGGTCCGGGCTGGTCTGAACCCGGCTGGTGTCGATCGCGTAAGACCCGACAGTCCGAAGGACCGTCAGGCAGCGTGAGCCAGAAATGCCCCGCCTTCGGGCGAGGAGCAGTCAAGAAAGAGCAGGTCACCACGCCAGGCGCGTTCGCGAGCTCGACGAGAAGGAACTGGCCGAGGGGCTCGAGGGGTTCGAGTTGCGCAAGATAAGACGTCGTCCCGCCCGGGGGCTCGGCCTGGTGCAGCCCTATGTCTTGCGGAGATCATGCTCCTGACACAAGATGGCTGCCATGCCGTACGAAGTGCAGGGCGTCATCGCCCGAGCCAAGGGTCAGGAAGTGTCACTGGAGACGGTCGTCGTGCCGGACCCCGGTCCCGGTGAGGCGGTCGTCGACGTGCAGGCCTGCGGGGTCTGCCACACCGACCTGCACTATCGCGAGGGCGGGATCAACGACGACTTCCCGTTCCTGCTCGGGCACGAGGCGGCGGGCATCGTCGAGGCGGTCGGCCCCGGCGTCACCGACGTGGCCCCCGGCGACTTCGTGATACTCAACTGGCGCGCGGTGTGCGGGCGGTGCCGCGCCTGCCTGCGCGGCCGCCCCTGGTACTGCTTCAACACCCACAACGCCACCCAGAAGATGACGCTGAAGGACGGCACGGAGCTGTCCCCGGCGCTGGGCATCGGCGCGTTCCTGGAGAAGACGCTGGTCGCCGCCGGGCAGTGCACCAAGGTCTCCGCCGAGGCGCCCGCGCAGGTGGCGGGGCTGCTGGGCTGCGGCGTCATGGCGGGCATCGGCGCCGCGATCAACACCGGCGGGGTGACCCGCGGTGACTCCGTCGCCGTCATCGGCTGCGGTGGCGTGGGGGACGCCGCGATCCTCGGCTCCGCGCTGGCCGGCGCCTCGAAGATCATCGCGGTGGACGTGGACGACCGCAAGCTGGCCTGGGCGCGCGACTTCGGCGCCACCCACACCGTCAACTCCCGCGAGAACGACCCGGTGGCGGCGATCCGCGACCTGACCGGCGGGTTCGGCGCCGACGTGGTCATCGAGGCCGTGGGCCGTCCGGACACGTACGAGCAGGCCTTCTACGCCCGCGACCTGGCCGGAACGGTCGTCCTGGTCGGCGTCCCCACCCCTGAGATGAAGCTCGGGCTCCCGCTCCTCGACGTCTTCGGCCGCGGCGGCTCGCTCAAATCCTCCTGGTACGGCGACTGCCTGCCCTCGCGCGACTTCCCGATGCTCATCGACCTGTTCCTGCAGAACATGCTGCCGCTGGACAAGTTCGTCACCGAGACGATCGAGGTCGACCAGGTCGAGGAGGCGTTCGCGAAGATGCACCGCGGCGAGGTGCTGCGCTCGGTGGTGAAGTTCTAGATGATCGACAGAGTCATCACCTCGGGCACGTTCTCGCTGGACGGCGGCACCTGGGACGTCGACAACAACGTCTGGCTGATCGGCGACGCCCGCGAGGTCGTCGTCATCGACGCCGCGCACGACGCCGGGCGGATCGCCGAGCGGGTGGGCGGGCGCACGGTCAAGGCCGTCATCTGCACCCATGCGCACAACGACCACATCAACGCCGCCAAGCCGCTCGCCGACCTCACCGGCGCGCCGATCCGGCTCCACCCCGCCGACCAGGTGCTGTGGGAGCAGCAGTACGGCGACGCGGTGCCGTACGAGCCGCTGGCCGACGGGGACAAGATCGAGGTGGGCGGGATCGCGCTGGAGGTGCTCCACACGCCCGGCCACTCGCCCGGGGCGGTGTGCCTGTACGCCCCGGACCTCGGTGCCCTGTTCAGCGGCGACACCCTCTTCAAGGGCGGCCCGGGGGCGACCGGCCGGTCGTACAGCTCGTTCGACACGATCATCGAGTCGATCCGGGAGCGGCTGCTGACGCTGCCTCCCGAGACCGTCGTGCACACGGGACACGGCGACTCGACCACGATCGGCGCGGAGGCCCCGCACGTCGGATAACAGAGTGTGGCCTACCTAACGTAGGCAAGCCTTACCAAAGTGAGCTACCTTAGGTGTGCCTAACCTTTGTTGTTGCTGCTTGTCGAGAGGCCTGCCCCCGGATGTACGTGTGCATTTGCCGTGCTGTGACGGAGAACGAGGTGCACGACTGCATCGCTGCCGGGGCCAAGAGCGCGAAGCAGATTCGCGACACTACAGGTGCTGGTGGGGACTGTGCCCGATGTGTACGGAAGATCTGTGCAATGCTGAAAAGGTCTGAAGAACTGACGACCGCATAGCAAGGGGCCCGTTTCATGCAGGGCGACAAGCAGATCATCGAGTTGCTCAACGAACAGCTGACCGCCGAGCTCACCGCGATCAACCAGTACTTCCTCCATGCCAAGATGCAGGAGAACTGGGGATACACCAAACTCGCCGAGTACACCCGCGCGGAGTCGATCGACGAGATGCGCCACGCCGAGCGCCTCACCGATCGCATCCTCTTCCTCGAAGGCCTGCCCAACTACCAGCGTCTGGGGACCCTGCACATCGGGCAGACCGTCGAGGAGCAGCTCAGGGCGGACCTTGAGGTCGAGCTCTCCGTCGTGCAGCGCCTGCGCCCGGCGATCGCGCTCATGCGCGAGAAGGGCGACATCACCTCGGCCCGGATCTTCGAGGAGATCCTGGAGGACGAGGAGAGGCACATCGACTACCTGGAGACGGAGCTCAGCCTCATCCGGAGCCTGGGCGAGCAGCTGTACCTGGCTCGCTACGCCGAGCCGCCGTCGTCCGACGACTGACCACGGTCTTCGGGCGGGCTTGCCGGAGCCCGCCCGAAGCCGGCTCTAGCGCATGATCCAGGTCTGGTCGGTGATGTTCCGGCAGGTCCACTGGATGATCCACTTGCCCGGCTTGCGCTCTCCCTTGCCGACGGCCAGGCACATCCCGGTGGCCTGGTTCCGCAGGTGCTGGTTGTCGTAGACCCACTCCTGCTCGGCCCCGCCGTCGGTGCACGGCCACTGGATCGCGTACTTGCCCTTGACCTGGACGCCACGCGCGATCGCCAGGCACATGCCGGTCTTGGCGTTGACGAGCTTGCCCCCCTTGTAGATCCACTGCTGGTCCTTGTTGGTGGAGCACGTCCACTGGATGACCTTCTTGCCGGCCTTCACCTCGCTCTTGCCCACGGCCAGACAGAGCCCGGTGGCGGCGTTCATCAAGCGGGATCTGCTGCTCGCCGCGGAGGCGGGAGCGGCGGCCAGGGACAGCGCCACGGCGGCGGTGGCGGTGACGGCGAAGAGTTTCTTGGAGATTGCGACCACGTCTATGACCTTTCTGCGAACTGACGATCACTGAGACGCGCGCAATTCCCTTTTTGTTCTGATCGGCCGCGGAGAGTTGCTCATGGCGCGGAACGGGAATGCCATGATCGGTGCCGCTCGGCTGGTGCTCCAACAGCGGTAATTTAATCCGGACTAACCGATATTTAGCAGCGTTTGCCCAGGTCAATGGATAGGTCAACGACGAGTCAAACCCGGCGCTGTGCCCGGGAAACGATCGCCTAAGGTCCTACGATCGCTTCATGACCTGCGTACTTCTCGCCGAGGATGACACCTCGATCTCGGAGCCGCTCGCGCGTGCGCTACGCCGCGAGGGCTACCAGGTTGAGGTGAGCCCCGACGGCCCGCAAGCCCTGGAGCGTGCTCTGTCGGGCGGCATCGACCTCATCGTTCTTGATCTTGGCCTGCCCGAAATGGACGGGCTGGAGGTGGCCCGGCGGATCCGGGCCGAGGGGCATGGCACCCCTGTTCTCATACTCACCGCCCGCGTCGACGAGGTCGACACGGTCGTCGGACTCGACGCCGGCGCGGACGACTACGTCACCAAACCGTTCAGGCTGGCCGAGCTGCTCGCCCGGGTACGGGCGCTGCTGCGCCGCGGCACCTCCGAGACTCCCGTCGTCCAGGGCGTGCGCATCGACGCCGATTCGCGTCGTGCGTGGATGGGAGACAAGGAGCTGCACCTGACGACCAAGGAGTTCGACCTCCTGCGTGTGCTCGTACGTGACGCCGGAAAGGTCGTCACTCGCGAGCAGATCATGCGCGAGGTCTGGGACACGAACTGGTGGGGTTCGACCAAGACACTCGACATGCACATCTCCTGGCTGCGTCGTAAGCTCGGCGACGATGCCGCGAAGCCCCGTTACATCACTACTGTCCGGGGAGTCGGCTTCCGGTTCGAGCGCGAGTAGGAGATGCGCCGCCGACTGCTCTCCTCCACGCTGCTCGTCGCGGTCATCGCGGTCCTGCTGCTGGGGGTCCCCCTGGGCGTCGTCGTCAGCCGCCTCATCGTCGACGAGGCGGCTCAGGAGCTCGGGGCGGAGGCCAAGCGCCTCGTGGGAGAGGTCGAGTATGCCCGTGTTCAGGAGACACCGCTCGACCCTCAACAGCTGGAACAGAAATATCCGGGCCGGTACATACAGATCTGGGAGCGCGGAACCCCCCTCCGGGTGACCGTGGTCGGCACCGCTCCGCCGTCCGGTCACCTCATGACGGAGGACGCGCAGACCAACACCGGCGTCTACGTACGGATAAGTCGCGACAGGGACAAGGTCGAGCAGGATGTACGGGCTCGCCTCATGCTCATCGTCGCCCTGGCCGGCGCCGCCCTTGCGGTGGCCGTGAGTCTGGCCGTCGTACAGTCCCGGCGATTGACGCTACCTTTGCAGGACCTGGCGAAGATCGCCGAACGGCTGGGGTCGGGCGACGCGCGGCCGAGCAAACATCGATACGGCATACCCGAGCTGGACCGGGTGGCACAGGTGCTCGACCGCAGCGCCACCCGCATCTCCGACCTGGTCACGCGCGAGCGCGAGTTCGCCACCGACGCCTCCCACCAGCTCCGCACCCCCTTGACCGGTCTCACCATGCGCCTTGAGGAGATCGTGTCCGCCGCGAACGAGCCGGAGGTCGTACGCGAGGAGGGCGAGGCGGCGATCGTACAGGCGGAGCGGCTCACCGCCGTGATCGACGAGCTGCTGGCCGCGGCCCGGCGTCAGCGCCACGCCCAGGCCGAGCCGATCGCCGTCGACGAGGTCCTCATCCAGCAGGTCAGGGAGTGGGAGCCGGTGTTCAGGGACGCCGGCCGCATCCTGCGTCTGGAGGGCGGGCGCGGGCTGAAGGCGATGGCCACCACCGGCGGATTCGGCCAGGTGATCGCCTCTCTGCTGGAGAACTCGCTGCGCCACGGCGGCGGCGCCGTCACCGTCACCTCCACCAGCGGCGACAACTACGTGGTGATCGAGGTGGCCGACGAGGGCCCGGGGATCGCCGACGAGATAGCCCCCAAGATCTTCGAGCGGAACGTCAGCGGCGGCGGAGGCACCGGCCTGGGGCTGACGCTCGCCCGCGCGCTGGCCGCCGCCGACGGCGGCCGGCTGGAGCTGGTACGGCGCCGCCCTGCCACGTTCGCCATCTTCCTGCGCCCGGCGGAGGACGACGGCAACAGGAACCGGGTGGTCAGCGGTCCTGCTTGACCCCGGCCTCGGGCAACTCCACCGGGATCGGCTCGGTGGCCTCCAGGAACACCCACTTCTTGTACGACCAGTAACGGAACAGCGTGCCGAGCCCGACGCCCACGATGTTGGCGATGTTGATGCTGAGCGCGTCGTGCCGGTCGAGGGTGTAGGTGGTGAAGCCGATCGCCAGCATGCCGAAGAGCAGCGCGATGCCGTTGAGCAGGAAGAACAGGAAGTATTCGCGCCCCAGCCCGTTCTGCTCGCGGTGCCGGAAGGTCCAGTAGCGGTTGCCGAGGTAGGCGAACGTCGTGGAGATCGTCGTCGCCACGACCTTCGACGTCAGCGGGCCCCAGCCCAGCACGACGTTGCAGAGGTTGAGCAGACCGAAGTCGATCACGAAGGCGATGGCCCCGATGCTGCCGAACTTGGCCAGCTCGTAGACCAGCGAGGCGAACCGCTCATAGAGGCGTCCAACGAAATTCACGTCTCCGCTCGGTCCCTTCCCTCGCTGTGCCTGATCCTTCCAGCGTACCGGTCAGGATGTAGGGCTGATATCAGCCTCGCGAACATCCTGCTTAGAAATACCGCCCTATGCCCGGCATTTACGGAAAATGAGCATTACGCTGCGTTGCATCCTCCCGCGCCATCCGGCATGCGGGCGGGCCAGAGCGCTGGGCGGTCGTGCCTGCGAAGGCGACCCGGAACGGCCGCCCAGCCCAGAGCGTCCGGGAAAGTCGTTCCGTCCCGGTAAGCTCACCTGGCGTGAGTTCCTACAGCCCCATCGGACCGGTCGTCGGCATCGTCGGCGCGGGTCAGCTGGCCAGGATGTCGCAGCCACCGGCCATCGCGCTGGGTGTCGAGCTGCGAGTGCTGGCCAACACCCCTGAGGAGAGCGCCGCACGGGTGATCGTCGACACGCGCATCGGAGACTACCGCGATCTCGACGATCTACGCGAATTCGCCAAGGGCTGCGCCGCGATCACGTTCGACCACGAACACGTCCCGACCGAGCACATCCGGGCCCTGGCCGACGCCGGCCACGCCGTGCACCCCGGCGCCGACGCGCTCGTGCACGCCCAGGACAAGGCGGTCATGCGCGAGCGGCTCAGCGCGATCGGCGTGCCCTGCCCGGCCTGGGCACGCGTGTCGTCGGCCGAGGAGGCCGAGCGCTTCGCGGGCGAACACGGCTGGCCTATGGTGCTGAAAGCGGTGCGCGGCGGCTACGACGGCCGCGGCGTGTGGGTGTGCCGGTCCCCGGAGGACGTCGCGGAGGCGTTCGCGACCGGGGTCGAGCTGCTCGCCGAGGCGTTCGTGCCGTTCGAACGGGAGCTCGCGGTTCTGGTGGCCCGCTCGCCGCACGGGCAGGGCGTCAGCTACCCGGTCGTGGAGACCGTCCAGCAGGACGGCATCTGCGTGGAGGTCATCGCGCCCGCTCCCCGGCTGGACCCCGAGGAGGCGGCGCAGGCGCAGCGCATCGGCCTGAAGATCGCCCACGAGCTGGGCGTGACCGGGCTGCTCGCCGTGGAGCTGTTCGACACCCCGAACGGGCTCGTGGTCAACGAGCTGGCCATGCGCCCCCACAACAGCGGCCACTGGACGATCGAGGGCTCGACGACGTCGCAGTTCGAGCAGCATCTGAGGGCGGTGCTGGACCTGCCGCTCGGCTCACCCAAGATGACCGCCCAGGTCGTCGTCATGGCCAACCTGCTCGGGGGCGAGGAGCCCGACCTGTTCAAGCGCTACGAGCACGTGCTGGCCCACGATCCGGGCATCAAGCTGCACTTCTACGGCAAGGAGGTGCGCCCAGGACGCAAGATCGGCCACGTGACGGCCCTCGGCTCCAACCTCGAAGAGGTCCGCGCCCGCGCCCGCCACGCCGCCGTCTACCTCACCACCGGGGAGTACACATGAGAGAGCGAAGCGAACGAACAATGGAACGCAGCCGTATCGGCCTGCCGATGGGCACGACGCCGCCGAAGGCGGCCTCGTGACCATCGGCATCGTCATGGGCAGCGACTCCGACTGGCCTGTCATGAAGGCCGCCGCGGAGGCCGTCGCCGAGTTCGGCGTGCCCTTCGAGGCGGACGTGGTCTCGGCGCACCGCATGCCCACCGAGATGATCGAGTACGGCCGCGGCGCCGCGGCCCGCGGCCTCCAGGTGATCATCGCCGGAGCCGGAGGCGCCGCGCACCTGCCCGGGATGCTGGCCTCCGTCACCCCGCTGCCGGTGATCGGGGTGCCGGTGCCGCTCAAATACCTCGACGGGATGGACTCCCTGCTGTCGATCGTCCAGATGCCCGCCGGGGTGCCGGTGGCCACGGTGGCGGTGGGCGGGGCTCGCAACGCGGGGCTCCTGGCCGTACGCATTCTCGCCGCGTCGGACGCGAAGCTGCGGGAGCGCATGGAGGAGTTCCAGGCGCGGCTGAAGGAGCAGGCGTACGCCAAGGGCGAGAAGCTCCGCGCGGAGGCCGCCCAGCTGCAGGGCTAGCGTGAGAAAGGCCGCCCGTGGAGTCGCGGACGGCCTTTCTCGGAGCTACGGGCGGCCCAGGGCGCGGTAGTGCCATCCGGCGGAGCGCCACGTCTCGGCGTTCAGCGCGTTACGTCCGTCCACGATGCGCCGGGTCGCGACCACCGCGCCCAGCTCCTCCGGGTCGAGCTCCACGAACTCCTGCCACTCCGTGAGCAGCAGCACGACGTGTGCTCCGCGGACCGCCTCAACGGCCGACTCGCCGTAGTTCAGCTCGGGGTGAGCCTTGCGAGCGTTTCCGAGCGCGATCGGGTCGTACACGGTGACCTGTCCGCCCTGGTGGCCGATGGTCACGGCGACGTCCAGTGCGGGGGAGTCGCGAATGTCGTCGGAGTTGGGCTTGAACGCGGCGCCCAGCACACCCACGGTGCACCCGTGGAACGAGCCCCCGGCCAGCTCCCTGGCCAGGTCGACCATGCGGGCGCGGCGGCGCATGTTGATGGCGTCCACCTCGCGCAGGAACGTCAGCGCCTGGTCCGCGCCCAGCTCCCCGGCCCGCGCCATGAAGGCCCTGATGTCCTTGGGCAGGCAGCCGCCGCCGAACCCGAGCCCGGCGCTCAGGTATCGTCCGCCGATCCTGTCGTCGTACGACAGGGCCTCGGAGAGCTGCTTGACGTCGGCGTGAGCGGCCTCGCAGACCTCGGCCATGGCGTTGATGAAGGAGATCTTGGTGGCGAGGAAGGCGTTGGCGGCCGTCTTGACCAGCTCGGAGGTGGCGAAATCGGTCACCACGAACGGAACGTCGCCCATCGGCTCGTAGACCTCGCGCAGCACCTTCTCGGCTCGTTCGGTGCGTACGCCGAGCACGATGCGGTCGGGGTGCATGGTGTCCTCGACCGCGAACCCCTCACGCAGGAACTCGGGGTTCCACGCCAGCTCGGCCTCCGCTCCGGCGGGCGCGAGTCGGGCGAGCTTGTCCGCGAGCCGCTCGGCCGTGCCGACGGGCACGGTGGACTTGCCGACGACCAGGCACTCCCGGTCGAGGAGCGGGGCGAGGGCCTCGATGGCGCTGTCCGCGTAGGAGACGTCCGCGGCGTACTCGCCGCGTTTCTGCGGCGTGCCCACGCAGACGAAGTGCACGTCGCCGAAGGCGGCGACCTCCTCGTAGGAGGTGGTGAAGCGGAGGCGGCCGGATTCGAGACCGCGGCGGAGCACCGGTTCGAGCCCCGGCTCGTGGATCGGGAGCTCACCTTGGTTCAATCTGGCGATCTTGTCTTCATCTATGTCAAGGCCAAGGACCTCGAATCCAAGATCAGCCATGCACGCCGCATGGGTGATCCCCAGGTATCCGGTCCCGATCACCGTGAGGCGATATGGCACGAGTGAGCTCCTTTCGGTCGCGCAGGCATGCTACCGGGACTCGCTACCTCCTACGTGCCACCTGCACCTCTTCGCAAACCGTACTAGCTGGTAACAAAAGGTCGGACGTCCTAGTATCTCCTGCATGAGCTTCCCTCTATACGCGCCCGCCGAAGAGCACGACATGCTCAGGGAGACGGTCCGGGCCCTGGCCGACGAGAAGATCGCCCCGCACGCCGCCGAGGCCGACGAGACCGAGGAATTCCCCTGGGACGTCTACAAGGCGCTCGTGTCGTCGGACCTGCACGCCGTACACATTCCCGAGCAGTACGGGGGCGCGGGGGCGGACGCTCTGGCCACCGTCATCGTGATCGAGGAGGTGGCCCGCGCCTGCGCCTCCTCGTCCCTGATCCCCGCCGTGAACAAGCTCGGCACGGTCCCCCTCCTCCTTTCGGCCTCGGAGGACCTGAAGTCGCGCTATCTGCCCGCGGTGGCGAGCGGCGAGGCCATGTTCTCGTACGCCCTGTCGGAGCCGGAGGCGGGCTCGGACGCGGCGTCCATGAAGACGAAGGCCGTGCGGGACGGCGACGACTACGTGCTCAACGGCACCAAGATGTGGATCACCAACGCCGGGGTCTCGGAGTATTACACCGTCATGGCCGTGACGGACCCGTCGGCGGGCGCCAAGGGCATCTCGGCCTTCGTCGTCGAGAAGTCGGACGAGGGCGTCTCCTTCGGCCCCAAAGAGAAGAAGCTCGGCATCAAGGGCTCACCCACCCGCCAGGTCATCCTGGACGATGTCCGGATCCCGGCCGACCGCATGATCGGCGAGCCAGGCACCGGCTTCAAGACCGCCCTGGCCACCCTGGACCACACCCGCGTCACCATCGCCGCCCAGGCCCTGGGAATCGCACAGGGCGCCCTGGACTACGCGATCGGCTACGTCAAGGAACGCAAGCAGTTCGGCCGCCCGGTGGCGGACTTCCAGGGGCTGCAGTTCATGATCGCCGACATGGCCATGAAGCTCGAGGCGGCCAGGCAGCTCACGTACCACGCGGCGGCGAAGTCGGAGCGGGCGATGCACGGGGAGCCGCAGAAGGACCTGACCTTCCTGTCCAGCGCCGCGAAGTGCGCCGCCTCGGACGCGGCCATGGAAATCACCACGGACGCGGTGCAACTGCTGGGCGGTTACGGTTACACGAAGGACTTCCCGGTGGAGCGCATGATGCGCGACGCCAAGATCACCCAGATCTACGAGGGCACCAACCAAATCCAGCGCATGGTGATGGCCAGGCAGCTCCTCAAGTAAATCCCCAGGGGAACCAGGGAGCCCGGGGGAAAAGCACGGTCTTCCCAGGGGGCGCTTCGCGCAAGGAAGCTCAGGCTGTGACATTGGGGGGCGCGGCCCCCCAAACCCCCAGCTAAAAGCCGCTTCGCCCCTTCGTTATGCCCGCGAGCCTGGAGACGAACTCGGCCACAGTTATGTCGCGCTGTTGATGGCACGGCGCACGGACCCTGGTCGATGGTGCTGGATTACTGGCAGGGAGTGGAGATACCGCCGCCTCCCCAGCTACAGGTGTCGGTTCTGGGCTTGGTGATCACTGTTCCGTTCCTGTTCCGTAAGAGACGGAACGACGGCCCTGATGTCCGCAGGATCGGGGATCACGCAGCGCCTCGCCCTCTTCGACCTGGACAACACGCTCGTGGATCTGGACGCTGCCTTCCAGATGTGAGCAGAGGAGTTCGCCGACGACCACGGCCTGGGCAAGGAGGGGTGGATTGGCTGATCGGGAGGTATGCCGTGTTCGGGGTGCCGGGCAGCGCGCGGGTGGTGTTCCCGGCGTGTTCGTCGGCGTAGACGGCGGCCAGGCCGCGTTCGGAGAGGTGGCGGCGGGGGAGGGCGATCCACTGAGCACTTGAACTGGCTCTGGCAAGGGCAAGCTGAGTCGTCAGGCGATGCCGTAGGGGATGTCATTCAGTGTCATGCCTGCTTCACTAAGGCAGCGAGAAGCATTCGGAGGGGATGCATGTCCGGTCTGGAAGATGCTGCCGCCGCCCACGCGCGCCGGCTGAGGAGTGACGCCGAGTCCGCAGCCGCACGCCATGCTGAGGTGCAACGTACGGCGGAACAAGAACTTGCGCGCTTAAGCAAGCGTGCCAGGGAGTTCTTCGTCTTTGCCCGCGACCATGGCGCCCGCGTGTTCCGCCGTTACGACCCGGAGGAACCCCGGGCCAACACCCGCCTGACTCGTACCGACGAGGTCTGCGTAGTTGCTCATGCTCACAGGATGGTGACGGGGGGCTCGTGGGCCGTTACCAGCGGTGGCCTGGTCTATCCCTGGGCGCAAATCCATGAGAAACGGAGGTTCCTCCATCCAATGCGTCAGGGCATACGCGACAACGTCTTCGTCACCGCCGACACTCACGACAGCCGCTATCGCCACGGCGGGTACATTGAGGCCCACTTCGTGGCCGCTGCGGCAGCACTGCTCGCCCCAGTCCCTGTGTATCCGAACGCGCCAGACCCGGTGACCGGAGTTCAGAAGGACGGGTCGATCATGTACCTGCTGTAGGGCACGACACGTGAGCAGCCGGTTGCTCATGGGTTCGTCTGAATCTCGGCCAGCCCGATGCCCGCTCGCACGCGCCTCGCGCGGTTACGGGCGTGCGGTGAATCGCCCGTCGGGCCTGCGTTCCGCGAGTTTGGTCATCTTCGCGCGCAGTGGCTCCAGGGTAGTCACCGGGCAGCGCGGCCTCGTCGGGATTCTCACCGCGGTGCGGGACCAGCAGCACCGCATTCCCCGCCACCCGGGCCGCAGCCGGGGCGGCGGTCAGACGTACCCGGCCGGGCTTGTCGGAGGAGACGCGCACGGCATGCACGCCCCAGGAGTGGGCGAGGCGTTCGGCGGCCTGGGCGTAGTCGGCCGGGATCGTAGTCGGCCGGGATCGTAGGAGTCGGTGCCCATCTCGATGATGTTGCCCGAAGGTGAGGCGGTCGACGAGCTCAGGTCATGAGCCGTTCTGCGAAGAAGCCTCGGTAGGACATTTGCTCGCGGGCGGCGGCCTCAGCAAGGTCGGTGTCGGCGTACGGCTTCGCGAGCAGGAGGAGGACCCGGATCAGCGCCGGGCCTTGGACGAGGTGGCCAGGGAGAAGCTGATCGACCTGCGGGCCACCTACAGGAGCCGGGAGAGGTGCGGGCCGGGCCTCGTCGCGCGACGAGGGCGCGCGGCCGGGTCGGCGACTGATGGGTGACAAGAGGCCTCCGGCGGGGCACTCCGGCTCCGGGATGATCGCTGTGCTGAGAGCTGGTGGACGTGCAGTTGCGCTGCCTTCAGGTGGGTCGCATTGCCTGCCGTTACGCCCGAATAGTCGACCGGGAATCAGGTTCCGCGGTTCGGGTCGGTCGCCCAACTCCTCCAACGCCATCGTCTCATTCGGCGGGCGGCCCACAAGACACAGTCGCTGCTTTACGCAGTGTCCCTGGCGCGACACCGCTCAGCGAAGGAACAAACATCACTGCTGGGATGGATGGGGCAGACGGTAATGAACTACAGCAGAATCAATGCATGGGACACCCCCGGCAACCCGACCCCCGGGACTACCCCGGTCTGGCCACCACCATGGTCGCGATCCTGGTGGTGCTGCTGCCGGGCGGTTTCGCGTTCAGCTTGTACAAGCACCTGAACGCCCCCGACGCGGACACCGCCGTGACCCTGCGGACCACGGACCCCACGCCCGAACCTGCCCAGCCGAGCCCCAGCGAGAAGGAACGCCCGGGCTTATCGATCGACGACGACGAGTTGAGCAACTGGAACTTCCGCTCAGGCGGCGTCACGTTCAAGGCGGAGAAGGTGGGTGGCTGGACATACGACTCCTGTGCCCCGATCGACAGGCAGGGTGTGCTGGCCAAGAACAAGTGTGAGCGCGCCGTCCAACTGGCCTACTCGGCCTACAGGGGGCACCTCACAGCGGTCCAGGTCATCATGTCCTTCCCCACCGTGAAGGCCGCCAAGGCCACGGCCACGCACCTGGCGAAGTCCTCCCGTGCGGTGAAGTGGCGCCGGGACAAGATGCTCAGCGAATACGCCTACGGCAAGATCCGCTCGGGCGCGACCAAGACGTACGTCCTCCTGACGGTCGTCACCGCCGACAAGACAGCCCAGGCGAAGGCCACGCAGTTCCACCACTACCTGCACAGGGACCACTCGAACTACTTCCTCTTCCGCAACTCGACCGTCACGGGCTGAGTCCCTGAATTTCTGACCAGCTGGTCATAGTTGGGCTACATGGTGGCGCTCGGCCTGCTCTGGCGCCCGCCGCATGAACGGGCGGCGACGTACACCTCGTTGAGATTGGCGGCGCCTGGGGCCATGCTGCCTTGTCTTGCAGGTGATCACGTTCTGTAAGGAAGGATTGCCGATAGAGGCTCGATGCTCCATGTGGCGACGGTCACTGGCCCGTTCGCTGCTGCTTTCTTGAGCGCTTTCGGCGGAAGCACCTCGATCGACTCGACACGGCCGGGTCGCTGGCAAAGCACCCGATTCCATGGAAGCGGGTGCTCAGCGTCGTGCCGGACTACTGGCAGAGGGTGGAGATGCCGCCGCGTCCCCAGGTACACGTGTCGATCTTCTTGAGGTCGCTGCCTCGATAGAGGCCGGCCGTGTCCCCGTCGTTGTTCCAGACGTACCACTTGCGACCCCAGTACAGCGTGGTCGTGCCGTCGGTCCCCTGGCCCGAGCGCACGGTCACCGACTTGCCCGGCTTGAGAGTGAAGCTCGGGAAAATGTACTTGTAACCGGTCTTGTCCCGCAGGATCCACTTGTCGAGCTGGATGCTCTTCTTGGACGTGTTGCGCAGCACCGCGTACTCGCCATTGAGGGAGACGTTGCCGCCCCGGTCCGACCCCGGCGAATCGTAATACACCTTGACGATCTGTACGACAGGGGTTGCGGCCTGGGCGGAGGTGGAGGCCAGCGGCAGGACCACGACCGCGACGCCGGTCGCCACGAGCAGACGCTTGAGCACTAAGGGCTCCAAATAGCTAGAGGTGGAACGTGACATCAATGGGACGATTGCTGTCATTCCAGGGTTGGCGAGCGGCGGTGTCCGCATCCGGCCAATGGAGTCCCTGGAGCATGTGGCCGAGGAGCAAAGGAGGCGCGGGATGAGTGGCGGGTCCGCTACGGGGATGTTGCACCACGTCGAGATCTGGGTGCCCGATCTGCCACGAGCCGTCGCGAGCTGGCAGTGGCTGCTTGAGTCCCTCGGCTACTCCCTCTTCCAGGATTGGAGCGATGGCCGCAGTTGGCGGCTCGGGGCCACGTACCTGGTCCTGGAGCAGTCGCCCGCGCTCACTGCCGACCGGCACGACCGATGCCGCCCCGGGCTGAACCATCTGGCCTTCCACGTGGAGAGCCGGGCCATGGTCGACGCTCTGGTGGCGCAGGCCCCCGCGAAGGGCTGGACGCTGATGTTCCCCGACCGCCACCCCTATGCCGGCGGAGACCGGCACTATGCCGCCTACCTGGAGGACAAGGACGGCTTCGAGGTCGAGCTCGTCGCCGCGGACCCACCAGGCGTGGAGTGACAGACGCGCCGGGGCGATGATCCTCGTGTGGCTCTGGTGGGGCTGGAGCGGCTGTATCGCCCCTAAGGAGCCGCATGGGTAGTTTTGGGGTACTTCACTGCTAGTTCACTCATATGTCAGACAGCAGCACTCGATCGGTATAACGTCTGGTTTCGGTCTGATCCTTAACTGAAGACGGGTACCGCAACATGCGCAAAGTCCTGACGCTCGCCGTGGCCGCCACCGCCTCGATCGGTCTGCTGGCCGCCCCAGCCACCGCCGATGGCCGCCCCAGAGAGCTGCCGGCCGAGATCAATGGGGGCGCCTGGACCGAAGGGCACGTCCAGGGCATCGCCATCGACCAGCGCAAGGGGTACATGTACTTCTCGTTCACGAACGTCCTCGTCAAGACCGACCTCAAGGGCAACCTCATCGGGTCGGTGACGGGCTTCACCGGGCACCTCGGCGATCTTGACTTCAACGCCAAGGACGGCCGCGTGTACGGCTCCCTGGAGTACAAGGAGCAGGAGTCGTTCTACATCGCGATCTTCGATGTCGACCGCATCACCAGCCCGAACATGGATGCCCAGAGCACCGGCGTGGTCAAGACGGTCTACCTCAAGGAGGTCGTCGCCGACTACACCGCCGACATGAACGGCGACGGCAAGTTCGACGGGAACGTCGCCAACACGGCCGACCACCGCTACGGGTGCAGCGGCATCGACGGTGTGTCCTTCGGGCCGCAGTTCGGGCGGAAGAACGGCAAGCAGCTGCTCACCGTCGCGTACGGCATCTACTCGAACGTCGACCGGAAGGACAACGACTACCAGGTCGTCCTTCAGTACGACATCCAGCAGTGGAAGAAGTACGAGAAGCCGCTCACCGAGAGCGACCCGCACAAGAGCGGCCCCGAGCAGACCGACGGCAAGTACTTCGCCTACACCGGCAACACCACCTACGGCGTGCAGAACCTCGAATGGGACGAGCACACCGGCAACTGGATGATGGCCGTCTACAAGGGGAAGAAGCCGCAGTTCCCCAACTACTCCTTCTTCATGGTGGACGGTGGCGCGCGGCCCGCCGAGGGTGACATCGTCGGGCAGTCGCAGCCCGAGCGGGTCCGGCTGCTCACGCTGGCGCCCGGCGGGCTCCAGCACGACGCCACCGGTGTCAGGGGCTGGGAGTTCACCGGCGAGTACGGCCTGATCTCGCTGGGCGGCGGCCGCTACTACGTCTCCAAGTCGGGGACGATCACGGACAACGGCGTCAGCAAGTACACCGGCACCGCACAGCTCTACCGCTGGACGGGCCAGACGCCGACCCCCTTCGAGAAGGTCGGCTGAGGCTGAGGGATGTCCCGGGGGACGGTGCACCGCCCCCGGGACGTCCCTGGGCGACCTGCCAGCGGCGGGCGGCCACGGCTGTTAGGGTCGTTGCTCATCTCGAGAACGTCGCGAGCGTCGCGAATGGGCAACGACATTGGGAGGGTCATGCGGCGGGCCACGAGGAAGACCGTCTCCTTGCTGATGGGAGCCGCCGCTCCGATGGCGATGATGGCGACGATGGCGACGATGGCGCCCGCGGCCGACGCGCAGGCGCGTCCGGCCTGGGTCGCCTACCACGGTCTGACGGCCACCCAGAGCGTGGAGCGGGTCCGCCAGCTCAGGGATCAGGGCTTCCGCCCGATTACGGTAAACGTTTCCGATGGTGAGCGGTATGCGGCCGTATGGGTGAAAGGCGGGTCGCCGGCCAATTGGGGCCTCTGGCAGGGCATGTCGGCCGAGACGTTCCAGCAGCGGTTCGACCAGGGGTTGCGGGAAGGGGCGCAGCCGGTTTCCGTCTCGGCCACCGGGCCGGCCGACTCGCCGGTGTTCACGGCGATCTTCGAGAAGAGAAGTGGCAGGTTCGTCGCCAAGACCGATCTGACGCCCGATCAGTTCGGCGCCGCCAACCAGCAGGCCGCCGGCCAGGGGCTCGCGCTGACCTCCGTCGACGTGTACGGCACCCCTGACGACCTGCGGTACGTGGGCGTGTGGACGGCCAACAGGGGCGGGGCCTGGTCCTGCACGTACGGCAGGACCAGGGAGCAGCACGAGGTTGCCTTCTACGCCAAGCGGAAGCAGGGGTTCCGGCCGGTCAAGGTCGCCGTGGGGCCCGACGGGACGTACACGGCGGTGTGGCGCAAGGGCGGCGACAAGACCTGGGCCCACTACATCGACATGACCTCCTCCAGCTACCAGAAGCGGTTCGACGACCTCAGGGACAAGGGGTTGTTCCCGGTCCAGGTGAACGCGGAGAACGGGCGTTACGCCGGGATCTGGGAGTAACCGACCGAGGGCTACTTCAGGGTTGAGGAACGCCGCTGATGATCATCGGCCACTGGCCGCCCATCTTGCGTCGGGTGACACCTACGATCAGCTGGACCAGCCCGGCCACGACCGCCCAGGCGCCCCACACGCGCAGCACAGCCGGGATGCCTCCCCGGCGAAGTGCGAGATCTTCCCCGGCGGGACCCCGCGCAGCCAGACCTCCGTGGGGCCGATCGCCTGTGGCGAGCACGGACCGAGCCTGGCCCAGCCGGCAACCAGACCGCGGCAACCGAGCGGTGACGAGTCCGGGTGACACCCCGACGCTGCCTAGCAGAATCACCGGAAAATTATCGACCGGAGTTGTCGGATCTGGGCCGCGTCGTTCGTAGCCAGGGTGAACGGTCGCCCACGAGGGCGTTGTCACGACCAGCTGTCACGACCTAGGGAGATGCCGACCGATGCAGCAGCACCCACAGGCCAAGATCCACCGCATGTTCGAGCTCGTCGAGCCGATCGCCACCGTCACCTTCTCCGAGGTGGCGAACGAGGCGTTCCTGGCCGTCGGCATGCGCAACTACTGGGACGGATACTTCGCGGGCCGGGCCGCACCGCTGGGGCCGGCACCGGCCGCGGTGGTACACGCGGTCTTCTACAACTTCGCCGACGGCGAGGTGGCACGCCACATCCCCTGGGTGTGGGGAAAGATCACCCCGCAGGAGGCAATCGCCGTGCGCGAACGGGGCAGCACCGCCGCCCTGCGGCAAATGATCGGAGAGCTCGCCGACTCGCCCGGTCTGGTGCGGGCCGCCGACCTCGCCACCCGAGCAGCGGTCAGCGCGCCGACCGAGGGCCGACCACTGTACGCCGGGCTGCGGGCGCTCGACGTGCCCGAGGAGCCGGTGGCCAGGCTCTGGCACGCGGCGACGCTGCTGCGGGAGCACCGCGGGGACGGCCACAACGCCGCCCTTCTCGCCCACGGCATCGGCGGCACCGAGGCCCACGTCCTCATGGCTGTTTCCCTCGGAATGAGGGCGGAGGAGTTCGGCCGGATCCACCACCTGCCCAAGGCACGGCTGACCGCCGTGGTCGACGGGCTGCGCGGCCGCGGCCTCGTGGACGCCGCCGGCGGGTTCACCGACGCCGGCCGGGAGACCAGGCAGCGGATCGAGGCGCTCACCGACGAACTGGCCGCGCCGGCGTACGACGTGCTCAGTGCGGACGAGCTCGACGAGCTGGCCGCGGGGCTCGAGCCGATCGCCGCCGCGGTATGGGCCTTCGACAACTGAGCGGGCGCATCATGCTGCTGGGACGGCCACGACCCCAGCCCGGCCACATCGGGTTGTAGCCCTTGTCCGCCGGTTCCTCGACCCCTTACTTGGCCAGCAGGATCCGGACGTCTCCTGAGGTGCTGCGGGCCGTGATGGTGTTGGGGCTCTTGGCGTCGTGCTTGAGCTCGGAACGTTCGGTGCCCTCCTGGCTGCGGGCACTGATCGCGTAGGCGGCCCTGGGCACGGTGGCGGTCACCCTGCCGTCCCGTGACCGCAGGTCGAGGGTGGTGGGCGGGCCGGCGAACGTCAGGTCGATGGCGCCGTCCGACGTCCGGCACCTGACGTCCGGAGACTTCAGGCCGTCACCGGTGATCGGCCCCTCGCTCGTCAGCCGGAGCCTTCCCGTGGTGCCCGTGACCTGGATGCGGTCCCCGCTGGACACGTCCACGTCCTGAGTCAGGCCGTTCAGGATGACGCCGTCCGACGCGTCGATCGACAGCCGTACGCCGGGCGGGACCTTGACGTGATAGCGGGCGCCGCAGTCGCCGAAGACCATGCTGCAGTCGGCGCCCAGGCGGAGGGTGCCGTCGCGCAGGGACCAGGTGGCGTTGCCGTCGTCGGCCGCCTTGCCGCGTACCCACCGCTCCACCTCGACCCGGCCGCCGGTGCCGGGGAGGACGCGCACGCCGCCCAGGGAGGATCTGATCTGCAAGGAGGTGCTGGTCAGGGGGAACGACTGGGCGGAGTGGACCTCCTCTGCCTCGAGGTCCACCCCGCATCCGGCCGCCGCCAGCGCGACGGCGAGCGCCGCCACGACTCGCCTCATCGGGATGCTCATGGCAACGATCGTGGCCGAGCGTTCCTCGCCCGCCATCGACCATCCGACCGACCACCGGCCGCTCGCCATCGACCATTCGGCCATTCGGCCATAGGGGGACGGCGCCTGCGGCCCGGCGACCTCAGAGAGCCGAGAGGAGCGCGGTGACGTGCTGGATCGGGTCCGAGCCGAGCGGCCGGACCGCGACCGTGCCGGCCCCGGCCGCCCACAGCGCCTTGACCTGCGCGGCCGCCGCCTCAGGAGAGCCCACGGCCATCACCACCTCCTCGGGCGCGACCCCGAGGAAGCCCGCCTGCCCCTCCACCATCGGACGCGTGACCTCCGCGAAGTCGGCCCCGGTGTGCAGGAACGTGAAGATCACCAGCTCGTGGTCGGCGTCGCCCCCGATCTGGTCCAGGATGCCGGGCAGCTGCGCGGGCCCGACGCCCTCCGGCAGGATCGTGCCCTGGGCGACCCGGCCCGACAGCGCCAGCGAGCGCGGCCCCTTCACCCCGGCCAGCACGGGCGGCGGCACGGCCGGCGGGTGCACCAGGGACACCCCGTCCAGGTGGACGGACTTCCCGTGCAGGGTGACCGTCTCGCCGCGCAGCAGCGCGCGTACGGCCGTGATGGTCTCCTCCAGGAGGGCCAGCGGCGACGGCGGGGCGGCGCCCACCTGGCGCATCCAGTCGCCGACGCCGTGCCCGATGCCGGCGGCCAGCCGGCCGGGATGCACCCTGGCCAGGTTGGCCAGCTCCATCGCCAGCAGCATCGGGTTACGCAGGGGAGCGGGCGTGATGCCGATGCCGACGCGCAGCCGGGAGGTGACGGCGAGCGCGGTGGCCGCGGCCGAGATGCCGCCGGTCCACCCGAGGTCCTCCACCACCCAGAGGTCGTCCACGGACGTCTCGTCGAGTGCCCTGGCGAACGGGATCAGCTGCTCGGGCGGCAGGTCCCGGTCGAACATGACGCCAAGTCTCACGATGCCCTCCAGTAATAGCGGAACAACCGGCCGATCTCCGAGTATCCAGCACGCAGGAAGGCGTTGGCAGTGGGGACGTTGGCGAGGTCGGTGGCGGCGACGATGCGCTGTAGGCCGGCCTCGGAGAGCGTGCGCGTGCCCCTGGCCAGGAGGTCGTTGACGTAGCCGTGGCCGCGGTGCTCGGGCACGACGCCGATGTAGGCGATCGAGTGGTCGTCGGGGGCCACCAGGCCGACGGGGGAGTCGCCCAGGTAGCCGATGACGAACCAGTCGGGCTTGGCCTTCCGGTTGACGAGGTCGTCGTACATCCATCGGGCCTCGTGCTCGGCGCCCGCCGTGGCCACCTCGATCCGCGTGTCGTAGTCGAGCGAGCCCTCCGAGACGCGGACGAGGATGTCGATCACCTCGGCCGGGTCCATGCGGCGCGCCGGGTGGTACGTCAGGCGGCCGGGGTCGGGCGGGACGTCGCTGCCCGCCACCCATTCGAGCACCAGCCGCTCGACCTCCATGGCGAACCCGGCCAGGGTCAGGGCCTCGTGCTCGACGGCCCGATCGACGACAGGGTCCAGGCCCGGCTTGAGGGAGATGTCGTAAATTATCTTGCTCAGACCCATCGTGCGCAGACTGCTGCGCAGCAGCTCGGCCGCGGCGACGGGGTCGGGGCCCGGATCGAACTGCCAGATGATCACCGGCTCCGAGCCGGCGAAGGGCGCCCAGAACGCGAGACGGGCCTGCCCTTCCACGAAGCACCACTCAGGCCGGGTCCTGCCCTCGTCGAAGGCGGCCGCGAGCTGAGAGCGCCCTGGCTCCGGGAACTGGTCGAACAACGTGAAAGCCTCCGCACCTGAGGTGTGCCCGTGCTGACATGACCATGTTCTCGCACGTTCTCGCACAAAGGCGATCAGCCGGGCCGCCTCGCGGGGGTTCAGCCGGGCCGCCTCGCGGAGGTCAGGCGGCGTTGCCGAAGGCCGAGCAGGCCTCTCCGAGGGAGTCGCGCGTCTCGAAGTGCCGGTCGAGGTTGGTGATCGTCAGCAGGTGGCGGATCATGCCCGGGCCGAGCACGAGGATCAGGCGGCCCTTCACGCGCTGGACGTGGTTGAGCGTGGCCACCAGCACGCCGAGCCCCACGGAGTCGCAGAACGGTACCTCGGTCAGGTCGACGACGAGGTTGAGCGGATCGGCGGCCTCGATGGCCTCATCGAGCTCGACTCGCAATCGGGGTGCTCCGGCAACGTCGAGATCTCCGACCACGCGCAGCACCATGCAGGGGTCTTCCCGCCACGATCTGACCACCATGGGCCTCACCTGCCCGATATGCCGCTCGTTATTGTTATTTCTTACATATATTTTCCATTGCCGTCTTAGTCGTACTTGTAACACTCGGCGTGGAGGATGGTATGGGAGCGGACTTCGGTTTCGCGATTTTCGGCTGGTCACTACCGAGAATCACCTCGATGCCCTCGAGGTCCGCCTTGCGAAGCTCCGCCCCCGGGATGGCGGCGGCCACCACCTTCGCCGAGTCCTCGCGGTCCGCGCCGTACCGGATGACCGTCTTCTTGTAGTCCTTCTTGGTCGTGTTGCCGGGCTCGCCGGGGACCTTGAAGCCGTACGCGACCAGCGCCGCCTTGCTGCGGGCGCCGAGTCCCGTGATGAGCGTGCCGTTCTTGATCTTGAGCGTGATGCGCTCCGGCGGAATGGCGGATTTCGTCGGCTTCGGGGAAGGCGACGGGGTGGCGGGCTTGGCCAGGTCCTGGTCGGCGTTGATCCTGGCGAACATGTCGCGGGCGGCCTGCTTGTCCCACAGCACCGCCGACTCGCCTGTGGGCGCCTTGAAGTCGACGTTGGCCAGCGGCACGTCGGCGAACTTCACGTCCTGGAGCGAGACGTCCCTCATCTGGGTCGCCAGGCCGAGCAGCCCGTCGTCGGGATCGACCTTGACCGTGCTCAGCGTGGAGTTGACGAACGCGGCCAGCTTGGTCGGGTTGGCCAGCGTGTCGGCGCTGAGCGCCCGGTTGAGCAGGGCCGAGATGACCTGCTGCTGCCGGTCGATGCGGTCGAGGTCGGAGCGGGCCGTGGCGCGGGTGCGTGCGTAGCCGAGTGCCTGCACGCCCTGGAGCTGGTGGGTGCCCGCGGGCAGGTTGACCCCGGCCTTGGGGTCGTTGATCGGCACGGGCGTGCAGACGGTGACGCCGCCGAGGGAGTCGACGACGTCGATGAAGCCGAGGATGTTCACCTCGATGTAGCGGTTGATCTGCAGCCCGGTGGCGGCCTCCACGGCCTGCTTGGTGAGCTTGGGCCCGCCGAACTGGTACGCCGAATTGATCTTGTGGTCGCCCTTGCCGGGGATCGTCGTCCAGGTGTCGCGCGGCAGGCTGACCACGGTGACGCGCTTGTGGTCCGCCGACAGGTGGATGACCATCATGGTGTCGGTGCGCTGGCCGGCCTCGCGGCCCAGCTTGAGCTGGTTCTGCTGCTGGCGGGTGAGGTCGTCGCGCTTGTCGATGCCGACCAGCAGGATGTTCTCGGGGCCGTGGGCCGACGGCGCAGCCGACACGCCCGCGTCGACGGTGCCGATCTGCCGCGGGGTCGCCCACACCACGCCGGTGGTGACCAGGATGCCGGTGGACAGGAAGCCGGCGACGAGCACGTTGCGCCGGCGGGCCTTGGCACTCTTGAGCGGCCTGCGGGGGCGGGTGGGCGTGAGCTTGACGCCGCCGTAGGCGTCCCCGCCCACGAGCACGCCGGCGTCCTCCTCGCCCGCTACCTGCCCTCCCCCTTCACGCATGCACTCCCCCTCATGTCACCCCGGAGGATCGGGCTTTCGATTGCCCTCCTCCCCTGGTCGTACAGTAGCGTGAGCCCCGCCATGAAGCAGTTCC
>NZ_JBFANV010000132.1:0-23988 GCF_040674955.1 Nonomuraea sp. NPDC049695 | reverse complement strand
CAATCCGCTATGTCGGATCAATCACCTCTGTTGCCGATCGCGGCAAATGTGCAGCTCAAAGGTTAAACCTCAAGCTTAGAGCCTGCTGACAAAGGATTCGGTCGTCGAGGCCGGGACAGGGATGCCCTGGTCGAGCCCCATCTTCGAGCGATACGCCTGCGGACAGGAGCGGGCTCCTGATAGCTGAGGTGTTGTCTACGCAACTCGGCAACCACGAGCCCGTGCTTGTCCCTTCGTACTGCCGCCTGGTCGGCGCCGGGCAAGATACGCGCGTACCCGCAAAATCGGTTGCGCAGGTCATCATGATGGTGACATGACGTGGACAGCACCCGGCGTAGAGCGGGGACCTCGGACGGACATGGCCTGTGGCGAACGCGAGATGCTGGATAACTGGTTGAAGCTCCGCCGGGTGTTCCTGCTGCGCAAATGCGCCGGCCTCACCGCCGAGCAACTGAAGACCGCCTCCGTGGAGCCGTCCAACCTGACGCTGCTCGGCCTCTTGCGACACATGACGGAAGTCGAGCGCTGGTGGTGGCGGGAGAAGTTCCTGCACGAGGACTTGCCCGATCTGTACATCACCGAGGAGTACGAAGACGGCGACTTCGACCTGGTGGCCGACGCCGATGCCGAGGCGGACTATGCCGCCTTCCTCGCGGAGACGGCTGCGTGCGACGCCGCGGTCGCGAGCATCGACCTCGACGAGCTGGCCGACGACCCCAGGGCGCCGACCGGCAAGGTCAGCCTCCGCTGGATCTACATCCACCTTCTGGAGGAGTACGCGCAGCACACCGGGCACGCCGACCTGATCCGGGAGCGCATCGATGGGGCCACGGGAGCGTAACGGCCCTCCCGACATTTCCCGTATCCAGGTCCTGGCACCTCACCGACGTACCCACTGATCAGCTGAGTGGTGGTTGGCCGTAGCTCCAGGACTCAGAGCCTGCTGACCAAGGCTTAAGTGATCGTGGGCATGGGACCGTAGAGGGCTGGCCCGATCTTGTGGATGGAGCCTGGTGGGACCATTGAGCCAGTTGGACGCGGAAGCAGTTGATGTTCTCGATTCTGAGGATGGCGTCCAACTCGGTCCCTCTCCAGGCATCGCCAGGGCTGAGCGGCCAGGAGTTCCAGAGGCGTATCGCTCGAAGATGGGGCTCGACCAGAGCATCCCTGTCCCGGCCACAGCGACCAAATCCTTCGCCAGCAGGCTCTTAGAGCTGTTCCAGCAGCTCGCGGACGGATAGGTGCAGGCCGGCCTGGACTGCTTGGCGGCGCATGAGGTGCGCCACGGCCAGGGCAAGTCTGTTTCCGCGTCGGACTGGCGCGGGCCGTCAGTACCAGGACATCGTCATGCCCGCGTCCGCGCGAACGGCCGCGCTGTACGTCTCCTTGAGGTCGGCGAAGTACAGCGTGAAGTACTCCTCGTCGTCGCCGTTGACGTTCTCGGTCGTCCGCAGGCCCGTCATGAACTGCTCGACAGTGACGGGCGAAAGGCGCTCCCAGAAGGCCCTGACCTGCTCCGGGGTGAGTCGGCCCAGGAATCCTTCCTCCGACCCCTCGGCGTCGACGCCGTCCGGACCCCCCACCCCGTGAACGATCTCGTCGCCGTCGAGCCCCAGTGCCTCCAGCCCCACGCGGAGGTAGTGCGCGCTCTCGTCGAGGTCGTAGCTACCAAGCTTCTTTCCGTCCTTGACGACGTCGATGTAGATGCAGACCCCCACGGTCGCCTCCCTCGTGTACCGTGACCTGGCCATTGGTGATCAGCATATGGGTGCGTAGATCTTCGGGGTGGTCGGTACCGCGGCACGGCCGCACGATGGTAGAGCAGTTCGTCGATACCCGCCCTGAACGGCCGGATCGGGGGCAGGAGCTGCTGTCGGGTGGCGGAACGTGATGCATGGCTCCGCGTCCCTTCCCCACGATCGACGGCATTCATGGGTAATGCGCGACCTCTGGTCGAAAGTCCAGCTCAACCCCGGTTCCCCAACGCGTCGATCACGACCGCCTGGATCTTGTGTTCGCGCAGGTAAGCACGGTTGGCTTTGGAGGAGTAGGCCTGATGAGCAGGTAGGCCCGTCCCCGGACGGCAGCGGTAGAGAGCACATGAGTAGCCGGCGGTGATAGTGCTACGACAAGAGCGGTGGTCCGTGATGTCGTACCGGGTCGGGCCTTTCGCCGGGGCTCAGGCGGAACGGAAGTCGGCGATGATCTCGTCGAGGTGGCGCAGGGCGATCTCGACGCGTACCGGGTCGGCGTAGTAAGGGTCGTCGGGCACCGGGAGCGAGGCCGCGAGGCCCCAGCCGCGACCCCGCGCCCACGTCGCGTCGTCCACGCCGAGCGTCTCGCGGAAGACGCCCCGAGCCTCCGGTGGCAGGAACTTCCACGCGGCCAGCAGGTCCACGGCGGGGTCGCCGACGGCGAGCGTGCCGAAGTCGATGATGGCGCTCAGCCTGCCCTCGACGGTCAGGAGGTTCCCGGTCGCGAGGTCGCCGTGGATCCACACCGGCGGGCCGTCCCAGGCGGGGGCTGCCAGGGCCGCCTCCCACACGGCCGTCACCGCGTCGGTGTCCACGATCCCGCGCAGCGCCTCGATCTTGGGACGTACGCGGGCCTCGACGGCCACGGAGTCCCGCTCGTCGCCCATCGGCACGCCGCGGAACGCGTTGCTCCACGAGGGCCCCGGGCCGCCGGTCGCGTCGATCCCCTGCAGCGCGCGGACGAACCCGGCCAGCTCCTTGCCCGCCTGGACAGGATCCACCAGCTCCTCCGTCGTCTCGCCCGCCAGCCACCGGTAGACCGACCAGGGGAAGGGGTAGCCCTCGCCGGGCTCGCCCTTCGCGAGGGGCTCGGAGATGGGCAGCGGCAGGTGCGGGGCGATCCGCGGCAGCCAGCGGTGCTCGCGCTCCACCTGCCCGACCCACCGGCGGTAGCGGGGCAGGCGTACGGACATGTCCTCGCCGAGCCGGAACGTCGCGTTGTCCATCCCGGAGCGCGGCACGGGGGAGAGGGGCAGGTGGGCCCACTGGGGGAACTGCGCCTCGAGCAGGCGGCGTACGAGGGCCTCGTCGATCAGCAGGTCGTCGGGGCTAGGCGTTGACACGGAGTGCTCCTTCTGGCTCAGAGGTGGGGGAGGGACGCAGGACCGGGGCGAGCAGTGTCAGCAGCACGACCACCCCGGTGATCAGCGCGAATGCGGCGGGGTAGCTGAGCGCGCCCGCGACGCCGCCCGTCACGGCGGGGGCGATCAGCCCCGACAGGTACGTGATCGTCGCCACGCCCGCCACGCCCTCGCCAGGAGTCCGGCCCGCGTTGCCCGCCGCCGCGAACACGAGGGGAACGATCACCGCCACCCCCAGCCCGACCAGGGCGAACCCGGCGATGGCGAGCGCCGGCGTGCGGGCCGCGACCACGAGGGCGCCGCCGACCGCCGCCACCGCCCCGCCCGTCCTGACGGCCGCCACCGGGCCGAGCCGGCGGATGACCCGGTCGCCCAGCAGTCGCGCGCCCGCCATGCAGAGCATGAAGACGGTGTACCCGGCGGCGGCCAGCCCCGGCCCGGCGTCGGTCACGGCCGTGAGGTAGACGGCGGCCCAGTTGGAGCTGGCGCCCTCGGCGAACGTCGCGCAGAACCCGACCAGCCCGATGACCAGGATCCCGCCCGTGGGGAGCGCGAAGCGCCGCGGCGCGGGCGCGTCACGTACGGAACCGGCCATCCCGCTGTCGGGCAGCAGGCCGCGGCCGGCTGCCGCGCCGAGGAGAAGTAGCAGGAGCGACATGGCCCCGAGGTGGAGCCGGGCGTCGATGCCCGCGTGGGCGGCCAGGGCGCCGAGCCCGCCGGCGGCCAGGCTGCCGACGGACCACGTGCCGTGCAGCCCCGACATGATCGAGCGGCCCAGCTGTCGTTCGAGGAGGACGGCGTGCGCGTTCATCGCGACGTCGCACATGCCCGCCGCCGCCCCGAACAGCAGGAACGCCCCGAACAGCCACACGGCCGACGGCGAGAGCGCGGGGAGGGCCAGGCCCGCGCACCACAGCGCGAGGAGGACGCGGGTGGCGGCTCGGTTGCCGAAGCGGTAGGCGAGGCGGCCGGCCATCGGCATGCCCACGAAGGCGCCGATCGACGGGCACAGCAGCGCGAGGCCGAGGGCGCCGGGGCTGAGGTGCAGGTGCTCCTGGATCCAGGGAATGCGCGTGGACAGGCTGCCGGCGACTGCGCCGTGCGCGGCGAAGACGGCCGCGATGGCACGATGAGGGCTCATGTCCGAGAAATTATCAGGCAGGGTTCCTGATGAAAAGAGCTTTCAGGCAGGCTCCCTGATTATTATGAGGTCCGTGAAGACCGCGACCCCTTCCATGGCCCGGGCGATCAACGACCGGCTGGCGCTCGACCTGCTGCTGGAGCACGGACCGCTGACCGCGCCGCAGCTCCGCACGCTGACCGGGCTGTCCAGGCCCACCGTGTCCGACCTGATCGAGCGGCTCATGGCAGGCGGCCTCATCGAGGTCACGGGCGAGGCCGGCGAGGACCGGCGGGGCCCGAACGCGCGCCTGTACGGGCTCGTGGCGGACCGGGCACACGTGGCGGGGGTGGACGTACGGCGCGACGCGGTCAACGTCACGGTCGCGGACATCACCGGGCGCGTGGTCAGCGAGGCCAGGACGACGATCGGCGCGAGAGCCGACCTGGCGGCCCTCGTCGCGAAGGTGGTCGGTGACGCGGTGGGGCGGCGCGCGCTGGACACGGTCGTGGTCGGCGCGCCGGGGCTGGTCGATCCGCGCGCCGGGGAGCTGGTCTCGCCCAACGACGTGCCCGGCTGGCGGCGCGGCACGATGGCGTCCGTACGCGAACGCTTCGACGTGCCGGTGATCCTGGAGAACGAGGTCAACCTCGCCGCCGTCGCCGAGCTCCGCACCGGAGCCGCCTCCGGCAGCGAGGACTTCGTGCTGCTCTGGCTGGACGACGGCGTGGGGGCCGCCATCGTGCTCGGCGGGCGGCTGCGCCGGGGGATGTCGGGCGGCGCGGGGGAGATCGGGTTCCTGGACGTGGGCGGCGTGGCGTTCTGCGACCTCGTGAACAGCGAGGTCATATTGGGCCTCGAACGGGACGAGCTGGCCCGGCGGATCGCCCGGGGCGCCTTCGCCTACGCCACCCTCCTCGACCCCGGGCTCGTCGTGCTCGGCGGCACGACCGGCCATGAGGGCGGGGACGAGCTGGCCGGGCTGGTCGCCGGGCACCTGCGGGAGCTCGCCCCGGCGCCGACCGAGGTCCGCGCCAGCACGGTCAAGGGCAACGCGGTGTTGCAGGGAGCCGTGCTGACCGCCCTGGACCTGGCCCGCGATCACGTCTTCGGCTGAGCACTTCTTCCATCGGCGGCTGTCAGGCGAGCGGGCGTCAGGCGAGCGCTGTGATCAGCCCCATCGTCAGCGCCGTACGCTCCGGAATGTGCTCCACCAGCACATGCTCGTGCCGCGCGTGCGCGCCGTCCCCCACGGCGCCCATCCCGTCCAGCACCGGCCGCCCCAGCGCGGAGACGAAGTTCCCGTCGCTGGCGCCACCCACCGACGCCTCCTCCAGCAGCCACCCGAACCCGGCCGCCACCTCCCGCGCCTCCTTGAACAGCCGCCGCGAGGCCGCGTTGGGCGTCATGGGCGGCCGGTTCCAGTCGCCGGTGGCGGAGATCGACACCCGCGGATCCGACACCTTCAGAGCGGCGAACACATCGTCGATCCGTCCCACCTCCGTCGGGTCCGTCACGCGCACGTCGATGCCGCAGCTGGCGTGCCCGGCCGCCACGTTGCGCCCGGTGCCCCCGGTGATCAGCCCGACGTTCACGGTGGTCCCGTGCTCCCGGGAGCCGGCCCGGGCCAGCGTGGTGACGATCTCGGCCAGGGCGTGGATCGCGCTGGCGCCCGCGTCCGGATTGAGCCCGGCGTGCGCCTCCACCCCGGTGACGTTCACGTTGAACAGCCCCACGCCCTTGCGGGCGGTCTTGAGCGCGCCGTCGAGTGACGCCTCGAAGACCAGGCTCGCCAGCGCGTCCTCGCTCGCGGCCTCGATGTACGGGCGCGAGGTCGGGCTGCCGATCTCCTCGTCCCCGTTGAACAGGAACCGCACGCTCGGATGCGGCAGTCCCAGCTCCCGCAGCCCGCGCAGCGCCCAGATCGCCTGCACGAGACCCGTCTTCATGTCGAACACGCCCGGCCCCGTGGCCTTCCCGTCCACCAGCGCGAACGGCCACTCGGCCAGCGTCCCCGTCGGCCAGACGGTGTCGTAGTGGCAGAGCATGAGCACGGTCCCCGGCGCGGTGCCCTCGTAGGTCAGCTCCAGGATGTCCCCGTGCGAACCGCCGTCGTGCAGCACCTCCTCGTCCGGCGTGCCGAGGTGTTCGACGGCCCGGGCGCGGATCGCCCGCAGCCCCTTGACCAGCATGGCCTTGTCGTAGCTGTGGGTCTCCAGCTCCACCGCGGCCCTGAGGTCGTCGAGCATGGCCGGAAGAGCCTGCCGGGTCCAGTCAGTGATCAACACGGGAATCCTTCCGAGGAATCAGCCGGGGCCGAGCGGGATGCCCAGCCACCAGAACACGAAGAACAGCACTGTCCAGACGACGAGCAGGGTGAGCGAGAGCGGGATGGTCATCGAGGCGAGCGTGCCGATGCCCGCCGTGCGCCGGTAGCGCTGGAGGAAGCCGAGCGCCATCACGAAGTACGGGCTCATGGGCGTGATCGCGTTGGTGCACGAGTCGGCGATGCGGTAGAGGGCCTGGGTGGTCTCCGGCGGGATGCTCAGCAGCATCAGCATCGGCACGAAGACCGGCCCGACCAGCGCCCACTGGGCCGAGCCGCTGGTGACCACCAGGTTGATCAGCGTGACCACGAGCAGGATGCCCAGGAAGACCACGGGTCCGCTCACCCCGGCCGACTTCAGCAGGTCCGCGCCGCCGATGGCGATGATCTCGCCGATGCCGGTCCACTTGAAGTACGCCAGGAACTGCGAGATCGCGAAGAACAGCACGAGGATCGGCGCCATCTCGCGCAGCCCGTGGGCCATGAAGCCGGGGATGTCCCGGCTGCCGGCGACCGTGCCCGCGGCCTTCCCGTACGCCCACCCGGCGGCCAGGAACGCCAGCGCCAGGAAGACCGCGATCGAGGTCAGCAGCGGCGACTGCACGATGCTGCCGTCCTTGCCGCGCAGCGGCGACCCGGCGGGCAGCACGGCCGCCACGATCACGATCACGAACGCCACGAGAGCGATCGCCGCGGCCCGCAGCCCGCGGCGCTCCTCCGCGCTGAGGGCCAGCGAGCCGAGGTCGTCGTCGGGGGCGTCGGGATCGACCGGTATCGACTCGACCCGGCGGGCCAGCACACGTTCGGTCACGAGCGTGATCGTGGCCGCCAGCACCAGGGAGGAGGCCAGCGAGAAGAAGTAGTTGGCCAGCGGCGTGACCGTGTAGGCCGGATCGACGGTGTGCGCGGCGGCCGTGGTCAGCCCCGACAGGATGGCGTCCACCGGGGTGACCAGCGGGCTGGCGTCGTAACCCGCCGAGATCGACACGAACGCCACCACGATGCCCAGGATCGGGCTGCGCCCCACCGCGCGGAAGGCCAGCGCGCCGAGCGGGATGAGCACTACGTACGCGGCGTCGGACGCCACGTGCGCCACCATACCCGTGAACGCCAGCGCGAACGTGACCCACTTCGGCGACACCTTCGACACCCCGGACCGCAGCACGGCCGCCAGCAGCCCGGAGCGCTCGGCGACGGCGACGCCGAGCATGACGACCAGGATCGTGCCCAGCGGGGGGAACGTGGTGTAGTTCTCGACCACGCCCTCGACCATCATCCGCACGCCGTCGGCGGACAGCAGGTTCTTGGCCACGACGGTCTTGCCGGAAGCCGGGTTGACCGCCGACACACCGGCCGCCGACAGGCCCCAGCTCACCAGCGCCAGTAACGCGCTCAGGACGATGAACAGCCAGAACGGGTGAGGCAGCCGGTTGCCCAGGCGTTCGATCCCGCTCAGCACGCGGAGCAGCGCGTTGAGGGAACGCGAACCCGTCATCGTCTCGGAGGCGCTCATAGCCCGTCTCCTTACCCCATGTTTCGGTCAACCATTACATGGGGTAAGGGCACTTCTTGACAAGGGCGGGTCATGTCAGGCGACCGGGACGGGCTCCCTGAGCGGCAGGCGTACCTCGAACCACGTCTGGCCCGGCACCGAGCGGACCTTGATCTCCCCGCCGTGCCGTCCGGCCACGATCCGGTAGGAGATGTCGAGGCCGAGACCGGTGCCCTGGCCCACGCTCTTCGTCGTGAAGAACGGCTCGAAGATGCGTTCCTTGATCGCCTCAGGCACGCCGGGGCCGGTGTCGCCGACCTCGACGATCGCCTCGTCCTCGTCGTGCGCGGTGCGGATCGTCAGCGTGCCCACCTCGCCCATCGCGTCGAGCGCGTTGTGGATGAGGTTCGTCCACACCTGGTTGAGCTCGCCCGCGTAGCACGGGATGAGCGGCAGCGTGCGGTCGTAGTCGGTGACCACGCTGATGCCCGGCGGGATCTTCCCGCGGAAGATCGCGATCGTGCTGTCGAGCAGATCGTGCAGGTCCACCTGCTGGAACGGCGCCCGGTCCATCTGCGAGTACTGCTTGGCAGAGTTGATCAGCGACGTGATGCGCTCGGTGGCCTCGGTCACCTCGCGGAGCATCTGCGAGATCTCGATCGCCCCGGCCAGCCAGTGCAGCGCGGCAGGAGTCTGCTCCTCGCCCACCTTGCCGCGGACCTTCTCCAGCTCCTTGTTCGAGAACCCGGCGTTGACCAGCGCGGGAGCCAGGTCCCAGGCGTCGTCGACGCCGAGGTCGTCCAGGGCCTCGCCCAGCTCGTCCTCGGCGTCGGAGATCTCCAGCGGGGTGCGCTGCGGCAGCTTGCCCAGGTTGTTCGTGCAGGCCTCCTGCCATTCGATCAGCGCGCGCAGCTTCTCCGGCGGGATGCCGGCCTCGGCGAGCTGGGCGAGCTGCAGCCGCGAGGTCCTGACCAGCGTGCGCAGCTCGCTCGCCGCGCGCACGGCCGCCGCGGCCGGGTTGTTCAGCTCGTGCGTGAGCCCGGCCGTGATGGTGCCGAGCGCGGTCAGCCGCTGCCGCCGGTCGATGGCCTCGCGCTGGAACCGACCGCCCGACAGCATGCCGTCGAGCAGGTGCATCGCCATCGGGAACCACTCGGCCACGATGTAGGCGAACTTCTTGGCCGGCAGCAGGAACATCCGCGTCGGCGCGGTGGCCCGCAGCGTGTGCTGGTACGTCTGCGGCGCCCGGTCGCCCAGGTAGGCGCTGGTGGCGCCGCCGTAGACGCCCGGCTGCGACGTGCGGGGCATCGCCACGGTCCCGGCGCTGACCGTCTCGCTGATCATCTGGATCTCGCCGTCGAGCAGCACCGCGAAGCACTCGGCCGGGTCGCCCTGCCGGAGGATCACCTCCTCCTGGGCGAACGTGCGTACCTGACCGCTGTTGGCCAGCTTGGTGAGCTGCTCGTCGGTCAGCCGCTCGAAGAGGAAGAGCTTGCGCAGTTCATCGATGTCCACAGTCGTGGTGCTCATTGCTTCTCCAGGTAGCGATGCACGAGCGCGACGGCCATCGCGCCCTCGCCGACGGCGGAGGCCACTCTCTTGATCGACTCAGCGCGTACGTCGCCCGCGGCCAGCACCCCGGGAACGTTCGTCTCCAGGAAGTACGGCTCGCGCCGCAGCGGCCAGTTACGCGGCCGCCGCCCGCCCTGCACCAGGTCGGGACCGGTCAGCACGAACCCCTTCTCGTCGCGCTCGATCGTCTCGCCCAGCCAGGTCGTGTACGGCTCGGCCCCGATGAACACGAACAGCCACTGCGCGTCCACCGTGCGGGTCTCGCCCTTGGTCGAGAGCGACAGCCGCTCGAGGTGGTCGTCGCCCTCGCCGCCGACGACCTCCGTCTGGAGGTGCACCTCGATGTTGGGGAGCGCGGCTATCTGCTCGATGAGGTAGTGAGACATGGACTTCTCCAAACCATCACTCCTCACCAACAAATGGACCTTGCTCGCGAATCCCGCCAGGTAGACCGCTGCCTGCCCGGCCGAGTTGGCCGCCCCGACGATGTAGACCTCGCCGTCCTGGCAGGAGGGCGCCTCGGTCAGGGCCGCGCCGTAGAAGACGCCCCGGCCGACGAACTCGTCCAGCCCCGGCGCCTCCAGACGGCGGTAGGTGACGCCGGTCGCGAGGATCACCGCGTGCGCCGCGATCTCCCCGCCGTCCTTGAACCCGACCACCCGTGCCTGGCCGCGTGCCTCCAGGGAGACCACCTTGCGCGCGGTCAGCAGTTCCGCCCCGAACTTCAGCGCCTGCCTGCGCGCCCGCTCGGCGAGCTGCTGCCCCGAGACGCCGTCGGGGAAGCCCAGGTAGTTCTCGATCCTGGAGCTCTGCCCCGCCTGGCCGCCCGACGAGTACGCCTCGACCATCACGGTCCTCAGCCCCTCCGAGGCGCCGTAGACGGCCGCGCCGAGCCCGGCCGGGCCGCCGCCCACCACGATCAGGTCGTAGAAGTCCGTGGCCGGGGTGGTCGACAGGCCCACCGCCATGGCCAGCGTGCCCTGGTCGGGCGACTCCAGCGTGGTGCCCTCGGCGGTCACCACCAGCGGCAGATGGCAGCCCTCTCCGGCGGCCTTCACCAGCTGCGCGCCCTCCGGGTCCTCCGCCAGCATCCACCGGTACGGCACGTGGTTGCGGGCCAGGAAGTCACGGATCTTGTACGAGTGCGCCGACCACCGGTCGCCCACCACCCGCAGCTCGGACCGCTCGACCCGGTCCGTGCGCATCCAGGCGTCGAGCTGGCCGTCGATCACCGGATAGAACTTCTCCTCCGGCGGATCCCACGGCTTGAGCAGGTAATGGTCGAGGTCCACCACATTGATCGCCTGGATCGCGGCGTCGGTGTCGGCGTAGGCCGTCAGCAGCACCCTGCGCGCGTACGGATACATGTCCATGGCGGCCTCGAGGAACTGCACGCCGTTCATCTGCGGCATGCGGTAGTCGGCCAGGATGGCCGCCACGTCGTCGCCTCGCAGGCGCATCTGCTTGACGGCCTCGATGCCTTCCGCGGCCGCTTCGGCGCGGACAATCCGGTATTCCTGGCCATAGCGGCGTCTCAGGTCACGAGCCACCGCCCGCGAAACGCCCGGGTCGTCGTCCACCGTAACGATGACCGGCTTGTCCATGTCTTCTCCCCACTGGTCCCTAATAGGAAGCATGTCATGTGCGGCAAGCTCAGCGAGCACTCGCTCATATCATGGGCGGATGCGCACACGCGATCGCATCATCGACGCCGCCGAGCAGGCCATACGGGAGTTCGGCATCGCGGGTGCCACCACCAAGCGCATCGCCCAGCAGGCCGGCTGTTCGGAGGCGCTGCTCTACAAGCATTTCGCCGGCAAAGAGGCACTCTTCCTCGCGGTCCTGCTGGAGCGGCTGCCCGCACTCGGCCCCGCCCTGGCGCGGCTGCGTCTCGGCACCGGCCAGGGCGACCTGGCCGCGAACCTCACGGAGTTCGCGCTGACGGCCCTGGAGTTCTACCGCAAGGCCGCGGGCATCGCCTTCGGCGTGCTGGCCGATCCGTCGCTCCTGTCCGGGTTCAGGACCATGCTGGCCGAGAGGCAGGCGGGGCCGCATCTGCCGATCCAGGCGCTGGCCGAGATCCTGCGGGCCGAGCAGCGCGGCGGCCGGCTCGACGAGGGGGCGGACGCCGACGCCGCCGCGGCGATGCTGATGGGTGCCTGCTTCCACCGGGCGAACCTGTCCTCCTTCGTCGATCTCCCCGACGAGGACGAGCCCTGGGCCGCCGCGATCGCGCGCACGCTGGTCAGGAAGTGACGCTCAGGCGATGACGCGGCTCTCGCCGCCGTCCACCAGCATCGAGATCCCGTTCACGAACGAGGCCCGCTCGCTGGCCAGGAACGCCACCACGTCCCCCACCTCATCCGGGCTCCCGATCCGGCCGACCGGCACCGCCTCGGCCCGCCGGGCGAGGGCATCCTCGCCGCCCGCCATGCTCCGCAGCCGGTCGGTGTCGATGGGACCGGGCATCACGTTGTTGACCAGCACGCCGTCGCGGCCGACCTCGCGGGCCAGGGTGCGTACGACGCCGGCCACGGCGGAGCGGGTGGCGTTGGACAGCGCCAGGCCGTCGATCGCCTCCCTGGCCGACCTGCTGGTGACCGTGACGATGCGCCCCCAGCCGCGCGAGCGCATCTCGGGCAGGACCGCGTGGATCAGGCGTACGGTGCCGAGCAGGTTGCGCTCGACGGCGACCTCCCAGTCGGCCAGGCTGGCCTCGTCGAAGCGCCCGGCCGGCGGCCCGCCCGCGTTGGCCACCAGGATGTCGATCGGCCCGAGCACGTCACGCGTCTCCTCGACCACCCGCCGGGCGGCGGCCGGGTCCTCCACGTCGGCCAGCACGGCGTGCACGACCTTGCCGTACTCCTGAAGCTGCACCACCGCGTCCGCGAGCCGGTCGGGGTTGCGGGCGCTGACGCAGACGTCGCAGCCCTCACGCGCGAGACTCTTGGCCGCGGCGAGGCCGATGCCCGCGCTGCCTCCGGTGACGAGGGCGACCTTGCCCGAGATGCCGAGATCCATAGGGGCGACTATAGATCGTGCGGGTGGTGGCTGAGCAGGTCGCCCGCCCCGGCGCCCCGGCGCTCAGGCCGGGGTGAGGCGGGTGAGCTTGTCCGGGTTCAGGATGCTGTAGATCTCCTTGATACGGCCGTCCTGGATGTCGAACGCCACCAGCTGCCGGTACCTGGCCACCCGCGTCCAGATGGCCGGATGGCCGTTGACGTCGAGCACCTGCGCCTCCGCAGGGCCGTACTTGTTCCTCAGGCCCACCAGGAAGTCCGCCACCTTGCGGCGCCCCAGGATCGGCCGGAGCGCGGCGCGGAGCTTGCCGCCACCATCGGTGTAGGCGACGACGTCCTCGTGGAGCAGCTCGGTGAGCGCGGCCAGGTCGCCGCCCGAGGCCGCCTCCATGAACTTCGTCACCAGCTCGACGTGGTCCGCCGCGGACGGCTGGAACCTGTCACGCCCCTGGGCGAGCCGCACGGAGGCGCGGCGGTGGAGCTGTCTGGCGTTGGCCACGGAGGTGCCGACGATCTGCGCGACCTGGTCGTACGGGAGCTCGAACGCCTCCCGCAGCACGAACACCGCCCGCTCCGGCGGCGAGAGCCGCTCCATCAGGTGCAGGGTCGCGTACGAGACGGTGTCACGCAGCTCAGCCGTGTCCAGCGGCCCCGCCTCGGACGTCATCACCGGCTCGGGCAGCCACGGCCCCGTGTACGCCTCGCGCCTGACCCGCGCGGAGCGCAACTGGTCGAGCGCCAGCCGCGAGACCACGGTCAGCAGGAAGGCCCGCGGCTCCTTGATCTCGCTCCGTTCGACGCCCTGCCAGCGCAGCCACGCCTCCTGGACCACGTCCTCCGCGTCCCACATGCTGCCGAGCAGGCGGTAGGCCAGCCCCAGCAGCATGGGGCGATGCTCCTCGAACTCCACGGCGGCATCATCTCCCGTCACCAAGGAGGTCGGCGTGCCGGGGCCGCCAGTCGAGGCTTTCGGCTGGAAATGCCGCGGTAAGCATGATGAGCTTGGCAAGTGGCGAGAAATCTGATCCTGTCAGGAGGACTGTTCCATGACTTCGCCGCCACATCGGCCGCGCTCGCGGAAGCGCTCGCCGAGGTGGGGGTCGAGTCGGAGATCACCGAGGACATCGCGGGCGCGCTGAGCGAGCCGTCGGAGGTCCAGCTCATCACGGTCAACGCGCTGCGCTGGCAGATGGACCAGGACCGCTTCGCCGACCTGCGTCCCGAGTGGCGCTTCGCGTTACCCGCCGAGGCCCGCACGACACTCCTCGATCACCTCGAGCGGGGCGGCGGCCTGCTGTGCATGCACTCGGCGTCGATCTGCTTCGACGACTGGCAGGGCTGGCCGCGCGTCCTGGGCGGCTGCTGGGCCTGGCCCAAGTCCCACCACCCGCCGCTGGGGTGGACGGGCGTGCGGGTGCACGGCGGACACCCGGTGGTGGACGGCCTGCGGGACTTCGACGTGGTGGACGAGGTCTACAGCGACCTCGACATCCTGCCCGACGTCCGGCCGCTGGCCTCGTCGAACGGCCAGCCGCTGATCTGGGCGCGGCCGGTGCGCCGGGGCCGGGTGTTCTACGACGCCCTGGGCCACGACACCAGGTCGTACGAGAACGAGGTGCACAGGACGCTGCTCCAGCGGGCCGCGCTGTGGCTGCTGAAGCGGCCGGTCACCATCACGGAGTGAAGGACCAGCCGGTCCACCGGGTGACGTCCACGAGGATGACCGGGCCGTCGGGCCGGTGCTCGCGATACTGGCCGTACCTGGCTGCCAGCGCGTCGAGCGCTGGCTCCCGCTCCGGCCCTTCCTCCACGATCCTGGCCAGGCCGTCGGCGCGCGCCCACCACAGCCGGGCCCAGTCGTCCTCGTAGTGGTCGGCGAGCAGGCTGACGCGCGGGTTCTCCCGGATGTTCCGCAGCCGCCTCAGGGCGGTGGTGGTCTTCGGCTTGTGGTCGATCGCGGTCACCACCCGGTCCGCGACGACGGCGAAGGTGACGGGCACCAGGTGAGGGGTGCCGTCGCGGCTCGCCGTGGCCAGCCGTGCCACCCGCTCCTCCCGGAACCTCGCGCGGGCCCGCTCGCCGTCCATCCCCCCATTGTGGTGACCGGGGAAGGCGTCCGGAACTTACAAGACCGCATGTCGCCCGCGTGGGCAGGATGACCGTATGAACGTGAACCTTGCCGCGATCCCAGGTTTCCTGGCCGGGCACGGACGTGTGCTGGACCGCCGCCGCTACGACCTGCTCATGGGCGACGGCGACCCGGCCTCCGTGCTGGCCGCCCTGGGCGCCTACCGCAATCCGGACGGCGGCTACGGCTGGGGCCTGGAGCCTGATCTGCGTTCGCCCGAGAGCCAGCCGGCCTCCGCGCTGCACGCCTTCGAGGTGTTCGAGAACGTCGCCCCCACGACCGCACCGGAGGCCGTGGGGCTGTGCGACTGGCTGGGGTCCGTCACGCTGCCGGACGGCGGGCTGCCGGTCGCGCTGCCGCTCACCGTCGTCGAGGCCACCGCTCGCTGGTGGACGGGCGGCGACCCGGCCGTCTCGTCCCTGCAGATCACTGCGATCTCCGCGGCCGCCGCCCACCGCGTCGCGGTCCACGACCCGGCCGTGGCCGCGCACCCCTGGCTGGAGCGGGCCACGCGCTACTCCCTCGACGCGATCCAGGAGATCGAGGAGGCGCCGCACGCGTACGTGCTGCTGTTCGGCGTGCGGTTCCTCGACGCCGTGTACGACAGCCAGCCCAGGGCGTCCGACCTGCTCAAACGGCTCGTCGCCTACATTCCGGCGGACGGGCGGGTGCCCGTCGAGGGCGGTACCGACAACGAGGCCCTGCGTCCGCTGGACTTCGCCCCTCGCCCGGGCCGGCCGGTCCGCGACCTGTTCGAGCCCGAGGTGATCGCCGCGGACCTCGTCCGGCTGGCGGGGGAGCAGCACGACGACGGCGGCTGGAGCGTGGACTACGCGCGCTTCTCGCCCGCCGGGGCGCTCGACTGGCGCGGGGCCGCCACCGTGAACGCCGTCGAGACGCTGCGCGCGAACGGCATGATCTAGGCGCCGCCTAAGGGGACAGGCGGCGGGCCGACTCCGACTCCTGGGCCATGCGGCGCAGCGCGTCGAACGCCTTGCCGTACAGGACGGTGCCGAGCACCAGGGCCTCCACGGCGGCGTCGCGCGGGCCGTGGAACGGGATCTTGTCCATCTCGACCTCGGACACCAGCTTCCGTGCGGTCTCGGCGTACGGCGTGAGGTCGATGGGCAGGCCGAGCTGGCGCATCCTGACGAGCGTCTGGGCCAGTTCGTCGCGGGTGGGGGCGTGCGGGGCGATGTCCCAGCCCAGGTCGGCGATCAGGCGGTCCACCTGGTCGCGGGCGAGCTGCCAGTCCTCGCCGGGCTCGGGCTCGACGGCGGGGCTCAGGGCGTAGTGGGCCGTGCCCAGCATCTCGTGCACGGGGAGGGACTCGTCCTCGACCGCCTCGATGACCTTCTTGATGGAGGCGACGGGAAGTCTGCCGACCTCGAGCATGGCCCGGATCAGGCGGAGCCTGCGCAGGTGGGCCTCGTCGTATTCGGCTCTGGTCGCGGCGGTCTGCTGCCCCTGGTGCAGCAGCCCCTCGCGCAGGTAGTACTTGATCGTCGGAATGGCGACACCGGACTTGGCGCTGAGTTCGGAGATGCGCATCGGTGGATAATAGCGCTATCCAGATCGGGCCAGGTGGCGGGCGGCGCTGAGGAGCTCGTGCACGTCGGTCTGGCGGTTCCAGAGAAAGACCACCTCCAGCGGCGGCACGTCCTCTTTTATCGGGAGGAACGCGAGCGTGTCGGGGACGGTCGTGCCCTCGTGGACGCACAACGCGTAACCCACGCCCTCCTGCACCATGTTGATGACCAGATCGTGCGTGGCCGCGGACGGGCCGAGGCGGGGGTGGAGGCGGTGCCGTACGAATCCCTCCAGGAAGCGGCGGGCCCCGGCCACCGCGTCGGACTCCGGCATGACCAGCGGCTCGGCCGCCAGGTCCGACAGCGACAGCGCCTCGTGCGCCGCCAGGGGGTGGTCGCGGTGGAGCAGCGCGCGCACCGGGAAACGGTGGATCAGCATGCGGGCCACGCCCCTGGGCAGCGAGCCCGGCGCGTAGCCGAGCCCGGCCTGTAGGGTGCCGTCCACGATGGAGACGATCTGCTCGGCCGTTCCCATGGGCGCCACCCGCAGGTTCGGGGTCGGAAGCTGGGAGAGCAGGCGGGCGACCACGTCCGCCAGCCCGTCGGCCACGCCCAGGCGGGCGGTCTGCGCGGTGCACCTCGCGGCGGCCACGGCCCGGTCGAAGGCGTCCACCGCGACGGTGGCCTGGGCCAGGAACGCCTCGCCCGCCTCGGTCAGCTGGACGCCGCTCGACGAGCGGCTGAACAGCTCGACCCCGATCTCTTTCTCCAGTGCCCTGAGCTGCTCCGACAGCGTCGGCTGGGCGATGTGCAGCGCGGCGGCGGCCCGGCGCAGACTGCCTGCCCGTGCGATCGCCATCGCGTACCGGACGTAGCGTAGATCCATCCCTCACCTCGGCGTGATGATGGGCTATCGGTAGATCACACCTCCGTATTACAAGAGGCTCTGCTTCCCGTGAAGATACGCAGTTATCCATGGATAGCCGTTGTTGACGAGCAAGCGCTTGTCTTGGTCGGTCCGCGCGGGCTAGCGTGGCGGCACATCGTTCATGGTGCCTGGGAGGGGGGCGGAGGCGGGGCATGCAGCCGTTCGCCGGGCGGGCGGCCGTGGCGGGGATCGGGATGACGGCCCTGACCAGGGAGTCCGGGCGCACCGAGCTGGAGCTGGCGGTCGAGGCGTGCCGAGCGGCCTGCGCGGACGCGGGGATCGGGCCGCGCGACGTGGACGCGGTGCTCAGCTATCACATGAACGACTCCGCGCCCGCCGTGCAAGTGGCGCGGGCCCTGGGGATCGAGCGGCTCGGCTGGCACAACGACATCGCGGGAGGGGGGACGCAGGCGGCGTCGATCCTGGGCGACGCGGCGATGCTGATACATGCCGGTTTAGCGCGAAATATCATGATTTATAGGGCGCTCAACGGCCGGTCCGGCAAGCGCATGAACACCGTCTCCACCGGCCCCCAGGAGCGCTTCACGTATGGGCTGGCGGGCCCGATCCCGCTCTTCGCGCTGGCCGCGACCCGCTACCTGCACGACACGGGCCTGTCCGCCGAGCACCTGCACGCCGTCGTCGCCCAGTCCAGGGAGAACGCCGGAACCAACCCGCGCGCCCTGCGCCGCGAGCCGCTCGAGCTCGCCGCCTACCTCGCCAAGCCGTACGTCTGCACCCCGCTCCGCACGGCGGACTGCTGCCAGGAGACCGACGGCGCCTGCGCCCTGCTGGTCAGCGGCGTCCTCGACGGGCCGCGCGTCCAGGCGGTCGTGCGCGGCGGAGGCCCCGGCTGCTCCTCGATGGACCGCGCACCGGACGTCACCGCGATCTTCTCCGCGTACGTGGCGCCCATGCTATGGGAGGCGTCCGGGATGCGCCCGTCGGATGTGGACGTGGCGCTGCCGTACGACGCGTACTCGTGGCTCGTGCCCCGGCAGCTGGAGGACTTCGGGCTGGTCGAGCGCGGGGACCTGGGGGCGTACCTGCTCGAACGCCGCCACGCCTGGGTGAACCCGCACGGCGGCCTGCTCTCGGAGGGCTACGTGCACGGCCTGAACAACGTGGCCCAGGCCGTCAGGGAGCTCAGGGAGGGACGTGAGGTGGCTCTCGTGACGGGGTTCGGGGGCAGCTATGGGAGCGCCGCCCTGCTCGTACGGTGAAAAATCGGCGGAAATGATGATGATGCCTCCGACATGTACGGGGTGATCCGATCCCGACACCCGAGGAGGCCGACCATGGGGACCGCCCGTGGATGACGACCGGAAAACCCGGTTCGAGGCCGTTTACCAGCAGACGTACGAGCACATACTCGGCTACGCCCTGCGTCGCTGCGACTCGCCGGAGGACGCGGCGGACGTGGTCGCCGAGACGTTCGCCATCGCCTGGCGCCGCGTGGACACGCTCCCGCCGGGCGGCGAGGCCCGGCTGTGGCTGTACGGCGTCGCGAGGAACGTGCTGGCCAACCACCGACGCGGCCAGGCCAGGCACCGGCACCGGAGCGTTGAGCTCGACACCGAGCTCGCCGACCTGTACGCCCACTCGCCCGAGACCAGCGTCGAGCTGGGCGCGATCGCGCGGGCGTTCGAGCAGCTGCCCGACGACGACAGGGAGCTGATCTCGCTGGTGGCCTGGGAGGGCCTGGACCGGGCCCAGATCGCCACCGTGCTCGGCTGCTCGCGCAACGCCGTACGCATCCGGCTCCACCGGGCGCGCAAGCGCTTCTCCAAGGCGCTGGCCACGGCCGGCGTGACCGTCAACCACTTCGTCATGGAGTCGGCATGAACGAGTTGCAGAACCTCGCCAGGGTCCGCGACGAGGACCTGGCGGGCCAGGCGTCCGGCGCGGGGGCGCGGGCGCTGCTGGCCGCCATCACCGCCGAGGAGCCCACCCCCGAGAGGGCACCCGTGCCGCGCCGCCGTACCCGGCGCCTGCTGCTGAGCGCCGCCGCCACCGCCACGCTGGCCGCCGCCGCCCTGATCGGTCCCAGCCTGGTCACCACCCCGGCCGTCGCCACCTCGTACGCCAGCACCGAGCTGGACATCACCCGGGAGGGCGGCGACTGGGTGGCCCGGATCAAGGACCCGTACGCCGACCACAAGAAATACACCGAAGGCTTCAAGGCCGTCGGGCTGAACGTGCAACTCCAGATCGTCCCGGTCTCCCCGAGCGGGGTCGGCGAGATGTTCCAGATGGGCATGGGCGGTTCGGCGATCGGGCAGCGCATGTACACGGGCACGGAACCGGACGGATGTGAGACGGGCCGGCCGGGGTGCGTGCTGGTGATCAAGCTGCCCGTCGGTTTCAACGCTCAGGCCTGGGTGAAGTTCGGCCGCGAGGCCCGTCCGGGGGAGGCCTATCAGAACTCCGGCCGCGCCAACGCGAAGGGCGAGATGCTCGAGGGCGTCAAGGTCAGCGGGCGCACCGTGGGCGAGGTGGTCGCCGAGGCGCGTGCGCGCGGGGTCAAGGCGATCTTCCAGGTCATCACGCCGAACGAGAATTACGACGGCTTCTCCGTCAAGCCGGGAGAGGCCTGGCCGCAGGTGGGAAACGACTGGTTCGTATGGGACGCCGAGTCGGCGCGGCCCGGCGTGGTGCGGCTGTTGGTTACGAAGGAGCACCTGCCGAAGAACCCCGTCTACGGCGATGGCGAGCCCCCCGTCGGGTGAACGGGCCCATGGCCAAACGACAGTGATCTTGAAGAAGTCAGCTCCTCAGGAGGGATCGGCCGATCTTCGGAGACGGCTGCAAGCAGGGGGTTACCCTGGGATCAGGCCGTCCCCCTTGAGGTGTTGGATTATGGCGAGAGAACCGGCCCTCGGCGAGAATCTGGCGCGCATCCGGGTGAGTAAGGGACTCACTCAGGAGGAGCTGGAAGAACGCTCAGGCGTGAGCGTGTCCACGATTCGCAAGCTCGAACAGGGCGACCGCAGCAGCGCGCGGGTCTCGACGCTTCGCAAGCTGGCCGAAGCGCTCGACGTGCGGACCTCGGATCTGTTCCGGCCTTCCCCGGAACCGGTCTCACCTCAGGAGGAGACCGTGCACGCGGACCTCCTCGCGCTGCGCCGTACGCTCAAACCCGTGCGCGGGCTGGCGGGTGTCCAAATGCCCGACCTCGACGGGCCGGTCTCGTACGGATCGGTACGCGACTCGTACCTCGCAGCGAACACCCTGTACCGGGCGGACGATTACCGGGCTGTGGTGCAGACGATCCCCGCGCTGCTCGTGGAGGCGCGCACGCTGGTGGCGGATGCCCGGGGCGCGGACGATCAGCGCGCCGCGCTGACGCTGCTCTCGCAGACCTTCCAGTTCTCGGCACAGGCGTTGATCCAGCTCCAGCAGTACGACCTCGCCTATCAGGCAATCACGGAGGGGCTCGCGGCAGCCGAACAGGCCGACGATCCGCTGTTGGGCGCATGGCACATCTTCAACGAGTGCTGGCTCTTTCTCCGGGAAGGGCGACTCGACGACGCGCAGCGCGCAGCACTGGTGACAGCCCAGGCCATCGAACCGCGCTTCTCGACAAGCGACCCCGCGAGGTTCGCTACCTGGGGGTGGCTGCTGTTGTGGGCCTCGGCGGCAGCCGTTCGCAACAACCAGGGTGATGAGGCCGAGGACATGCTCACGTTCGCCCGCGCGGGGGCGCACCGTATCGAGGGGCAGCCGCTCGAAGCTCCTCCGCTGTGGGCGGCGCGGGGAGCCTCGACTTTCGCCGGGTTCTCCCCGGAACTGATCCAGATCAAGGCCGTTGAGTACGCGGTGGTGCGGGGGAACAGCACGCGGGCTCTGGAAATCCATGACGGAATCCGGTCGATGGCGAATCTGTCGAGCAGCACGCGGTACAGATACCTTCTCGATGTGGCCAGTGCGCATGCTTTCGAGCGGAATGCGGCGGAATCGTGGGAGATTCTTCTGGATCTCAAAACCCGCGTGCCGCACTGGCTCAAGTACCAGCCATTCGCCCGGCGAGTGGCCGGCCAGCTCATCGAGGACCGGGCGCGGGCGCTCAGAGCCGAGTACGCGGAGGTAGCGGCCTTCCTGGGGGTCGAGTCCTGATCCAACTGCCACATGCCGTGGCAGTTGGATCAGCTCCTGTGCGCAAGTGCCACATGGTGTATCTGGTTTGGATTTTCCCTCTCCGCGATGCTCTTCCCCATGGACACTCTTCCTCCGCGCGTCGCGAAATTCGATGGCCGCTGGAATTCTTATTCAGTGGCTGAACGGCTCCGCGCAGAACTCGAAACCCGTGGCATTTCAGCCGAGGTTCACGAGGGTTATCGGCTGGCGTTGGTGTGGGTCTGGGTGGGCCTGGTGGTGTGGTGCGACGGTGAACGGTTCTGGTGGCGTACCGGGTGGGACGAGGGGCGCAAGCGTGCCGTCTACGCCTGGCATCCAGTGGCGGACCTCGGCCGGGCCGTTCGCCGGATCGCGTTCCGCTATGCGGAGCTGCGGGAGGGACATCCGCTGTCGACGCTGGTTCGCGCGGCGCTGGAGGAGGAACTGGAGCGTCGGGCGGCGTTGCCGCTATGAGCGTGAGCCTGAGCCTGAGCAGCCTGAAGAACGAGTACGGAAGGGACTGGACCATCTCCGACGCGGTCAGTGGCGGCTGGTACGCCGTGCGTCGCGTCCTCCTGCCGGACCAGGGCAACGAACGCGGCCTGTCCAACGACGCCACGCGGCGGTCTCGCTCTGGCTGAACGCGGGCGTTCCTGCCCCTGAGGTCGCCAAGCGCCGGCCACAGCGTTGGCGTGCTCCTGCGGGTCTACGCCAAGTGCATCGACGGCCAGCAAGAGCAGGTCAACAACAAAATCAACAGCGCCCTGGACCTATAGCCCACGTTTGTCCGGTTTCCGGCCCTGGTTGTCCCGGGGCCGGTTCGGCTTGCACTGCTCTTTGCCGAGTCGTTCCCACTCGTCACGGTTGCGCTGCGGCACGCTGGCAGGCACGGGCAGTGAGTAGGGAGGATTATGCACCAAGATCAATACCGCCCCACCCCCTCACCCGAAGAACACCGTCCGGTGCGGCGCCCGCTGTACGGCCTGCCGGTCCGAGACCGGCCCCGGCTCCTCGCTAAATCCGACTCCTTCAGTTGGCGAAGGTACGCAACCCCGATTCCACCAGAGCGATCAATGCTGAAAGATCGGGGTCGCCTGACCCGGTCGGCGCTCGTCGTCGGGTTTCTGGCCTGTGCAGGCTTCGGCATCTGGTCGACTACGTGGGGCACTGGCACCGCCTCGCCTCGAACCAATGTTGCCTCGATGCCAACACCCCGCCTCACTGTTGTGGAGCAGTCGGTGGCGCCCACCTCGCCGTCTTCGTCCACATCTGTGCCCGCGCCCCGAGAGGTGTCCTCGGCGACGCCCCAGACGTCGAAGGATGAGAGGACAACAGCCGAGAAGCGTCGTCGAGGGGTAAACCAGTCGGTGCCACGTCGGCGGCAGGAGCACGTCGGGAGGCCCTCGCCTAAGCCGACCACGGTCGCCGTTGTTGGGCCACGTAAGGCCAGAAACAAGATGTCGGACGGCCGTACTCCAAAAGCATCAGGACCGCTGATTGCCGCGAAGTGCGATGAGTTGTTTCCGCCGTCCCGTCCCGAGTTTCGGATTCGGAATCGTGCCTGTCACCAGATCCTGGGCTGATGATCGGGCCAGTCCCGTCTCTTGTCGGCTGCACGGATCATCTGCGGCTTCAGGGACGGGTGACTGCTCGCTCATGACGGCTCCACGGATTCCGCGTCACGACGTAACGCGCAACTCGAAGTCCGGTGCGTACAAGGAGGGATTGAGAAGCTCGCTGGCGGGAATTCCCGCCCTATAGGCCTTGGTAAGAATCCGATTCATTTGTCCCCTCACGTACGCCATGTCCGGCTCAGGGTCATTGATGCGGGTAAACCCCGCGGCTTGACGATCGTCGGTCCATACATGTCCCAGCAACCGTCCATGGCGATCGTGCACCGCGGCCCGCCGTACCGGGCCAGCGGCCTTGAAATCGTAGGAGTCGTTCTCCGAGACGAACCTGGCGGTGACGTCGTGGAAACGAGGATTCGGGGTGTCAGTCATCGAAGGGCCCTTTCCAACCAGTGTCAGCGTCCATAGATGGTCGGGCGTCCCAATCGGGTGGCTTGGTCCATCCATCCGGTACGACGTCCGCTTCCATGTACCAATGGCCGTCCTTACGGTACACATCGCGTACGACGTACGACGTGCCGCGGCGCAAGAGGACCTCCCGTTCGCCGGTCAGCTTGGTGATCGGGAACATGTTGAGCGCTTCGTGTCCCTTGGGTACCCGTAACATCACGCGGAGGTCTCCGTCGAAACCAGCTCTCCGGCCTACACTCGTGCTTAAGTATCCCGGTTCGGTGATGACGCGGCCTGCCAGCCCCTCCATTTCGGCGGGTGAGTTGATATCGACCCCCAGCGACTCCAAGAATTTTTTGCCCACGCCTCTGTGCAGGACCACGTCGGATGGCAGATGAGACTTGGCGATCGCCCGGTCCATGGCGGCGATCTCGTCGGCGACCTTGGGAGACCAGACAACACCGGGATCAGCGTCCTTTGCCCGCAGGGCCGGGTTGATCTCCATGTAGCCGGGGCCGCCGTAGAATGGCCTTCCCCTCATAGCGTGGAGACCGAACCGGGAGAGGTTTGGTCGTGGCAGGAGTCACGCGGAGGCGCTTTGATCCGGAGTTCCGGGCGGGG
>NZ_JBFANV010000131.1:0-24138 GCF_040674955.1 Nonomuraea sp. NPDC049695 | reverse complement strand
CAGCCGCCGGTGGGTGAGCACTCATAGCTACTGGACCTTGAGTCCCGCCCAAAGATCGTGCCCCCACTGGTCGGCCGGGAGAGTTGATCGCCGCTGGGATGTCGTGCCCATCCGTAGGGGTGTGAGCACTGCTTGATTAGTTCGCTGACGGTTCTCCCGCAGGCTGTTGAAATCGATCGGCATCGGAAAACGGGAGAAGCGTTGCGCCTGTTCGTGGGAGATGACTGGGCCGAACAGCATCACGACGTCGAGCTGATGGACGCCTCGGGGCGCAGGCCCTCTTGATCTACGACCGTTCTGGCGGCCTCGTCGAGTCTGTGGGAGCGTGCTCCCAGCGTTCGGCGAGGAGGGCGGGCGAGGGTGCGGTCCCGGGCAGTTGGGGGTGGCGGGGGCGCAGGCCGTCGAGAGCGATGGCGATCGTACGCTTTCGGGCGTTGTGGGCTGCCTCGATCAGGTCGGCGCGGCCCTGCCGGTTGAGCTGTTCGATCAGGGGCGATTTGCCGAGTTGTTCGATCAGTAGCGAGATGTCCATGGCCGTGGCGTCCGGTCTGAGCACTCCAGCAGCGTGCGCGCGGGCCACCAGGTCTCGCATCAGCTCGTCGGACCTGGTGAACTTGGCGGCCATCTCGTCGGTGACGGCGATCGTGCCGGCCAGCGGTCCGAGGGAGCCGCCGCTGAACTCCACGCAGGCGCTGATGTAGTGAGCGAGCCCCTCCCAGGGGTCGTCATGCTGCAGGCCGCGTTCGGCGGCCGAAATCCACTGGTCGAGGGATAGCGCGCACAGGTGCTGGAAGAGCTCGTCCTTGGAGCGGTAGCGGCGATAGAGGCTGGCGATGCCGACTCCGGCGTGTGCGGCGATCGTCGCCACCGACGCATGCGCTCCGTCCACGGCCAGGACCTTCTTGGCGGCTTCCAGGAGGGCGTGGTCGTTGCGTTCGGCTTCTGCGTGCCGGGGAGCTTTGCGTGCCATGCGCTCACTGTAGTCGCCTTGCGAAGCGATTCACTCCGTTATAGCTTTCCCAAACGAAGCGAATTTATCCGTTTGAAGGAGAGTCATGCGAGCTGTGGTGATGGAAGAGTTCGGAGGGCCGCAGGTCTTGCGGATCCGGCAGGTCGAAGATCCCGTGCCAGGGCCGGGGCAGGTGCTCGTCGCGGTGGCGTACGCGAGTATCACGTTCGTCGAGACGCAGGTGCGCTCGGGCAACGGGCCGTTCGGCAGGCCCGCGCTACCCCGCATACCCGGCAACGGCGTGGGCGGTCGCATCGTCGCTGCCGGACCGGACGTGGACCCGGCCCTGAGGGGGACGGTCGTGGTCACCACCACCGGCGGCGAGGGCGGCTACGCCGAGCTGGCGCTGGCTCGGGCACAGGATGTGGTTCCGGTTCCCGCAAGTCTGGAGCTGAAGGACGCGGTCGCGCTGCTGGCCGATGGGCGTACGGCGCTGCTGCTGTACCGGCAGGCGGAGATCAAGCCATCGGAGCGGGTTCTCGTGGAGGCCGCGGGAGGAGGTGTCGGCAGCCTGCTGGTGCAACTCGCCGCCGGAGCGGATGCCCACGTGATCGGCGCCGCCCGCGGCGCCGGCAAGGCCGAGCTGGTCACCTCGCTGGGCGCGGCCTCCTACGTCGACTACTCCCGGGCTGACTGGCTGGATCGGGTGATGGAGGCGACCGGCGGCGTCGGACTCGATCTCGTCTTTGACGGGGTCGGCGGCCGGATCGGCACCGAGGCGATCGGGGCGCTACGTGAAGGCGGACGCGTGAGCATCTACGGAATGGCCAGCGGCGCCGACGCCGAACTCGACGAAGGCCGGCTCCGGGCACGCTCCATCGGCGTCATCGGCCTCACCGCCGCGCCGAGCCCGGCCCAGACTCGCGAGCTCATCGTCGACGCGCTGAACCTCGCGGCCGGCGGGAAATTGCGGCCGGTCATCGGCCAGACCTTCCCGCTCGAGTCGGCAGCCGCCGCGCATCGAGCGATCGAGTCCCGGACCACCACCGGTAAGACCTTGCTCATCCCCGCCGGCGATGCGCGCGGCTGAGATCGGAACCCACATGTCCCCCCAACCCTCCGCCAGAGCCGGAGCCCGGGAGTGGACCGCCTTGGCGGTCCTGGGCATCCCCGCCGTGTTGGTCATGATGAACATGTCAGTGCTCTATCTGGCGCTGCCAAGCCTGAGCGCCGATCTGGAACCCGACGGCCCCCAGCTGCTGTGGATCACCGACATCTACGGCTTCATGGTCGCCGGATCACTGGTCATGATGGGTACGCTCGGCGACCGTCTCGGGCACCGCCGGATCCTGCTGGGCGGCGCCGTCGCCTTCACCTGCGCGTCCGTCATCGCCGCCTACGCCCCCGGCGCCGGCCCGCTCATCGCGGCACGGGCCGTGCAGGGAGTGGCCGCCGCCGCGCTGGCGCCGGCCTCGCTGGCGATGATCCGCGCCCTGTTCCTCGATGTCCGGCAGCGCACCCTGGCCATCACGATCTGGATGATGGCGTTCATGGGCGGCGGTGCGCTCGGCCCGCTGGTCGGCGGTGTGCTGTTGCAGTACTTCTGGTGGGGCGCGGTGTTCCTGCTCGCCCTTCCGGCCATGGCCCTGCTGCTGGTCACCGGCCCTTTCCTGATCCCTGAATCTCGCGCTTCGGCTTCCGGGCGGCTGGACGCGGTCAGTGTGGTCCTGTCGCTGCTGACTCCTTTGACGATCGTATTCGGCATCAAGGATCTCGCCGTCCGCGGCTTTGCTCTGCCGTCCGTCGGTGTCCTGGTCGCGGGCCTGATGATCGGCGCGGTCTTCGTACGCCGCCAGCGACGGCTGCCCAACCCGCTCTTGGACCTGGGATTGTTCGCTATCCCCGCCTTCGCCGTATCCGTCACCGGCATGGTGCTGGCCGGGATCGTGCTGTTCGGGACCAGCCTGCTGACCTCGCAATACCTGCAGCTGGTGCTCGGCTTGTCTCCGCTGGAGGCCGGTCTGTGGCAGCTGCCCACCGCGGTCGCCGGTACCGTCGTGGCCTTGGTGGTCTCCAGTCTCACCGGCCGAATCCGCCCAGCCGTCTTCATGAGTGCCGGCGCCGCGTTCGCCGTCATCGGTCCCATCCTGCTCACCCAGGTGGACACAAACCCCGTCATCCTGGTGTCCGGCTCCTTCCTTCTCTTCGCCGGGCTGACCCCGTTCATGGCGCTGGGAACCAACCTGGTCGTCGGCGCGGCACCACCCGAACGCGCGGGCGCCGCCTCAGCGATCTCCGAGACCGGCGCCGAACTCGGCGGAGCGCTCGGCATCGCCGTGCTCGGCAGCATCGCCACCGGCGTCTACGGCAGCTACATGCTCGACCATGCGCTTCCCGGTGTCCCTTCCCAGGTCGCCGAAGCCGCCCGGGAGACCTTGCCCGCCGCACTCCAGGCAGCCCGGCGACTCCCCGAAAACCTCGGCATCCCTTTGGCCCAGACCGCCAGGGACGCATTCGCCCACAGCCTTCACGTGCACGCGCTCATCACGATTCCCCTGCTCATCGCGCTCGCCCTGCTGACCCTGACCCTGCGGCGCACGACCCCGCCACAACCACCGAGCCAGCCCCAGGCCACGACGCCCACCCCGGCCTTCGACTGAAAGGATCGAGCGCTCATGCAAGTCGAGGTCTACTTCGACGTTCTGTGCCCCTGGTGCTACATCGGCAAGAGACGACTGGCCGCCGCCCTGAAGGCCCGAAGCGATGCGAACGTTGTCTGGCGCAGTTTCGAACTGGATCCGGACGGAAGCCGGATTCCCAGCCTGACAGCAGCGCAGGTGATCGCCACGTACCAGAACGACCCAGTCCGAGCGAGCGCCCGGGTGGCCCATATCCAAGCGCTTGGCGCAGCCGAGGGACTGGAACTCAACTTGCACCAGGCTCGGCCGGTCAACTCTTTCGATGCTCACCGCCTGATCCACCTGGCCGCCACCTGCGGCCTGGCCGACGCCGTTCTGGAACGTCTCCTTCACGGCTACCACACCGAAGGCCGCAACATCGCCGATCCGCACGTTCTCCAAGTGCTCGGCGTCGAGGCCGGACTGGATCTCGCCCACATAGGCGAACTCCTGATCGGCGACGCGTTCACCAGTGAAGTCCGAGCCGATGAATGCCGCGCCGCTCAGAGGGGAATCCGAGGCGTGCCGGCACTCGTCATTGACGGAGCCCCGCCAGTATCGGCCGTTCAGGAACCTGCCGCTCTGGCAAGCCTCCTAGAACGCGCGACACGCTTCTGAGCTTGGATCCACGGCAGGTGATCACAACTGGCGGGAGACTGCCACAATTCAGCACGTAATCGGTCACGTCGATCATCTGACCTGACCGCTGCTGATATCCAAGGGCGCCTCCACCACGCCGCGCGCGGTGGAGGCGCCCTCGCATGCCTGGAGGCATCCCTTTTCATGCCGACGACCGGCGCCGGCCGATGGCCGCCAACGGCGTTCGCAACCAGCTCGGCTGGGCCCTGCAACTCGGTACGGCACGGTTCTTGAACTGCTTCCTGGACGATCCCGAGTACGTTCCCGCCGCGGTGGTCGACTACGTCGCCGAGCAGCTCTGTCTGCAGGCCGGCGATCTGAAGGGGTACGGCGAGAAAGAGGCCCGCTGGGAGCATCAAGAGCAGATCCGCGCCGGCTACGGCTTCACCACCTTCGCGAACGAGCAGTGGTTCGCGCTGGCCTGCTGGCTCTACAAACGGGCCTGGACCACCACCGGCGAGCGCCCGATCGTGCTGTTCGACCTGGCCACCCACCGCCTGGTGGAGGCCAAGGTTTTGCTGCCCGGCGTTAGCACCCTGGAACGGCTGATCGCCGCGCTGCGCGAGCGCGTCGCCGCCCGCCAGTACGCGCTGCTGGCCGCCGCCCCCAGCCCGAACCAGGCCGCTGTGCTGGAGAACCTGGTCAAGGTCGAACAGGGCCGGCGCGTCTCCCGGCTGGACCGGCTACGAAAAAGCCCCACCGACGTCAGCGGCACCGGCCTGGTCAAAGCCCTGGACCGCCATGTGGAACTGCGCGACCTGGGCGCGGCCGGCTGGGACCAGGGGCAGAACTTTCCGGTCTTCATCCTGGCCACCTTGTTCGGGTCCGACATGATGCCGCGCATCCGTAACTTCAAGGATCTGATCTTCTTTCGCGCCTCGGACAAGATCGCCTACCCCGCATATCGACCAGCTGTTCGGCGAGAGCGACCGCAACGTCATCGACTGAAAGCTGATCGAAAAGCGCTGGACGGACCTGATGCAGGTGGCGATCTCCATCAGTGATGGCGTGGCGGATGCTCACTGCGCGTCGTACCGTCCAGACACGCGGGATATCCGGATCAGTGATGAGGCCGCCGCAGTATCGCCCCCCGACAGGATGCTCGCGCTGCGGACCGGCCCGGAGCCCGGGCCCACCCTGTGCGCTCGCTGTCAGCAGACCGCCGACGCCGACAACGAGCCGATCAGTGTCCTGGCCGTACGCCGTGAGCCAGGACACACAAAGCGGCAGGTCGAAGATCAAGGCCCGAGACATGTACGTGATAAGGGAGCTTGCCAGGCGCGCCGTCAGCGTGTCGCGGAAGCAATCCGGTACGCGCGGATCACGGTCTGCTCGACGGCGTTGCCGGAAGTGTCCATCGACTTGGCCCGCAGCGACACGAACCCGTCACCGTTCGGGTGGCGCAGAACGACCCTTGAGTGCCCGACCTCTGCCTTCGCCCAAGTGGCCCCGTCATCGTAGGAGACCTCCACGGACAGGTCCCGCGCGCGGCCCGCCGCGCTGCCAGGCAGCGAACGCACGCTGACTGGGACGGTGAATATCCGACCGGCCGGTGCAGTGTTCCGCGCGTCGAGCTCAGGAGTGAAGCTCACTATGGACACCGGCAGCCGGGCGCGGGTGTCTGTGGTGCCGGAGTGGAACGTCCAAGCCACGGACACGCGCGTGGACAGCGTCGCCGGAGCTCCCCGCTCCGCCTCGGCCACCAGCCGGTACGCCGCCCGCCCTGCGGGCACGGAGAAGTCCGCGGTCAGGGACGGCGCCTCGCCGACGAGCACGCCGTCGCGGTAGAGGGTGGTGTGTCCGGTGGCCCGCGAGGAGTAGCCGAGCGAGCCCCGCCCATCGCCGAACATCCGCAGGTCAGCCGAGATGACGTCGCCGGTGCGACTGACGCTGTCGCCGGGCTGGTCACCGGACGGCAGGGAAGGGCCGAACACACCCCGGTTCCACCACTCGGTGGTGACCTGGCCCGCTCGGTAGTGCGTGAACCCGGATTGGAACTCGTTGACCCGCCCGTCGGTGCCGACCTCCCGCAGCCGGTGCTGCCAGCGGATGTCTCCGTCAGTGTTGACATGTACCGTCCGCACCGAGGGGGTGGTGAACCAGGCACCAGAAAGGTAGGAGGGGATCTGGCCGTCGCGTGGCCAGGCCCGGCCGTACGACGCTGCCTGCGCGTCGGGTAGGTGAGCGGCGTAATCCATGCGTATGGTCGCCAAGTTCTTGGGGTCCACTGACCGTTTGAAGCCGGTCACCACTCGCCCTGGCTGGAACCAGGCCGCCCGGTAGACGTCCGTACCAGCCGTCCATTCTCCCGCCACCTCGGTCAGCAGCCCGTCGTAGTCGCGGGCAGGCCCGAGCTGGGCGGTGAAATGCCGGTCAAACCCCTGGCCGGCCCACCCCCTGGCCGACGGACCATCGGCTGCCTGCCATTGGTAGACGACCTGAGCGGACGTCGGCATCGCGTCGGCGCTCGGTGGCTCCACCTCAAGCGGTCTGCCGAGCCGGGCATCGGCTTCGACCGTCCGCGCGCGGTCCAGCACCAGCTCGGGCTGGACGAGCAGGGTGATGCCCGCGTCATCCAGGACGACTGTGTCGACCTTCCACTTGCCTTTGGGCAGCCGCGTGGTGAAGCTGCTCTGCCCGCCGAGCACCACGATCGGCGGCTGCTTGGCGTCCAGCCGGCTGATCGACATCTCGAAGTCGCCGGTGGCGATGCCGGCCCGGTTGGTGTGGCGCACGGTCAGGTCGTAACTCTCGACTTCCTTCTCTACGCCGACCGGCGTGCTCACGCTCACACCGCCGGGCCCCGTGGCCACGACGTAGCCACCCAGCAGCCCGTCGGGCACATCGGCAGCACGGGTGTCGGCGATGACCGTCGCCTCGGCCTGTCCGCCGGCAGGCACGGTGAGCGTGCTCGGGCTCACGGTGAAGGCCGCACTCGCCCTGGCCTGCAGGGTGAGCGTGATCGGCGTCGTGAGAGAGTTGCGGTAGACCAGCTTCTTGGCGGCCGGCTGGTCGTCGTCGTGCGGCCACGCCTGCCTGCCGAACCCCAGCCCGGGCGGCTGCGCCGTCACGGCCTGCGCCGTCGCGCGGTCTGCGTTCACCCGGCCCGCTCCCTGGGCGAAGACGCCGATCTCCGGGCGCGGCTCGGCCGAGGCCATCAGCGCGGCCTTCAGCAGGTCGCCCTTCCACTCTGGGTGCTGCTCCGCCAGCAGCGCCGCGGTTCCCGTCACGTGCGGCGTCGCCTGCGAGGTGCCGGATAGGGCGACGTAGGAGCCGGTCCCGGGGCTGTCCTTCCCACGCGCGGCCGTAATGTCCACGCCGGGAGCGGTGATATCCGGTTTGAGCGTGTCGTCGCCCGGTACGGGCCCCATGTTGGAGAAAGCGGCCAGCTCATCCGACTTGTCGACTGCGCCCACGGCCAAGGCGGCGTTCGCCGTGGCCGGGGTGCTGACCCCGCGCTCCATCCCCTCGTTGCCCGCGGCGATCACGAAGAGGGTGCCGTACTGGTCGCTGAGGGCCTCGACCGCTTGCTCCAGCGGGTCCTCCTCCGGCGTGTCCGAACCGCCGAGACTCATGTTCACGACCCGGGCGCCCTGCTCCGCCGCCCACTGCATGCCGGCCAGGATCGCCGAGTCGCTGCAGAAGCCTGACTCGTCGCACACCCTGCCGTCCAGCAACGTGACGCCTGCGGCCACGCCGCGGTAGCGCCCACCGGATGCTGCGCCGCTCCCGGCGATGGTGGAGGCCACGTGGGTGCCGTGCCCGACAAGGTCCCGCTCGTCGGGCTCATCCGTGAAGTCCTTCCTGCTGCTCACCTTGCCCGCCAGGTCGGGATGGGTAGCGTCGATCCCGGTGTCCAGTACCGCGACCTTGACCCCTTCCCCGGTGAAGCCTCTGGCCCAAGCCGCGGGCGCGCCGATCTGCGGGACGCTGGTGTCCAGCGACACCTTTCGTAGCCTGTCCAGCCACACCTTGGCCTTCCGACCTGCGCCCCGCAGGAACCCCGCTCCACCAGTTGCGGCCTTTCCCGGCCCTCCGGTGAGGTCCTTCCAGAAATGGGAGGCGTTCGCCCGCTCCTCCCGAACCGCGAACCCGCCGACCGCGGCGAGCGCCGTGCTGTACGAGGCTCCACTCAGCGTCCGGGGCTGAGCGGCCCCGGCGACGACGAGTGGCAGGTCCTTGCGCCGATCGTCGTAGCCGTACTCCAGCAAGGTAGTCACATCGAACAGCCGTGAGTCCAGCCGCCCGGCCTTCAGCAGCGGCACTGCATCGCTCGGGACGACGCGCAACCGCCCGCCGCTCTCGTCGGTGATGAAGGTGACCCCCTTCCTCCCATCACCGGCCTCGATCACCGCGCCGGGCTCCCCGGTGACTGTTACACGGTCACCGCTGATCAGCGTGACGGTCCGCGAGACTGCGGCAAGAGGCTGCGTTCCGGCAGATGGAGGCGCGGCGACGGCCGGTTGGGGGGTGAGCAGAGCGGTGGCGAGTAGTAACGCCCCGGCCGCTCCGGCTCTCTTTCTCATACGCATGGATACTCCAGATCGACGAAAAGTGGATCACTACATATCTCCCGCTCCGGGAATTCCTTTCCCACGGAGCCTCTCCGTCGCGGGTCGCCTGCCCAGTGCACCGATGTGCGGCAGACGCGCCGCTACTGGGCGGACACGCGCCGGGAGCCGTTGCCGATGCCACACGTCACCGCAGCCGGGTTCGCCCACCACGCCGAGCGCCGAACGCCACCACCACGAACGGAGGACGTCACGATGAACTCCAGGAAGCGACTGCTGCGCTGGGCCGGCGGCATCATGCTCGTGCTGAGAATTGGGTGCCTGTCCCTGCTCACGATTAGCGCCTGGAAGGACGTCACCGGCTGGGTGGATCGCGGGATGGCGGCCGTCCCCCTCGACCTCTCCGGGGATGCCAGGCCGGCGGAGTCCCTGCAGAACGCGCTCACCTCTGGGGCGGCCCGGGAAGCTTCGCCGTCCCCCTGATCCTCCTGGCCTGCCTGATCTGGCGCCTCGCGGGACGTGGAGTGGCCGTGGCCCGCCCGGATCGGCCGGCACCTCCACGACCTGGCCGGCCGGACATGCACCGCGCACTACCAGCTGACCGGCCGCACCTATCCCAGCTACAAAACCCTGGAGAAAGAATGGTTACTGGAGCAGACCGGGAAGATGGCCGTGGCCGCCCGGACCAGCCACGCGGCGGAAGGGTTTGTGACGGGCCACGAGATCCGTATGCACGCCCTGCACTCCCAGCAAGATGCGCGGCTGCGCCTCGATCAGCGCGGCGCTCGCCGCGGCGATGGTGTCGCCGCGCAGGGAGTTCTGGTCGACATACTGGAGTCATTGCAAAGCGCAAGCCCAGGCGAGCGTCAGACCAGGGGCCCGCGCGTGATGAGTGACTCCCTACTCGGCGGTGGGAGGCGAGGGCTTCGTGTCCGTCCAACCCGCGGCCAGCACGACCTCAGTCTTCTGCCCCATCCCGGAGGTGTGAGTGACCTCGTAGGACAGCACCATCGACGTGCTCGGATCGACGATCAGCCTGCCCCGGGTGGGCTTGTCATGCTGGATCGGGAACGTGACCGCGACACCTGCCCTGCCCCGCGGATCCTTGGCGTCCTCCTCCACAGTGACCGTCGGCAGGTCGGCCAGAGCCCGATAGGCCGCCGCCCGTACATCCGGTGAAGCCGGCAGCTCGTACAGCAGCGAAGCCAACGTGATTGGCAGACCGTCCGCGACGAAGCTCTCCTCGCCGACACCGGCCCGGACTGCCTGAAGCACCCGCTCCTTCAAAGCAGCGGGGTCAGTGGGCAGCGCCTTCACCTGCTCAAGGGTGAGGTCCTCGCCGGCGAGCCGGAACGCTCCCCCCTCCTTTACGGGCGTGAGCCGACTCTCGCCCTCAGACATGGAGAAGCGACCGTCCTCGACCTTCCACTCGGTGGGAGCGCCGTCACGGCGCCAGGCTGCTTGGTCAAGCGGGCGCGCGGGCAGTTCCTTGAGGCCCGTCCAGGCCCGCCCGTCGTCCGAAACCCACTGCTCGACCAGCCGCGAACTCTCCAGCCGGTACGTGTTGCCGTTCTTGCCGTGCAGCTTGTCCGGACGGATCGTATACAGCCGCTTGACGTGCCAGTACTCGCCGGTCGGAGCCGACTCGGCCTTGGTCGCGGCGGCCAGCAGGATCGAATGGCCGGAGAGCGTGGTTCGTGCGGGCTGCTCAGGAGGGAGCAGGGCAGGGCCGACCATGATGGCCGCGGCCAGCGCGGCGGTGGCGGTGAGTGCCACAACGCCGGCCTTCCACGGGAATCGGCGTCTGGTTCGAGCCCGCATGTTCGCCTCGATCCTGGCCTTGGCGAACGGGTCCGGGGGGAGGTCGTCGTACAGGCCGCGGACCTGGGTCAGCTCGTGTGGGGTCAGCTCGTCCACGCTATGCCTCCATGGGGTTGGCGCCGCCGAGAGCGGCGCGCAGCTTGGTCCTGGCACGGCTCAACCGCGATCCGACCGTGCCGTACGAGATGCCGAGCGCGTCGGCGATCTCCTGGTGGGACAGTCCGGCCAAGGCCATGAGCAGCAGCACGTCCCGCTCGCCCCGTCCGAGTGAGGCGATGGCCGAGGCGAGAGCCGGGCGCAGGCTTTGGGCGCTAACCTGGTCCGCCACACGCTCCTCGGGTCCGGGTAAGTCGGTTGCGGGGCCGTGCCGCTGCCTGGCACGCAACGCTCTGATCTCGGATCGGCGATGTTTGCCGACGAGGTTGGTGGCTATGCCGTACAGCCAGGTCCTGACGCTGGCCCTGGCGGGGTCGTAACGCGCCCACTTACGGAACGCCGCCAGGAATGTCTCCGCCACCACGTCCTCGGCTTGGGCTGGGCCGAGGCGTTGGGAGACATACCTGAAGATCTCATCGCAGTAGGCGTCGAAGACGCCGGGGAAGTCGCCGAGCGACCCCTCTGGCGAACCTTCGACTGGTGCGGCTGTCATCTGAAGCCTTTCATCAGCGGATGACGGTCATGGGATATCACCCGTTGACCGGATTCACTTTCCCCCGCCCTGTCACAGCTGATGGGACCTGCTGTTTTCGACATGTTGTGCCAAGGAGGGAGGCGGGTGAGGCGACGAAGCGACCGCCCAAGCGAGTGTCGAAGGGACCGGCCGGGGCCGGCACCGTGCTGGACGGCCCGGTCGACGGCTTCGGCCTGCACGAGGGCCTGGTCCTGGCCGAGCCGGGCCGCTCGGTGTGGGCCTTCCCGTTCGCCGACCGCGCCCCGAGCCTGCTGTTCTCCTACCGCACCAGCGACATCGACGCCGAATTCCGCCGCCCGCCGATCGAGTCCATCCGCGCCGCCTACGGCCCCGAACCCACCGGCCCCCTGCTGGAAGGGCTGCTGACGCGTTACGAGCAGGCACCCGACGCGCTGTTCGACTCAGTGCAGCAGGTCAAGATGCCGCTCTGGCACCGCGGCCGGGTCGTCCTGATCGGCGAATCCGCCTGGTGCGTCACCCTGTACGCGGGGATGGGCGCCTCCAGCGGCATGGCCGGCGGCGAACTCCTGGGTACCATGCTCCAACGCCACCCCGCAGACCTGCCCGCGGCGTTGCGGGCCTGGGAGGCGCGGATGAGGCCGTTCATCCACCTGCAGCAGGAAAGCGCCCTGCCCGGACGGCGTATCTTCACCCCGCATGATCGTAAGGAGCACCTCCTGAGAGCTGGGATGATGCGTCTGATGCGGATGCCGGGCGTCGGCAAGGCCATGGGCAGGAGAATGTTCAACAACAAGGACATGCGGGCCAAGAACCTCGACGTTGCCGCCCTCTGATCGTCCCGCACATACTGCGGCGCGAAACTCGACAGCACGAAAACGGAGGACAGCACGGGGAGTCAGCTGATCGAACACCACTCGCACAAAGCCGCCGCAGGCCGGGATCGCCGGATTCACCCGCGTGGTCTGCTGAGAGTCGGCAGGTACGGGGTCACGGTCAACATGATCGTGACGCCTCGGCACCCGCAGCCCGCAGACGAGGAGACGGTCGCGACCCTGGCGGTATACCTCGGTGGCGTCGCGGGCGGCGCGGGTGATCACAGCGCCGGCGTAGGAGTGGCCGACCAGGACGACCGGGCCATCGACGGCGTTGGTGACAGTGGCGACGTACGCCACGCGGCACGCCTGCTCGTGCTCCTGCACGACGGCGCGTTCCAGTCCGCCGAGCTCGACAACCCGACCGTCGTCCGCGAGACCCTGCGCCGCGCGATCAACCAGCTCTTCCCCGCCCATGACCTCGACGCCCGGATCGAACCCGTACGAAACCGGCCTGTTCACCGTGAAGGCCTTCGACGTCGTCTTCGCCGGGTTCGGCGGCCATCCGATCAAGGCGGAGCTGGTCAAGGCCGAGGGCATCGACGGCCCGCTGCCGTGCGTGGTCGAGTACATCAGCTACTCCGGTGGCCGCTCCTACCCATAGGCGCACACCACCTACCCGGCCGCGGGCTGGGCGCACTTCGTCATGGACACCCGCGGCCAGGGCTACGGCCGCTGGAGCCCCGGCGACACCGGCGACCCGTACGGGACCACCGGCCCCACCGCCAAGGGCTGGGCGGCCCAGGCCTGGAAGCCCCCGAGCACTACTCGCAGCACCCCAAGCCGGCCAAGGCGTCGGCGCGGCCGGCGGTGGAGGCGTTGTTGCTGCTGGTGATCTCGCGTCTGGCGGTCAGGATGGCTGGACCTGGTCCCAGAGGGCGATGGCTTCGGTGGGGTCCGGGCTCACGAGGCGTTCCAGACCGGCCGTCGTGATCTTCGCCCACCTGCTGGCCCGTGCCCACATCTGTTCCTCGAAGGCGCGGACGGCCTCGTCCAGATCTCCAGGGCCGGGGGCGGCGGCGATGGACTCGGCGAGTTCGGCGCCTTCCAGCATCGCGAGGTTCGCACCCGCCCCCAATGGGGGCATCAGGTGGGCGGCATCGCCCAGTAGCGTCACCCCGGGGACGTGGGCCCAGGTGTGGGACACGGGCAGGACGTAGAGGGGACGGTGGACGAAAGCGGTGCCGTGGCGGAGAAGGTCGAGGACGGGAGCGGCCCAGCCGTCGAACAGAGCCAGCAGGCTTGATCGCATGGCCTCGACATCGGCTGGGTCCAGGCCCGCATCCAGGCCCGCGCCCCGGCTCAGGCTCATGTGCCGATCCGGGTTCGTGTGCCAGTCCAGCGGCGCGCGGAACCGGGCGTACACCTTGACGTGGCCGCCGCTGTTGCGCTGGGCGACGAGGCTGCGGTGCACGCCGTACACGGCCACGGAACCGTCGCCGATCAGCCGGGCGAGATCGGGGTGGCGGGTGTCGACGTCGTCGAGGGAGGTCTCGACCGAGGTGACCCCGGTGTAGTGCGGCGTCACCGACGAGACCGCCGGGCGGATCCGGGACCAGGCGCCGTCCGCGCCGACCACGAGGTCGAACGCCTCCTGTCGTCCGTCAGCGAAATGGACCAGTACGCCGTCCCGGGTCCCCGGCACCACCTGCGTCACGCCCCGCCCCCACTGGACGTCGAGAGGGCCGAGCAGCAGGTCACGGAGTTGCCCGCGGTCGATCTCGGGATTGGCTCGGTCATCTGGACGGGGTCGCCAGTCGCGCAGGACGGTCCCCTCCGTGTCCAGGATGCGCATGGCCTGCCCCTCGGGACGGGACAGCGCCTGGTACTCCGCCAGCAGCCCCGCCTTGTCCAGCGCGAGTTGACCCAGCCCTTCGTGCAGGTCCAGCGTGCCGCCCGGGGGGCGGGCGTCGGCGGCGGGATCGCGTTCGAGGACGGCGACGGGGTAGCCATGGCGGTGCAGGACACGGGCGAAGGTAAGGCCGCCAGGGCCGCCCCCGACCACCGCGATACGATGTCTCATATCGATACACTGTATTTCTCCATTGCGATGCATCGCAACAGAACGGTGTAAACATGACTGTGTGGGACCGACCGGAGCCGCCGACCCGCCCTGTGCCGCTCGACCGGGAGCGGATCGTTGCCGCCGCGATCACGCTGGCCGACGAGGGTGGGCTGGAGGCGGTGTCGTTGCGCAAGGTCGCCGCCCGGCTGACCGCCGGCCCGATGCGGCTGTACGGATACATCTCCACCAAGGAGGAGCTGTTCGACCTCATGGTGGACGAGGTCCACGCCGAAATTCTCCCCGAGGAGCAGCCCGGTGACTGGCGGGAGGCGCTGCGCATCCTCGCCCACCGCACCAGGCAGGCCGCTCTCCGTCACGAATGGCTGGCCGACCTGCTCGGTGGCCGCCCGACCCTGGGCCCGAACGCCCTCGCCGTGACTGAGGCCAAACTGGCCGCCCTCGACGGCCTCGCCGACCTCGACACCATCATGCGCGCCGTGGAGACCGTCAGCGCCTACCTCACTGGCGCGATCAGGCGCGAGATCGCGAACCTGCGGGCCGAGCGCGCCACGGGCCTGTCCAAGCGCGACTGGCAGCGCGCCTCCGGCCCGCATCTGAGGAGGATGCTCGCCACGGGCCGCTTCCCGGCTCTGGCCAAGGCCGTGTACGACGGCACGGAGGTGGACGCCGAGGCGTCCTTCGCGACCGGCCTGGACTGGGTCCTCAACGCCGTGGCCGCCAAACTCGCCCAGCCGCCGGCGTGACGCTCCAGCTCTTGCCGGATGTGAGCGAGGTCGGGGGCGGTGTCCACGGCCCTGCGCTCGCGTAGCTACGGCGAAGGGACAAGTAGCTCAGGGTGACAGTGGCTGGTGGATCTCTTCCGCCTGGAGGGCGGCGAAGTCGGTGCGGGCCTGGGCGACGACTTCGGGGTACGCCTGGGCTCGCTCATGCTCGGCGAGTGCCCGGTAGATGCCGACCAGGCCCGGGTTCTGGCAAGCAGCCGCCGGCCCGGCACCGGCGTACGACCTCCTGGTAGACCACCGGCCCGGCCCTCAGAAACCTGCTGCCACCGCGGCTCCCAGCCCCAGCAGGACGACGCCGGTGGTCACGCTGAGTCCCCGCAGGACGGTCGGCCGTGATATCAGGGCGCGCCCTCGGCCGACGGCCCAGGTGAGCAACATGTACCAGGACGCGCTGACGAGCGCCCACAGGGCTCCCAGGGCGACGGTCGACAGGAACACCGGGCCTTCCGCGGTCACGAACTGGGGCAGCACCGAGACGGCGAACACGCCAGCCTTGGGGTTGCCGAGGTTGGTGGCCAGGCCGGTGAGATATCCGCCCACGAAGCCGGTGCGGCGACCGCCCTCGCGGGGCGGGCGGGTGGAGCCGGTGGTGAGCGCGGTCCGTAGCGTGTTCACCCCGAGGATCATCAGCACGATGCCGCCTGCGATCCGGAGCACCGCGTACGCGGTGGGGCTGGCCAGCAGGACGGCGGACAGCCCGGCCGCGGCGGCCGTGGACCACAGCAGGAAGCCGCTGGCATTGCCCGCGAGCGTGCCTTGGAGCGTACGTTGGCCGCCTTCCAGAACCTGCCGGATCATCAGGGCTTGACTCGCGCCTGGCAGCATCGCCAGCAGCAAGGTGGTGGCGATGAAAACGGGCACATGCGTGGGCATGGGAAAAGAACCCCTTCCGGGAGCGCGGCCGATGGGTGCCCCACCAGGCTTCCTGCCCCGCGCCCCTAAGAGAAGTTAAAAGAGAAGGGGACAGCGTTAGGATTAATAAATGGTGGTTGATCCGGGACAGCTGCGGCTTCTCGCGCTGATCGAGCGGCACGGCTCCCTGACGGCGGCGGCTCACGCACTCCAACTCACGCCCGCGGCGGTCACACAGCAGGTGGTCAAGGCCGAGCGCGACTGGCAGGTGCCGCTGGTCATCCGTGGTCCTCGCGGGGCGACGCTCACCGCGGCCGGTGCGCTGCTGGCCTCCCACGGTCGAACTGTGGAGGAGGCATCGGACAGGGCCGAGGCGGAACTGGCCGCACTACTCGGTCACCTCTCGCTCCGTCTGCGGATCGGGACGTTCCAGGCGGCTGCCCTGCACCTGCTGCCACCGGCCCTGACGGCGCTGCGCCACCGCCATCCGGACGCCGACGTCTCGGTCGTGGACGTGGTGTCCGGACGCGGAGCGGACGAGATCAGCGCGGGGCGCCTGGACGTGGCCATCGTCGCGTCCTGGGGCACGCCGCTCGCGCCGCCCCCACACCTACGGGCCCACTCGCTGCTGTTGGACCCGATGGTCGTGGTTCTCCCCGATGACCATGCACTGGCCACCGGGCAGCCCGCGGACACCGAACTTCACCTGGAACAACTGCGCGACGAATCATGGGTTTCCATCCTGGCGGGCCATGCCGCCCGCGGACAGTTCCACGACGCTGCCCGCGAGGCCGGCTTCACTCCCACGGTGCGGTTCGAGACCGAGTCCTACGACGTCGCCCAGGCCCTCGTCGGCACCGGCATCGCAGTGGCCCTGGTCTCGCGCCTGGCCCTGACCCATGCGCCTGGCACCACCCATCGCGAACTGGCCCACCCCAGGCCCTACCGCCGGCTCTACGCCGTGACCAAAAAAGACGCCAGCCTCACACCACTCGCAGACATGCTCATCGACCTCCTACGTGATGTCGCCCGCGACATCACCGCCACCTGGGAGGCTCCCCTGCAAGAAACACAGCGCTCATCGAACTCACCGCACGGAGCTTGAAAAGCCGCGTCGTCGGCGCTTCACCCGCCGGCTGCGGGCTGCGGTTCCACCGTCCGCCGGCCGGGGATGGGCGTGGCGAGGCCAAGATCCGGACAAGACGACCGCAAGGCCGCGCGCGCTGTCCCTTGTCACCGACAGAACCAGTCACCCCCAGGCCGGCATCGAGTCCCTCCCAAGGGCATCGCTGTCCGATAACCTTCGCTCCCTCCACCGCTCCTGCCCATGAAGACCTACTGGCTCGGCGAAGACAGCGCCCTCGACGAGCCAGTGCAGGCCGGGGACCTGGGCGGACGTGAAATCGGTCCCGCGGGTGCTCGAACGCAGGCTCCGCCAGAAGGGCGCGGCCACAGCCGCTCAGCGGGACGGACATGGGTCGCCTGTTCCGGCGGATCAGCCAATTTAATTGCATTGCTGTGAGGCGGACACCAGTGTCACCATTTCGGACACTCGTCGCCTCGCCTCGCCGGGCCGGATCGAGTCCGGTGGGGGAGCTGCCCCTCCGAGCTGGACGAGAAATTCGAGTGCCCACGGTGCCGGCGACAGCGTCGACCAGGAGGAAAGATGAGCGCCCAGGTCCGGGGCACGATCGCCCGTAACCCCGACGACGGGGAGCAGGCGTGACCGCGGATACGAGTCGGCTGCCGCCTCCGGCGACGCGGTGGGTGATACCCGCCCTGGTCGGATACTCCTTCTCCGTGGCTCCGGCCTTGACCATCCTGACCGCGGTCCTGGCCGTCCTCGCCGGTGCGGCCCCGGTCGGCATCACCATAGGGATCGGTGAGCTGGTGGACGGGCTCACCTCGGCGATCGGCCAAGGGCTGGACACCCCGGCGGCGCGGGAGTGCTATCGCTGGGTCGTCCTCATTGTCGTGCTGTTCTTCCTCACTCATGTCACCGAGTCCGCGCGGACGGCTCTGGGCCAGGCACTGGGCCGCCGGGTCACCGGCCGGCTCGGCGAGCGGGTGATGATGGCCGCCTCCGAGCCGGCGACCATCGGCCACCTCGAGCATCCGGCCTACCTCGGCCGGCTCGGGCGGGCCAGGGGCAACGGGACCATCGACATGCCGCCCGGGGAAGCGATCTTCGGCTTCTCCACCAAGACCTCTCTGTGGGTGACCAGCATCGGCTCCGCGGCTCTGCTCACCCATGTCACCTGGGGGCTGGGGCTCATCGTCTTCGCCATTTTCGTCGTGATCCACTCCCGGCTGGTCCGGAACTACCGGATCGCCGTCATCGAGACCGTGAGTCAGACGACGAAGCTCCGCCGAACGTCCTACTTGCGGGACGTGCCGACCACGCCAGGTGTGGCCCGGGAAGTCCGTCTCTTCGGTCTCGCGGCTTTCTTCCGCGATGCCTACCAGTCGGAATGGCGCGTGAACATGATGGAGGTCTGGCAACGGCGGCGTGAGCATCGCTTGTTCGTCGTCATTGTGGTCGTGGTCACCGGTGTCACGGTTGCCGCGGTCTTCTACTACCTGGGGCACCGGGCGGCAACCGGAGGTTCGACGGTGGGTGATCTGGCGCTCGGTGGCCTTGCCGTCCGGGCACTTCTCCAGGTGCTCCGGGCGGACGAGGACGACCTCCGCATCGGCTTCGGCTCGAAGGCGGCCGCCGAGGCGTTCACGTTTCCGGTCGTGGCGACGCCCGTCGGGCCGGACACCGATCCCTGGCCGGCGCCGGTCGCGACCATCTCCTGCGAGGATCTGCGCTTCCGCTACGGCGGCGCCCCCGACGAGGTGTTGCACGGCATCGACCTCGCCGTTCCCGCGGGTCAGTCGCTCGCCGTCGTCGGTCTCAACGGGGCCGGCAAGACGACGCTGGCCCGGCTCATCGCCGGCCTGGACGCTCCGAGCGGGGGTTACGTGCGCGTCGGTGCCACCCCGATCGAGAACGCCAATCGCCGGAGCTGGCAGCGTCAGGTGGTCGCCGTCTTCCAGGACTTCGGCCGCTATGAGCTGACCGTGCGGGACAACATCGCCTTCGGTTCCCTGGCCCATGCGGACGACGAGGAGGGCCTGCGTGCTGTGGCGGGCCAGGCCGGGCTGCTGAAGTTCATCGAGGGACTCCCGAACGGCTGGGACACGGTGATGTCCAGTGGGTTCACGGGCGGGGTCGACGCGTCGGGCGGCCAGTGGCAGCGCATTGCCATCGCCCGGGCGCTGTTCGGCCTGCGGCACGGAGCACGGCTGCTGATCATGGATGAGCCGGCCGCGAGCCTTGACGCCCGTGCCGAGGCTCAGCTCTACGACACGTTCCACGAGCTCACCGCGGGCACCACCACCATCGCGATCTCGCATCGGTTCGCGACCGTGCGCAAGGCGGAGCGGGTGGTCGTGCTCGATCACGGCCAGATCATCGAGGATGGCACGCACGAGGATCTGATCACTGCCGACGGCCGGTACGCCGAGCTGTTCCGCCTGCAGGCGAAGCGTTTCGAGGAGGCACCGTCTTGATCAGCGCCCTGCGCTTCGTCCTCACGATCGGACCCCGCATCGACCCGGTCCGGTCCCTGCTCGCGGTGGCAGTGGCGATTCTCGAACAGGCCACTGGGATCGGCCTCGCAGCGCTGCTCGGACTGTTCAGCGAGGCGGCGAGCCGGCATTCGACCAGCGGCGTGGTGACCCTCGCGCTGTGTGTGGCGATCTTCGTGATGCTCACCCAGGGCACCTTCATCGCCGGCTATTTCACCCGCCTTCGCCTGCAGGAGGAGATCCAGAACGAAGTCGAGCGCCAGTTCATCGACGTGGTCGGCACGACGCCGACGCTGGAGATCCACGAGCGTTCGGGCCGCTCCGACAAGGCGGCGGTGGTACGTGGTGCGCGGCGCGAGATCGGGCCGGCCTTCGACCGGCTGCTGTGGCTGGCCGGAGCGGCGCTGGCCCTGATCGCCTCGGCCGTGCTGATGGCCTCGGTCGTTCCCATCCTCGCCGTACTGCCGCTCTTCGCCGTCCCCGCGGTACTGGCCACCCAGGCGGCAGACAAGAAGCGCGGTCAGGCCGTCCAGCGCGCCACGCCCCGGACCCGGCTGGCCGGTCATCTGTTCACGCTCGCCACCACGGCCGCGCCCGGTCGCGAGATCCGCCTCTTCGGGCTGGCGAGCGAGCTGCGGCGCAGGCACCGCGAGGAGTGGGACTCCGGAGGCCAGGACATCGCCAGGACTGATCGACGGGCCCGGGTACCGGTCGCGCTGGCTTGGCTGTTCTTCGTGCTGGCGTACGCGATCGCCATCGCCTTGATGGTGCGGGCCGGCCTGGCCGGCGACGCCTCGCTGGGCCTCATCGTCGCGGCCATCGCCGTCACCAGCCAGATCACCGGGCAGGTGCAGGGCTTGTTGACCTTGACCTTCTGGACGCTGGAGTCGCTTCGGGCAGTCCGGGCGTTCCTCGACGTGGTGGAGGACGGCGCCGTGGAGCGGGCGGCCGTCGTGCCGGGCACGCCGGTGACGGTGCCGGACCGGCTGGACGGCAGCATCAAGGTGGAGGGTCTCAGCTTCCGGTACTGGAACCGCGATCAGCCTTCACTGAACGACATCAACCTCGAGCTCCCGGCCGGCGCCGTGGTGGCCCTGGTCGGCGAGAACGGCGCGGGGAAGTCGACGTTCGTCAAGATGCTCTGCGGTCTCTACCGGCCGAGCGCGGGGCGCATCCTGGTGGACGGTACCGATCTCGCGCAGTTCGCGCCGGAGGACTGGCGCGCCCGGATCACGCCGGCCTTCCAGGACCCGGTACACATTGAGATGTCCCTGAAGGACACGATCGGGCTGGGCCGGCTCGAGCATCGCGACGACCCCGAGCGGATCCTCGAGGCGCTGCGGACGGCCGGCGGCGACAAGCTCCTCGCTTCGCTGCCCGAGGGCCTGGAGACCCGGCTCGGGCGGAAATCCTGGGACGGCAAGGGGCTGTCGGGGGGCCAGTGGCAGACAGTGGCCAACGCCCGGGCGGCGATGCGGCAGGCGCCGCTGCTGCGGATCCTCGACGAGCCCACCGCCAGTCTCGACGCACGGGCCGAGGAGTGGCTGTTCCAGCGGTACGCCGACCTGAGCCGCCTGGAGGGCGGCGTGACAATCCTTGTCACGCACCGCCTCACCACCGCCCGCGCGGCCGATCTCATCGTGGTTCTGGACGGCGGCCGGGTCGTCGAGGTCGGCACTCACGACACGCTGAGTGAGGCCGGCGGACTCTACGCCGAGCTGTTCCACCTGCAGGCCCGGTACTTCGTCTGAGCGCGGTAGTCAAAGGTTCTGTTGGTTCCCCGGAGGCCGGCGATGCTGCATACCGGCGCGGGTACGCCGCCGGCTCGCTGCCGACCCGGCGCCGAGGCGCGCTGCCAGGCGTGCGGACGTACGGCGGCCGGAGTCGGCGTCCCGTAGCAAATGGCGGAAATCCATTCGAGAATCCTTGTTGATCATCTCCGCTGCGGGAGACATGGAGAAACCAGGGGTCACTGTTTCGCAGTTCGGAGGCCGCGGGCGTGTCGGCGGGTTCCCCGCCGGAGAACCCGCTCAGGCGCCTGAGCGGCCGAACTCCGGCGACAACCCGCGCGCGCAGGAGCCGCACACCGTCCAAAGCAGCGGCCTGGATCGTGGCGTGCCCGGTGACGACGAAGAAGGTCCCGCCGGCGTATCCGGCCGTGACCTTTCCCCTTCCCCGGTGCCGGAGCCTTCTGGTGGCAGCACGCGTGCCGGGTCCAGGAACAGCACCTCGGTCAGTGGCGGTAGCGGGCTGACGTCAGCGGCCCTGCCGCCATCCAGCGGTCCGACACTGGTGGCTGGGCTACTCGAAGACGCGGTCGACGACGGCGGCTTGCTCGGCGGTGCCCGCTCGGAAGTGCCGGGCTGACGTGTCGAGGGAGGCATGGCCGAGGAGGGCCTGGATCTGGGCGACGTCGGCGCCGCCTTCACGGCCTCCGGCTCCCGTCCAATTCAGCCAGTCGCGGCGGCTGCTTGAGCGGCGCTGCCCCTGGCCGACAGTTTTCGTATGTGTCGTATGGCGATGAGCGGCACCGTCACGCCGATCAGGTTGCAGTACGCCACCGCGGCGTAGAAGCCGTCCGCGCTGCCGACGGCGTGTGCCGCCACCGCGCTGACCGCGACGATCAGGCCGAAGTAGATTGCGTTGAGCACGATGGCCCGGAAGCCGCCGCCGGTCTCCTCCATGACGGTCAGCGAGGCGAGCACGGGTCCCTGGACGGCGTAGGTGAGCGCCACGGCGCCCAGGTAACTGCCCGCGGCTGCGGCCACCCCGGCGTCGCCGCCTATCAGCCGCGCCAGCGGGTCATGCAGTGACCACACCAGCGCCGCGATCACCACGTAGGTCACGACGGTGACCTCGATGCCACCGCGCATCGATTCACGTATTCGCCGCCATTCGCCCGCGCCGCGTTGCTGGTTGATGGTGATCGCTGTGGCTGTACCCAGGACCATGCCCGGCAGCAGCACGACGCTCTGCAGGGTGGAAGCGACCGTGAACCCGGCCACGGCGTTCTCCCCATAGTTCCCGAGGACGCCGATGACCGCGAGGTTGTACGCGGAGAGCACGAGAAAGGACATGGCGATGGGCACACCGATGCGGCGCAGGTCGGTGAACACCTCGCGCCGCCAGATCCGGGCGGCCGGAGGATGCCACAGCTCGGTGCGGCGCAGCAACGCCAGGCCCATGGTCAGGCCGGCCAGACCCGCTGTCGCCTCGGCGATGGGCACCGCCGCGATCCCGATGTCGGCACCGAGCCCGAGGCCGGCCACGAGGCCGATCCTCACGCTCGCCGTACAGATGACCAGGACGGTGGCCTGTCGCACATACCCATAGCCGCGCAGGCTGGACGCACACAGCTCCTCCCCGACGGCCAGCAGACTGGCGGCGCTGGTCCAGCGCAGGAAGGAGGCAAACGTGTCCCGCAGTCCGGCGTCCACATGGAGGAGACCGGTCAGGGAGGGAGCCGCGACCGAGAGGACCAGGTACAGGGCCGCGCCGAGCCCGACCCATACCCTGGCCAGGCTGGCGGCGTTCGACATGACGTCCCGGGGGCGCCCGGCCCCCTTGCTGATCGCGGCGGCGACCTGGTTACAGACCGCGAAGCCCACACTCAGGGCAAGGACGATGAGGCTGACAGGCTGATACAGAGAACGTACATAAATGACCTCTCCCCCCATGCGCCCCAGAATGGCGATAATCCCGAGCTGGGCAGCGAAATTGAGGGACCCGGCCACAAAAAGAGGAACAGCGAGGCCGGAGATGGTTCGCCACACCCCCCATCTTCCATGAGCGGCTAAGGGAAACATGCTGACCTCCGGGAACGCAACGGCTCGGACGCGAATGGACCTGCGGGACGATAGCGACATTCATCGACGAATGTCCATACGGGCCTGGCTTGGTTCAGGCCAGGTCGACTTGGGCCGGGTCGCATGACTCTGTCCCCGCTCGCCCGACTGGGCAGCTGATTCCGCTACTGGACAAATCCCGCTCGCTATGGCCATGCACCGATGAGCATGGAGACATCTATCTCATTGTGCGGAGTGCCGTTTTATGGCCTCCCCATCGCCAACCCCGCTGACCTGGGACGCGACATCTCGCAAGCAGTTTTTTCGGCTTTTCGAGCACCTGCGGCAGGCCATTAGGGTGCACATTCATGGAATCGACTTTTCGATCGGCCGAAGAACTCGCGGCCGCCATGCGTGCCGGTGAAGTGACCTCGGCGGAACTGACCGACGAGGCGATCGCCCGCATCGAGCGGGACGACAAGGTGATCAACGCGATCTGTGTGCGGGTGTCCGTTGCGGGCGATCGCTTCCGGCGGCCCGTAGCTACCAGGGGTGCAGGTCGGTGCGCCAGAACCGCTGGACGCCCAGGTCGGCGAAGCGGGCGCGAACCGGTGGCCGAGCATGGAGATCATCCCGCACGCCATTGACCGCGTTCAAAGCGTGGGATCAGTCATCAACTGTTTCTAGAAGGGATGTGCGTGAAAGGGTTGCTCGCCCTGACCTGCGCTGGTCAGTTCATGGTGCTGCTGGACAACACGATCGTCGGCGCGGCCCTGCCTGATATGCAGCAGCGGCTGCATATCGGGTTGACCGGCCTGCAGTGGATCGTCGACGCCTACGTGCTGCTGGTGGCCATGCTGCTGCTGTCGGGCGGCGTCTTCGCCGACCGGTTCGGCCGCAGGCGGGTGTTCCTGGCCGGGGTGGTGGTGTTCACGGCCGCGTCGGTGGTGTGTTCGCTCGCGCCCTCGATCGGCTGGCTGATCGCCGGGCGGGTG
>NZ_JBFANV010000130.1:0-24496 GCF_040674955.1 Nonomuraea sp. NPDC049695 | reverse complement strand
GAGCAGGTCGGAGAGCTTGCGGGTCCGCTCGCCGATGACGTGCCGTTCCTCGTCGTAGTTGTCGAGCAGGCCATCCGCCACGTCGTGCAGCATCGGCCACGCCTCACGGCGCGCCGCCTCCTGCGCGACGGTTTCAGCCGCACGCCGGGCAGCCTCGGCCCTGTGCTGGTCAAGCTGGTCGCGTTCGGCTGGGGTGACGGGCTCGCCAATCAGGTCGCGCTCCCGCGCTTTCACAGCCTCGGCGCTGCTGTCATGCTGATCCATCGGGTTCTCCTCCAAGATGTTCTGCTGGTGCATATTGCGGATGGCCGGATGGTGAGACGCCCGTGTTCGGGCTAGTTGGATGTCGTCGGAGAACAGAGCGGTGGTCGTGGTCAGCCGTGCCGCATCGACCGACGCTCGAGTCTGCGGCTTCGAGCGAGTCGACGACGCTTTGTGTCAGTTCGACGACGGTCGTGGGGAGATGCCTTCGCATGGCGGCGCCTCGCCAGCTTCTGCAGGAGCATCGCGGCCTCGCCAGGCATCGCGGGTTTGGCGCTCCGCCAAGAGCTCGGCGTAGGGGCGCCAGTTGTCGATCGGCTCTCCGGCGTACCAGCGGCTTTCCTGGTCCCACAAGCGCGCGTAGCTGCTCGTGAGCAGGTGGGCCTCGGCGTCGCGCTTGCGGTCGTAGCGTCCGCCGATGACGACGCCGCCGGCCGTGGCGTGGGTCCAGTGCCGGGTACCGGCCCGCACGACCTTCCATGTGGTGGGCGGGTGGGCGGCATGCTCATCGGGGGTGGCGAACAGCGACATGGTCAGGCTCCGTTCCAGGCGCGGCTGATCTGGTCGAGGATCCAGCCGTAGTCGGTGGTGTGGTAGCGCTTTTGGGTGTCGCGCGGCAGGGTTCTCCAGGCATCGGGGTGGACCCAGTGCGGCAGCTGAATGCGGGCCACGGCGAGGCGCGTGCCAGGGGCGATGCCAGGGAAGCCGTCGCCGGTGGCGATGTGCTTCTCCAGCTCGATCGGGTAGACGAGGCCGTGCCAGTCGTCGCCGAACACGGCCTTGTGACGGCGGTCCTCGCCCAGGGTGTCGCTGATGCTCTGGGCGGCGCGCACGGCCAGCCCGGCGAAGTCGGTGGCGGTCGTTACGGCGCTGGAGTAGAGCTTGAGCATGGGCGAGCGGACCAGGACGACGCCACGCTCTGCGTTGGCGTAGTCATAGAACGGCGGCGTGACGTCGGCCAGCACGTGCGGCCAGTCGCGCGGCCCGAGGACGCTACCGGTCCTGCCGAGGCCGTTGTTGCGGAGGGCGGTGTCGAGGGCTTCGTGGCCATAGACGATGAGTCCCATGGTTCATGCCTCCTGGCGGTGGCTGTAGCGTCAGAGTTGTCCGGTAGCGGCGTCGGTTTGTAGCAGCCGCCGGTAGGGCGTCGAACAGGCCGGTGGATGCCTTGGTGGAGTCGATGCCGTTGACGGCTCCGTCCGAGCTGGCACCAAGCGCGCCGAGGCTTTCGAATGCGGCGTTGAACCGGTCCAGGTCAGCCTGGAGCGCGTTCACCGATCGGCCTGGAGGAGGCTGTAGAGGGTGCGGGGCGCTGTCGTCCTTGGCGAGCAGGCCGAGCTCGGCGCGCCAGTTGAGCGTGTTCGTGGGGACAGGGCGTCAGGAGATGCGCTCGATGTGTGCCCAGATCACATCGTCGACAGAATCGGGGTCGAAGCCGCGCTCGGCACCGTGGTAGGTGACGTTGTACGTCCCAGGCGTGACGTCCACTACGGTGTCGGACCAGTCGAGTGTGGAGGGGTCGCCGCCGCGCTTTTGCCAGTCCGAGTAGTCCGCCAGGGAGAAGGCCCACAGATCCGTGCAGATGTTCGCCAGGTCGGCGCTGTCGGGGAACCTCGGGTGAACGTCCTCGGTGTAGCTGGGGGTAGCGATGACGTACGTGCCCTCGCCGGTGGGATAGAGGCCCAGGTGGCAGTTGAGGGTCGAGCCGAAAGCGCAGCCGAGTTTCTCCATCGCCTCAGCCGCCTGGGCCTTGCCGAGGGCGGTGTTAAGGCTGGCCATGCCGGTGCGGTCGAAGTCATAAACAGGGCGCAGATCATCGGAGACGAGGAGTCTGCCAGATGGCACCGGCAGCGTGATCGTAACGGAGAGACCATCCGGAAAGGGGCAGGGGTCCTGCACGAGAACGGCGTCCGCGGTGATCTGGAGCGTGGGCCAGTGGTCGCAGACGGCGCAGTTGAACATGAGGTCCGTAACGAACGGGGACCCATTGTCGAGGGGCGTGTACACCGTGACCTCGTCATTGCCCTGAAGTGAAAACAGGTGTCCGTTTGCCTTCAAGGGCAGCGACTGGATGCTCATGCGGTGCGTCCTTCCTCCGTTGATGAGGCCTGCTCAGCGTGGATGGATGCGGCTGGGCCCCCGCCGAAGGACTCGGCGCCGCAAGCGAAGTCCTCGCCGTGCCAGCCGTAGATGACCGGTTCGGCGGGTGGGGTGGTCGCCTCCAATTCGGCGATCAGATTGCGAATGTCTCGCGCGAGCGTGCCTGCCGGCACGCGGGCGGCGACCCGCCACAGAACGGCGTCTTGGATGGTGCGCTCACCGCTTGCGAGGCGGGAGGAGTAGAAGCGGTTCCGGTTGCCCCACGCCACCGGGATAATCCGGGGCGCTGCCATCTGCCACGGCCTCGCCCCGAAGTTCGCGCGCGCCCACTGCACGCCCTGGAGCCGGAAGGCGGCGACCACATCAGCCAGGAGCTGCCGATAGAGAGGCCGCTCCGCGGGCGGAGCGATGTTCGCCGCGGCCACGAGCGGGCTGAAGCACTCCGTCCACCCGGCGATGGTGTCGTCGCCCGGCTTCGACCACGACCAGTGGCTGCCGGCGAGCCGGGCAGCGCACAGCTTCACATGACCCGCCGCGTGGAGGGAGTCATCGGAGTCGATGACGCGCTGCATCGCCGACAGAGACCAGGAGAACGCGCGCTCACCCATCACCTCACGGCTGGCCACGGCGGTGTCACGCCCTACGAGAGCTGCCTTGAAGCGGGCCTCCACCTTGGCAGGGTCGAGCAGGGCCGTGGCGGGGCAGGCGTGGCCGGCGGGGATCGCTCCGGCAAGGGAACGCGCTACACCGGCGGGACCTTTGGTGGCGACGCAGGCGGTGGCCGTGCAGCCGCACCGGTAGGTGGTGAGGGTGACGGCGTAGCCGCGGCCGGCGAGGGCGGCGGCGTGGCTGGTGATGGTGCGGAGAGCGGCGTCGGTCTTGGCGACCGCGGCCGCTCCGGAGGGCCTGGTGGCGCGGACGGCGAGGTCGCGACGGCGGATTCCGAGACCGGTGAGGACCTGAGCGAGGGCTGCGGAGTCAGGCTGGTGCGTCAGGGGGAACTCCAGTGGCGTTGGGAAGGAGCCTGGCGTGGTCGCGGCTGGGGGCGTGGCGCTCGCATCGGGGTCCTTCGGCATAGGGCGTGGTCGGGGTTCGGCCGCATGGGCCGGGTCCGCTCATGCATGGCCCGTACAGGCGAGAAGACGGCTGGCCCGTCCGCTCACGGTGGCGGGAGGTGAGGGTCTCTTCGAGCGCGGCCGGGTACTCGGCGCTGGGCCTGTATGGGCCGCCGGTCCGCTCGGGGCAGCGGCAGCCGGGTGTCGCGCACGAGCCGGAAGCGGTCACCCACACGGTGTCGGTGCGGGCCGCCCACACTCCTGCTGACCAGGAGGTGTGACGGCGACCGCGAGTGTGGCCCCCGTTGGGGTGGCCGCACCGTCCGCACCAGCGGGCCAGCTCGGTTGTCGAGGGCATGCGTGGCCATCGCGACGAGAAGATGGTCATCGGCGGCGGTTCGGCGGCGCGGCGGGGCCGCGAACGGTCAGGAGAACGTTCATGTCACCAAGCGCTTCCAGCTAGGGGTGGGGGTGTGCCTGGCGGGTCAGAAGTTCGGGGGCGGGTAGGTGCGGGCGCGAAAGTTCCTGAGCTCCATCTCCACCACCCGCATGCTCGGGTGCTCGCTGAGCTGCTGGACTGAGAGGTCGTGCAGGTAAGCGACAAATGCTTGGTGTCGTTCGAGTTCGAGGCGGTTGATATGGGCGGCTCGATCGCGTGTGCGGACACAGATGATGGCGATGGCGAGGGCGGCGATAGCCAAGAGGGCCGCCGAGGCCAGGAGCACCGGGCCTGTCATCCGACGTTCCTGGACGTGTGCGGTTCGACCTCGGCGATGTTCGGTGGGGCCGACGGCGGCGGAACGCACACGCGGCCCTTCGCGCGCACAGTGATGATGTCCGTGCGCGTGGGGCTGTGAGAGATGCCTGCGATGATCAAGGCGATGGCGGCGCCTGCCGCTGCGATCAGCAGGGCCGCACGGGGCAGGTCGTCGGGCGAGCGGCTCATGGGCGAGGTTCTCTCCAGGTCGTTGGCTAGTCCCCGCGGCCGGCGGGAGAAGGTGATCCCTGGCAGGTGAGGTGCCGTTCACACTGGGTGGGGGGTCGCGGAGGCATCTGGCCTGCGCTCATCGCTACGGGAGCACGGTGAAGCTGTGCCGCCGGACGTGCCGGATAACTGCTCCGTCCGCGCGCACCAGCACATAGCGCGGCTCGGCGTGAACGCGGTAGAGGGAGTAGTGAAGGGTCGCGGCTTCATCGCATGACGCGCAGAGGTCGGTCTCGTCCTGGCCGCAGGTGCTCTCGACCACGAAGTCGCCATGCATCGCGGTGAGGGAACCGTGATACCGGACGGTGCCGGCGAGGTATACGGGGTCGTCCGGGTCGTTAAGCGGAGCAAGGCGCAGCGGCACTGGAAGATCTCCCTGAAAGCAGCAAGAAGCAAACGAGCGGAGCACGAGCGGGACGTGTCGTCCGTGCCCGGGATTTAGGGGGCGGGCGTCGAGGCGCGAAGCGCAGGAGTGTTTCCGTGGACGGCTGTGGCCAGATCGCGGTCGACGATGTCGCGGTGCCAGGCCAGCGCCCAACGCGGGCAATAGCTGCAGCTTCGGTGCGTGCACTGTGGGAAGCCGCCGGGGTTGCGGCGCGCGTTGAGCGACCAGGCTTGGGAGTCGGCGGACACGAGGTGGTGGCCGCTCATGGACAGGCCGGGGATGCCGAAGCCGTAGGCGTGCAGCCGGATGCCGTCTTCGGCCAGCTCCTTGATCAGGAAATGGATGGGGATGCTGGCCTGGCGGCGGCACACGCTGCCCAGGCCGACGAGAGGCTCCTCGCGCAGGTCGATGCCGGCGGCCGCGTACATGCGCCGGTGCCGGCGGTACTCGCCCGGGGTCCACCCTTGCAGCGAGGGCACGATCGGCAGCTCGGGCGCCAGCGAGCGCAGCAGCAGCAGATTCTCGGTTGTCAGGCGTTGATGCTCAAGCGTCGACAGGCCGGTGCTCGCCCGTATCTCGGCTTCGACCATGTAGTCCATCTGGGCTGCCCAGAGCAGCTGGCCGACCTCGGCGCGGTAGCGGCGGATGTCGTCGATGTAGCGTTGCGGCTCGATGCTCCACCGTGCTGGCGGGTCGGTGGGGGAGCGGCGGCGCAGGTGCATGTAGCCGCTGCTGTCCAGCGCCCACGGGCCTCGAGCGCGTGGCAGCGTGTGCTGGAGGCGGCGCATGCGGGAGTAGCTGACGAACAGGGGGATGTGTTCGTTGCCTTCCCAGACGCTGCCCTCGCGCCGCAGCCAGCTCGGCTCCGGCGCGCCGAGCAGGAAGACCGGCCGATGGCCGTCGTCGGCTCGCGGGTGTCCGGGCGGGGCGGCCACGTTGATCTACGCCCCGATCCGCTGCTCTTCCAGCATGTCGAGGTATTGGCGGTGTTCTTCGGCGCTCATGAGCGCCGCGGCACCGTGGGTGAAGGAGCCTCGTCCGGCGAAGAAGTCCTGCCGCTCACGCTCCCAGCGTCCGCAGGCCTCCATCCGGCGTGCGTGCACCGCCCAGGGCGCCCAGTAGCCGGGCGCTCCCTGCTCGTCGTATCCGTCCCACATGCCCAGATCCCTTCCGCTGTCCTGTCCCTGCCTGGCGCCGGGAGGTCGGGGTGCGGCGCCTGGGTCCAGGCAGCGGCGGATACTGCGGAGGGCGTCAAGGCCACGGGTTTCGGCCTTGACGCCTGCAGCGGTTCCGCCGCACAACCCAGGAAGGCGCCGCACCCGACCGCCTTGCGTCCCGCTTCGTGCGTCGGCTGGCGCGGCGCGGTTGACGCCGGTGAAGGCTGTGGGTCGTTGCCAAGGTGGGGTTGGTCGCTTCGGGGGTGGGCGCAGGGGTGAGCGTCCGCTGCTCGGGCTTGAGCGCGGCCGTGGTTCGGCTGTGCTGTCAGAACAGAGCCTGCTGAGGGTTGAGCTGTCCGGCGATGGTGTCGGCGAACGTACGCGTGCAGCCGGGGCAGGCGTCGGAGTGCTTGACCTTCTGCCGGGTGGAGTCGAGCCTGATGTAGCCGATCAGGTCGCCCAGGAGCCCGTCGGCGCGAGCCGCGAAGTATGCCTCGCCGCGCGGATCGGGGAGCACCTTGAACGTCCAGCCGCACTCGCACACCCAGGTGGGGATGGAGCGTTCGTATTCTTCCTGCTTGCGGGTCAGGAAGTGATCGGCCAAGGTGCTGCCGGTGAGAGCTCCGGGGCAGAACTCGCATGCTCCTGCGTGGTAGAGCTCGGCCAGTTCGGCGAGCACCCAGGCAGGGAACTCGTCGCCGTCGGGGTCGAGGTAGCCGCGCATGGTCAGGTAGTTGGCGGCATCCTCCACTGCGGCGCCGACCGCCGTCAGTCCGCCGTGAGCGTCGACCAGGCCGGGCGGGAGTTCGAGGACTGGTGCGGGACAGTGGTCTTCGTGTAGTCGCCCGCAACCGTCGCACAGGTCAGCCACTGCGTGGTCCCGGGACGTGCTCCTTGTGGATGAAGCCGCGGGCTATGTCCCAGCAGGCGACCGGGTAGGTGCCGGTACCGATCGGCCGACGCACCGGGGAGTCGGTGAAGATCTGCGTGACCTCCTCTCCGCCGGTGAGGAGAAGGTGGGCGCGGGCGACTGCGGTGACGGTGACGCCTTCCCATCGGACAGCGTCCTTGCCTGCCATCGTGAGGGTGAGTCCGACGAACCGTTCGGGATGACGTTCGATCTCCCAGCCAGTGAAGCGAGGCTGGTGCTCGGCTTCCCACGCGCGTTGCGCGTCGAACAGCCGCCGGTGTTCCGTCACCTCATCCGGGGTGGCGTTCTCCTCCCAGACCCGCCGGTCCAGGTGTTGGTAGCGGGCCATCAAGGCGCGTGCGGCCGGGGATGGCGTGGGGGTTCGGCTCTCGGCCGTCAGTGCGGCGAGTTCGCCGTCGCTGCCGTCGAACGGTTCGCTCATGAGCGGCGCTCGGCGCGAAAGCCGAGAAGGTAAGGGTCGAACGTCCAGGTCCTGTCGCCCGCGCGGGCGGTCACTTCGGTCGGCATGGCGGCCGGCAGGCTCTGGCCCGGTTCGAGCTCGTAGGTGACGTGGATGGTGAACGTCAGGCCGGTGTTGTTACGCAGCTCGCCCCGAATCAGGGCGGCGATCTGGCCGTCGTCGGCATAGGCCAGGGGCTTGTACTCGCCGATGATGCACTCGGTGCAGCCGCAGTCGGGCGGGTCGATGGCGGTAGGGCGGCTCACAGGGTCCTTTCCATGAGCGAAGGGGGTGGTGGCTGGTGTTGGCCGTGGAGTGGGGCCGCGGTGGGGACGCCTGGTCGTCGGCGGGCTTGGCCGGATCCGCGGGTGCCGGGGGGTGAGTGCATGTGGTGGCTGACCAGCTGTGGCCCCCACGACTCGCGAACGAGCTCGGGCGGTACGGCAGGGGCACGGCACCGGGCCGGGCCCGCCGCCGGTCCGTGGGGAATGAGCAGCGGCACGCCAGCGAGACCGGCTGGTTAGAACAGCGGGTCAGGCATGCCTGGCTTACCGGCCAGGATCGTGGCCTTGGCGGGCTCAGGGACAGCCGGTCGCGCAGGTTGTGAGGTGGGATGTCCGGCTTCGCTGAAGTCAGCCCGGACCAGTTCGACGCTGGGCCGTACGCCATGCCATTCGTCGAGGTAGTAGGTGGCGTCGATCGCGCTCGAACCGAGCTCGATGCCGGTCTGGCGGATGAACTGCTGCAGGCGAGAGGAGGTGTTGCTTTCGGTCCGCGGGACGCCGCTGTAGAGGTAGGGCGCCGAGGCCTGCGGGATGATGAAGACCCCCAGCCGCGCCAGGTGCGCGGCCAGGTCGATGACGTGGTATTCCATCAGGGGGCCGCGGTAGCGAGGGCTGGAGCGGCCGTTGAGTGCGGTGCCCCCGAACGGCGGGTTGGCCAGGGCGGTGTCGAAGCGGCCCAGGCCCATGGACAGCACATCGAATACATCGCCGCAGATCCAGGTGGCCTCAGGCAGCAGACGCCGGCCAACGGCGACGTAGTGCGGGTTCTTCTCGACGCACACGAGCTGCAGGGGCGGCTTGTCGCGATCCCAGTCGTTGTCGTAGCGGCAGGCAAAGCCCCAGCTCATGTGACCGATTCCGGCGCACAGGTCGATCACGCGGGGGCCGGATGCGTACAGCGCGAGGTCCTTGGCCATCTGCACGGGGGTGAAGAACGCGCTGTCGAGCGGATTGGTGACGGTCGAGGCTTCCTGCCAATGGGTGAGTACGAACTCGACCTCGTCGTATGACAGGGTGTGGGCGGAGTCGATCAGGTCGGTTGCTTCACGATGGCGGCGGGCTTGCTCCTTGGTGAGTTTGAGCATGCGAGTAGCGCTCCTCCCGGGGGTTGCGGTGCCGCGCGGCCCACGCCGAAGCGGCCAAAGAAGGTGCCCGTTCGCATCACGGGCCGACGATGCGACCCTCGAGGTTCTCCGGCAGGTCGGTCAGCAGCGTCTACAGAGCCACCACGCCGGTCTCTGCGTCGGTCACCCCGTCAGCTCCGCTGGTGCAGGGCCGGGCAACGAGCGGGGTAGCGCGTGGATACGCACCAGCAGATCGGTCAGTTCCTCGGGCGTCAGGCGAGCGACCACGTCGTCGGTGATCGGCGTCTGGTCGGTCACGTGGTAGTCGTCATCCGCCGATGCGGCGCTCTCCCAGGTGACAACGGCCAGTTCAACACTGGAGCGTTCGGTGGCGCGGACGATGGAAGCGCCAAGGCCGTTGGCGAAACGGTAGACGTGGTGGACTCGGCCGTCCGTGGCCGAGGCCAGCACGGGACGGAAGGGGTCGGCGAGGGAAGGCCCGCCAGCGTCGATGTGGTCAGGTGCTGTGGCGTACCGGCACAGGGCTGGCTCGCCGTGATGGCGGCCGGCGCAGGTGATGGTGCCGAGGCTGCGATCGTGGACGGTCAGCCGATGACGCACCTCGCCCTCCAGTCTGTCGATGCGTTCGCTGTGGAGAGCTTCGTGAAGGCTGTGCCGATCGATGGCCAGGGTGGGCATTACAGCGGCGTACACCTCGGGGAGGGCCTGGCGCAGCGCGCGCATGTAGGTGCCGGAGCCGGTGGCGTTCATCGGGTTGATCTTGCTGATGTCGCCGGCGACGGACATGATCTCGGCGCTGGTGCCGGGTCGGGTGTCCAGCCCGGCCGCGACCCGATCGAGAAGTTCACGGCAGTGCGCCCGGTAGGGGAGTTCCCAGCGCAGAAGCACCCTGGTCGCCTTGAGGATCGAGAAGCTGTGCCACAGGGTGTCAGCGGCCCACGGGTGGCGTTTCATGGCCAGCTGCACCTCGTCCTCTGCCCATTCGATCTGCTCAAAGACCGGGGTGAGGGACGCGGCGAGGAGGTCAAGGCGTGCCTCCGCTGGTACGGAGGAAAGCGGGATAAGTGACGGCATCGATCTCCTGGGATCCAGAGGGGAGCGCGCGCCCTACCACCCGGACCGAGGTCGTGGGGGTGCACGCGGCGTGGGGTGCTATCGGCGGCCAGTGGCGCAGGCAGGGTAGGAAGCGCCCTTCGGGCAGCTCTGGAAGACGGCCTCCGGAACGGGGATCTCGCGCGGAGTGGCCGTGCCGTACTGGACGGTGATGTCCCAGTCCGCAGGCGTGGCCTTGTCCTTCTTCCAGCCGCAGACGGTCGTGGCTCTGACCTTGCGGCATCCCCATTTCTTGGTGAAGCCCGGAGGGTCGTAGTCGGTGTCGATCACCACGCCGGTGGCAGGAGGCGCGGTAGGCGTCGTGGTGGCTGCACAGCCGGTGAGGGCGGCGCAGCCAGCGAGGATGCTCGTGATCAGGGCAATGGCTGTCGGAGCGGGAGCGGGCTTCAGGTCGAACACGTCAACGCCTTCCGAAAGAGGGGAAGTGGTCAAAGGGGTGAGGAGGTCTCGGCCCCTGGGTCGAGACGCTGTCGGCACGTGCCCGAGGCTGCTCGGGCACGTGCCGGTCGAAGCCGCCAGCCGCTGCTAGGGCGTGTTTCAGAAGTGGGTTGAAGGTCGGCGACCGCGCGAGTGTGTGTCGAAGATCGACAAAAGAAGAGGTCTCCGGTAGATGAGTCAACGACCAAGAAGACCATCTGCACGGAGACCTCGTGGACACCCTATCGGTGGCGGGGCGGGCCGATCTGACCGATGCGCAGTGGGCGGAGCTGGAGCCGTTGCTGCCCGTCGGTCGCAAGCCAGGACGCCCGCCGATCTGGACCAAACGGCAGCTCATTGACGGTATTCGGTGGCGTGTGCGGGTGGGTGCGCCATGGCGGGATGTTCCCGAACGGTACGGACGCTGGCAGACGATCTACGGGTTGTTCCGGCGCTGGCAGCGTGATGGCACTTGGCGGCGGATCTTGACCGCCTTACAGGCCCGGGCGGACGCAGCCGGGCTGATCGCCTGGGATGTGAGTGTCGATTCCACCGTATGCCGGGCGCACCAGCATGCTGCCGGGGCGCGGAAAAGGGGGATCTGCAGGTGGAGCCACCGGGCGGGGTGCAGATCGAACCGGACGATCATGGGCTGGGGCGCTCGCGCGGTGGGTTGTCCACCAAGCTGCATCTGGCGTGTGAGCAGGGCCGAAAGCCGCTGTCGATCGTGCTGACGGCCGGGCAGCGTGGTGACAGCCCGCAGTTCGCTGTGGTCTTGGACGGCATCCGGGTGCCGCGCCTGCGTGGTGGCCGGCCCCGTACCCGACCTGACCGGGTGCTGGCTGACAAGGCCTACAGTTCCCGCGCCAACCGCCGCCTCCTACGCCAGCGCGGGATCAAGGCGACCATCCCGATCAAGGTTGATCAGGCCGCCAGCCGGCGCAAGAAGGGGTCGAAGGGCGGGCGGCCACCGGTCTTCGACCCCGAGTCGTACGCCCAGCGTCACGCTGTGGAGTGCGGGATCAACCGGCTCAAAGGCCATCGGGCCGTGGCCACACGTTTCGACAAGCTCTCTGTGCGCTACGAAGCCACTATCCACATCGCCGCGATCAACGCATGGTTATGAACCCACTTCTGAAACACGCCCTAGGCGTAGGCGTTGACTCCCTGGCGGTGCTGGAAGGCGGGCGGCTCGGTGACCACCTGGCCGCAGGCGTTGTACTCCTGGGCGGCGGCCAGGCAGGCGTCTCGGACACGGCGCCGTTCGGGGCACCAGCCCTCTTCACGGACAACATCGGGACGTGCCTTGGGCCGGTGCAAGCGGCCGCTGCTCATGTAGGGGCGGGCCTCGGGGTGGGCGACCCACAGCTCCGCCTGCAGTTCGTCGAAGCGGTCCGGGTCCGGGTCGAGCTGGCCGATGCGGCAGGCGTTGTTGATACGCCACAAGATCTGGTCCTTGGTGGTACGCGACATCCAACCTCCGGGTTCGTCGTGGATGGGCTGCTCGAGCGTGGAATACAGCGTGAGGGGGATGCGCGCGAAGTTGGACAGGATCCAGTTCGGCCCGGAGAAGCGATCGATCATCGCTGCCTCGTGGCCGTGGCACGGCGGGAGGTTCTGACGGGCACACGGCTGAGGTCGGCGACGAGGGCTGAGGCGTTGTCCGCTCGCGAATTGGCATGGTCGATGGCGGCCGTGGTCAGGATGGTCGCTGCCTGCTCTGCAGGGCCCTGCAGGTAGGTGGCCAGGTCGAGTCCAGCGGCTTCCAGCGGCTCGTAGGCGCCGTCCGAGGCCAGCAGCAACCGGTCGTTCGGGCCGGGCAGCAGCAGCGTGTCGGTGCCGATGGCCGGATACTCGGTGAGCTGGCCGAGGTAGGAGGTGACGACATTGCGGGCGTTGGAGGCAGGCTCCCGCCCGTGATCGAGGGCGACCTGGCGCTGGTTGTGGTCCTTGGTCAGCCGCCGCAGCGGCTGCCCGGGGCTCAGCAGATAGGCGCGAGCGTCTCCGCACCAGGCCACCTGAAGGACATCGCCGTCGATGAGGGCGACGACGGCGACGGCCCCGACCTTGTCGCCACCGTCGGCGACAAGGCGGCGGCGGTCGGCCGCGGCGAGCGTGTGGGTGGCACGCAGCCCCTGTTCAGCGTCGGTACGCATTGCGGCTTCGCGCGCCAGGACCTCGGCGAACTGGCGGGTCCAGGCACGCACCGTGGGGGAGGAGCCGATGCCGTCGAGCAGGACGTAGGCGCGCGTAGAGCCGTTGGTCCAGGCGGCCGCGGCGTCGCACTGGTGGCTGCGGCTGCCGGTGAGCTGGGCGATGGCGTGATGGGGCACGTGGCTCCTATCGAGATCGCGGGGCGTGGATCAGGTCGTGCACGGCACTCAGGTGGACGTGGACCGCGGCGGCGAGGTCGGCGGCGGCGCCGTGCTCGGCGGCGAACCGCAGCCAGGCCGCGCTGGCCTGCAGGGGTGCGAACCTCGGGTCGGGGATATTGACGGCATCGGTGAAGCGGGCGCGGTAAGCGGCCAGTTCGTGCCAGACGACCTCGTCGTTCCAGCCGGCTGCGCGCCACCGTTGGGCGAGCCGGCGCCCGGCGGGAATGTCGGCTTCGCCGCGGTGCAGGATCGCCGCCCAGCTGGTGGTCATGCGCAGTTCGGTGCTGCTGGTGGGGGTGAGAAGGATCCATCGCAGCGTGTCGCGGGTGTGGCGGATCTGGCGGAGCAGGCTCATGGGAGGCGGTTCCTTCGCGTTCTGGGCTGCGGCGCGTATGCTCCTGCGTCCAGAGACGGTTGGGAGAGGGCCGGCCGGGGATGGTGGCGCGGACGGGGCGCGGGCTGGGGGCGCCGGGTGCCGGGTGCCGCAGTGCTGCTACTTGCTGGCCTTCTTGACCTGGCGCGCGAGCTTCTTGGCGTCGTAGGTGCGGCCGTCGGTTCCCCATCTCGGGATGGCCTTGCGGGATTCGGCGAGGGTGTAGATCACGTCCTCGCCGTACTTCGCGGTGGCCTGCTCGGCGGTGATCCGCTTGTTGCTCATGGGTGGCGCTTCCTTCGGGCAGCGGGGTAGGGCATGGCGAAGCCCTCGCCGAGTGGTTGACCCGGCGAGGGCATAGGAGCGGGGGTCAGGCCTGGAGAAGGCTGAGCAGGTGGAGAGGGTGGCGCACGGCGTGGGCGTTCCTGTCGACGAGCAGGTCGTTGCTTCCGTGTGATTGGGAGGAGGTCACGGGGCCTGGTACCGCTGCGAGGACCCGGTCGAGTTCACGGGCTCGGGTGGCGGTGTTCATGGTCCCGCTGCGCGTCGCGGCTTCGACCACGAGCGTGGCGAGCGAGGAGGCCACCAGCCGGTTACGGGCCAGAAACCGGGCTCGGCTCGGCTGGCTGCCGATCGGGTACTCGCTGACCACAGCGCCCCGCTGCTGGATCTGCTCTAGCAGGGCCCTGTTCGCCTGCGGGTAGGCGATGTCGACGCCGCAGGCCAGCACCGCGATGGTTGGCGCGTCGGTCAGCAGGGCGCCCTGGTGCGCGGCCGTGTCCACGCCGAGAGCGGCACCGGAGACGACGCTGAGTCCGGCCTCGCCGACCGCGGCGGCGAACTCGGTGGCGGCGTGCCGACCGTAGGAGGTCGCTGCCCGGGATCCGACGATCGCAACGGATCGGCTGAAGGCGCCCGCCAGTGGAGCCTTGCCCTGCACCCACAGCGCGTGCGGCGCCGACACACCCAGGTCGTTCAGTTCGGCGGGCCAGTCGGGGTCGCTGGGAGTCACCAGGTCGGCGCCCAGTTCATGCCCCGCCTGAAGGTCGGCTTCCGGGTTGGCCGTGACCAGCCGGGACCGCCACCGCCGGCAGGCCTTCGCCCAGCGTTCTTCGTCGCTGTCGTCGTGCATGGGCGGGGCGTACTGGACCAGGCTCGCGCTGCTGCGGAGCGCCTCGACAGCCCCGGCGGGGGTGAGCTGAGCGACCAGGTGGCCCAGGCGCCGGTCCTCGGGGTCGGCGATCCGCTGCAGGATGAGCGGGGCGAAAAGGTCCTGATCAGACAAAGGGCCTCCCTGGTTCGGGCGTTGTCGCCATCGACGGAAGGGCAGCCGGGTCGAACTCCGGCGCCTGGTTGTCGTGGACGGCGGATGCCTCGGAGTGGGTCAAGGCCGCGGTTTTGGGCCTTGACGCGCGCAGAGGTCTCCGCCGTAGACCCAGGGCGGGCGCCGGTGTTCGACCTGGGGGATCACAGGACTCTCGGGAAGTCATTCACCGACGTGCGCCCTGTCTGCGCTGGTGGCATGGGGTGAGGTGACTCACCTGCCTTCGGCGTACTCCACCTAAGACGGCGTCATGCGCACCAGGTCAGGCCACTGTCACGAGCTCGGCCTCGGTGTGCTGCAACAGCTCGGCCCGGCTGATCGTCACGACCACCTGGGCTAGCTGGTGATCACACCCATGCGTAGCCTCGGGCTGGGTTGTCCGGCGCGCAGGCGAACAGCACCCGGGCGGCCTGCCGTACGGGAACGCCGTCCGGGCCGGTGAAAGTCGCGGGCCGTTCGGGTGCCGGGTTGTAGGTCACCTGGGTCAGGCCATCCAGGACCACCGCCTCGGGCAGCGCTGTCACGGTGCCCAGCACCCATGCGTGCACAGTTCGATGACCCAGCCGGTGAGAGCGAGCCCGGCCCGCCTCGGACACTTTGAAGATGACGTCGGCGAGCTCGATGGCGGGCACGTTGGCGATCACCCGGCCTTTGTCCGGACCAGCCTGCGCGGTCACCGACCACAGGTGCGTGTGCAGGTTGAAGTGGACCTTGAGCCGGTGCCCGATCAGAATGTTGGGGTCGGCTGAAGCCTCGGCCTTACTCGGTACGCTCATGGCCAGCCCCGTCCGGCTCGGCGTGGCCGGGCGTAGTCCGCTGGTTGAGGTAGGTGCTCAGCCATTCGATCAGTGCGTCGACATCTCGTGTGGGAGAGGAGTACACGACTCCCACGAAGTGCTCGTCGTTGTCCTGGAGCGCGACGCTGAAGCCGCGGCAATCATCGAGGTCGCAGGTGAGGGGCCCGTCCTGGTCACCAACCGTGAGGGTACCGATCCCCTCGATGGGTACCACGATGAGGTGATCATCGGCTCCAGCCACGTGATCCAGCCAGATCGGGCCGCCTACGAGCTCGCCGATCCGGTCGAGCGCCTCCATCACCTTCGCAGGCCACGGGCATTTCGCTGAGGAGTTGACCATCCGCAGTCCTTCCGGGAAGAGGAGCCGGGGGTGGGGGAGTCCGCCCGGCGAAGCATTCAGCGGGGGTAGCGACTGCTACGCGAGGCCAGGGCCGCGATCCGCTCCAGGGTGACGTGCAGAGCGGTGATGGCCTCGAAGGGCTTGTCGTAGTCGATCGGCTGCTGGCATCGAGCGCTGGCGACCTCAGCGATGAGGGTCAGGATCTCGCCGTCGGCGTGCACGGCCCGGATGTTGAAGTTCTCCACCTTGGCCAGCTCAGCGGCCATGGTCTCGTCCTTGGGGAAGCCCATCCTGTGTGACTCCCTTCTGTCCGAGGTCGTTGGCGGCGTACGCAGGACCGTGAGCCCTGCCTTCGTCCCGCGTCCAGCGCGCCCGATCAGTCCTTCGTCAATCAGGAGGCTCTTGGCGGCTCGGACCACCTCGGTGTTGCTGTCGTAGTGCTCGATCAGTTCGCGCTCGGTCGGGAAGCGGTGGTGGAGGCGAAGCTCGCCGGAGGTGATCCGGGCCCGCAGATCGTCGGCGATCACGTGCGCGCTCGTCATGATGCGCTTGGTCTGGTAGGGGCGGTGCTGCAGGCCGAGCTGTTGGCACCGTCGGATGATCTCCTCGGCTGAGGCCGGCCAGATCTCGGCGAGGGCCTGGAGCACCGGTCCGGCCTCGGCGTAGGCGATGTGCAGTTCCCAGCGCGGCCCCTCGGCCGTCGGCGCACTGATCAGGAGGTTCGCGGGGCTGGGCGGAATGGCGTAGAAGTTGCTGCGCGGCAGGTCGGCGTCCATGTCATCGTTCCTTTCGGGGATGCGGGTCTCTGTGACCGGCGCGCTGGTGGTAACCGCAGGTCCGCTGTCCCTCACTGCAAGATCATTTGAGATTGGGCGAAGCGGGGAACATGCCTCGTTTCCGGCCCGGGTTAGCTTTCTCGGTGGAGCGGTCCCGCTCTGCCTGCCGTGAGCAGGTCAGGTCTCTGTCATGTCCTGACGTCGTCGCCGTGATGCAGAGCCAGCGCGGCGGCGACATCGTCGTGGTCCGGCGCTGGTTTTCCGGTGAGGTCGGCGAGCGTCCAAGCGATGCGCAGGATTTGGTCGGCTCCGCGGGCGCTGAGCGCGCCGCGGTCCGCCGATGCGGCGATCGGCTTCAGCGCCGCGTCGGGGAGGCGGAAGTCGGAGTGGAGAGCTGAGGCCGGGATCTCCGCGTTGGTCCGCCACGGCGTCGCGGCCAAGCGCTGGGCGGCGCGTCGCCGCGCGTGCAGCACCCGCTCGGCGACCGCCCGGCTGTTCTCGCGACGCTCGCGGCGGGCGGCGACGTTCTGGGAGCGGGGCGGAGTGAGGGCGACGGTGATGGCGATGCGGTCGCCGAGCGCTCCGGACAGCCGGGCCAGATAGCGGCGGCGAACCGCCGTCGAACACTGGCAGGAGTGTTCGATGCTGGCGGGGGCCGAGCAGGGGCATGGGGTGGCGGCCAGGACGAGGATGAATCGTGCCGGGAAAGTCAGGGTGCCGGCGGATCGGGCGATGGTGACCTGTCCGGCGTCCAGCGGCTGACGGAGCCCGTCCAGCACCGATCTTGGCAGTTCCGGAGCCTCGTCCAGATAGAGGATGCCGCGATGGGCCAGCGAGCAGACTCCCGGCCGGGCGACGGTGCGGCCGCCGCCGAAGATCGCCGCGGGCGAGGCGGTGTGGTGGGCGCTGATGAACGGTGGCCGGGTCATCAGCGGCGGGTGCGGCGGCAAGGTGCCGGCGATGGAGTGAAGCGCCGTCACCTCGTAGGCGTCCTGGGGGTCCAGGTCGGGCAGCAGGGCGGGCAGACGTTCGGCGAGCATCGTCGTCCCGCTGCCGTTCGGGCCGATCATGAGGAGGTGGTGGCCGCCTGCGGCACTGATCTCCAGCGCCTTGCGGGCCTGCGCCTGGCCGGCGATGTCGGCCAGGTCGACCTCGGTCCCGGACGGGGGTGCGACGGAGGCGGGGATGGGCGGCAGCTGCTGGCGGTCGTCGCGCAGCCAGGTCACCAGCTGCTGTAGGTCGTCGACGGGCACCACCTGGACGCCTGGGACGAGGGCGGCCTCGCTGGCGTTGGCGGTGGGCACGACCACCTCGGCGTCGCCGGTCGCGGCGGCACCGAGCACCGCCGGCAGCACGCCGCGGATAGGAATGATGCGGCCGTCGAGTCCCAGCTCGCCCAGGAAGAAGGTGGCGGCGATGCGGGCGGCCGGTATCACGCCCGTCGCGGCCAGGATGGCCACGGCGATGCTCAGGTCGAGATGGGTTCCGCGTTTGGGCAGGCTGGCGGGGTAGAGGCTGACCGTGGTGCGCTTCTTCGGCCACGGGAGTGAGCTGTTGATGGTGGCCGCTCGGACCCGGTCCTGGATCTCGGGCAGGTGCGTGTCGGGCAGCCCGATGAGATGGAATCGGGCCTGCCCGTGGCCGACGTCGGCCTCGACCTCGATGACGCGGCCGGTGGTGGCGATGAGGGTGACGGTGCGGGTGCGGACGACGGCCATCTAGGCTCCCTCGTCGGCGCGGCGAGGGATGAGCGGCTGGTTCAACAGGGGTTCTCCTTGGATGAAATGGGGCGCGCCGATGTCCGGCAGGGCCGCTTCTGGCGCGATCACGGCCTGGTCCGGGGCTCAGCCGGCGGCGGCTAGCACAGGGGTGAGGCGGGCTTGCGCGGCGCGCCGGATGAGGTCGAGCGCTCCGCGGGGCCCGTACTGCTGAGTCAGGTAGGCGATCTGGGTGCCGGTGCCGCCGTTGTTCGTCACCACCGCGGCGGCGCTGGCGGTCTCGTGCACGATCGCGTCAAGGGCGTCTTCCTGTACGCCGATGGAAGTGGCGTAGGCGGCGAGGCTGTCGGCGGCCGTGTCAATGGCTGCAGTCTCGATCAGGAGGTCGTTGCGGGTGGCCAGCAGGAGCTCCAGGGCCGCGCGGGCGGCATCGGATCCGCGAACTCCGGTGGCGATGACCGACCTGATGTGCAGCGGCCTGCTCGCCCACGCGGCATGAGGACTTACCTGGACGACGACGATGAAGACACCCTCGTCGTCTCCGACGACTTCCCAGATGTTGATGTCCATCAAGGCGGGGCATGCCAGCAGATCGCCAGGGTCGCGGTCCGCCAGGGCGCCCCGGGCGGCCGACAACACGCTGGCGATGTCGTCGACGGTCCTGACGGCGAAGTCCGCCGACACGGGGTGCTCGGCGATGATGGCGTTCCACTGGTCGTTCGTCAGGTCAAACAGGGTGATGTCGAACACGACGCTCCTTTTCTGGGTCCGGGGCAGGGTGCCTGGCCCAACCGTCAAAGGCGGAAGCAAGCCGGGAATGTCGGGAACTGCCGAAAGGTCTTCCCTCCTGCCCACTCGCGCCTTACCGTGATCTTTTATGGAAGTCAGCAAGCAAGTCAGAGAGTCGGATCTTGAAGGCCGGGCCCGTTCCATGCTGGAAGGCCGGATCGACGTTCTTCTTGAGCTCGACACCTTGGACAGCAAGGTCACCGAACTGGCGGGAAAGCTGGCCGAGACAGCGCGCGCCCGTGAGGAGTGCTACGCCAGAGCGACCAAGCAGGGATGGAGCGAGACGGATCTGCGCGCGCTGGGCATCCGGCAGGAGGTAGACCTTTCCGCTCCCGCGCCCTCGCGAGGGCGCCGAGCGGGCCGAGCTCGCCGCTCACCTGCCCAGCCGTCTGGCGAACCGACGACGTCGGCTTCGTCGCCGGGCAGCACCGCGCACTCACCGGCTGGCCACGCGCCGTCGCCGTCGGCCTCCGAGGAGACACCAGCCGTCGCGGGGAGGGCCTGGTAGGTCACCTTCCGCCATGGCGGTCCTGCTGCCGCCTGGACCGTCCGCCGGCGGAGCCGAGCAGCGGCTCTCGCGCGTGTGTGTTCAGAGCGCCAGGGCGAGCTGACGGGGTCCGACAAGGCCGGCTTGCCAGGCCTTGTCGAAGGTGGGGTGCGTCTTGTCATGGGCCAGTGCCGGCGCCGCGACCAGCGCCTGTTCGACGCACGGGAACATAGGGTTCCGCTCGCGAACCCACACACGGTGGTGGCGGCCGTCGCTGTCGAGACGGCGGCCGGCTAGGTGCGCGGCTCGTGCGATCTCGGCGACCATCTCAGCCCGGGTGCCGGTGACGAGACGCCGTAGAGAGCGACGGGTGGTGCCACGCGCCATCGCGTCCCCGCGCTTGGCGGAGAAGGCCCGTCGGACCTCGTAGATCGCCCACGGCAGCTCATCGAGGCGGTCTTCGAGCAGGGCCAGCAGGTCAGCTGAGCCGGGGGTGGAGGCAAGCAGGTGGTAGAGCTGTTTGCCGGCTAGGAGGCCCTGACGTGGGTTGACCGCCACCGACAGGTACTCCATGACGAGCGCGCCGACCGCCTGGTGGGGATTGCGCTGCAGCCGCAGCACCGTACGGTCCCGGCTGTCTTTCGCGTATCCGAAGGGGCAGCGGACGCAGCAGCTCTTGGACCAGTGCACACCGAGCACGGACAGGATGAACGCTTCGCACGCATCGCGGTCCCAGGACCAGTCCAGAAGAGGGTAGGTCGGCAGGCGATTGGGCAGGCCTTTGTCGCTGTCGCCTTGGATACGATCCAGCTCGTCGGCTTCGTAGCCCATGACGTGCACGAACGGTTCGTCCGTGCCGAGGTTGGCCGCGATCCACTGGTCGATGACCCAGCCCTTGAACTTGATCGAGTGAGCGCGGTTGCCCGATTGCGGCACGGTCGCGTTCTGCTCCATCTCATCGGCCAGGGTGTAAGGTCCGCCGGAGGTCAGGCACAGGATCGGCTCGCAGGTGTCGTCCAGGACGACGATGCCGTCGCGTTCGTATCGGCCGCCGCGGGCGACCTGCACGGTCCGGATGCGGTGCTCAGCCAGCAGCGGGTAGATGTGCTGTTCGACCAGGATGGCCGTATCGACGTGCTCGTCACCGGTTTGCGCGGTGATGACGATCAGGTCGTCCAGAGCGAATCCGCGGGTCTCGGGCTCAGTCAGCCATCGCAACAGGATGGCGGTGCTGTCGGCGCCGAGCCCGTAGGACAAAATGATCTTCATGGGTTCCTCGCAGTCGTCGCCGCGGCGAGAGCGCACGGGGCACGCAAGGGCGGTGCGGTGCGAAGCCGCCTCAGCCCGCAGGGCACCCCGGTGCCTGCCTGCGGGGGCGCGGGTGCGGGGCGCGGCGGAGATTGGGGGCGCGGCGTGCTTGCCCCTGCTTCGGTCGAGGTTCTTGGTGGGGAGTCCCTCGGCTCGCTGGGGTCGGCTGGACCCTTCGGGGGTGTGAGCGAGGGCCTGCCATGTGGCCTGGTGCCGTACGGCGAGCCGCCGCCGACCCTCCTCATCGGGGGATTGGCGCGTGGCCAGGTTGTCTAGCGCGAGCGTGGGCGGGGCGGCGACCAGGACGGGGATGGCCTCGGCGGCGGGCCAGTGGCCGAGAGCGTTCGTGGGGTGATGACCTCCTCCCGGGACGGAGGTCGGTGCCCGGTGTCATGCCGTCAGGTCGTGGGCGAAGCGGTGGCCGGGGAAGCTCATGGAGCGCCTGCAGCCATCCAGTCGTCGATCTCGTCGGCCGTTTCGCGTTCTGCCTGGGCGGTGTCTGCGAGAATGCTGGCCGCTTGGGCGAACCCCTGGTTGCTGATCAGGGATGTGTCCGCTCCTGTTGCGTGGCTGGCGCGCGCGGCTTCTGCCGCCTCGGACATGGCCTCGGCGTGGCGCCGGAGCGCGTTGGTGATCACATGCTGCCGCTGGGTGAGCAGATGGTGGGCGCGCTGGGCCTGGGCCAGCCATTCGGGGTCGACCTCGAGCAAGGTCATGACACCGCTCCCAGGTCGAAGGCTCGCGTGCATTCCTCTGCGATCAGGCGAGCCGTGTACTTCGGCCGAAGCCCGTCGAGAAGCACGGTCGGCGACGGCCAGTCGGGGTCGACGTCGCGGGTGAATCGCCACGCCACCTCGCCGGCGCTCTGGCTGAAGGTGTAGGTGCGGTGGTGATAGGCCTCCGCGTACGACTCGAACCCGGCGCGCACCACCTCGTTGAGCACCTCGCACACGGCAGTCAGTCGCAACCTCGGCACGTTCTCCAGGGTCAGCGTGTGATCGGCGAGGTAGGTGTAGGGGTGCTCGGCCGGGAGGGTCACCCCGATCCGGCCCTTGGCGGCCACGTCGTAGCGCGGCAATGCCACCTCGTGGGGCTCGCGCCACGGCACCAGTTCCGACCCGCGATCGTTGACGGTGCAGAACTCGTCGCCGACCTTGTAGCCCCGGCCGATCGGATTGAGCGAGTGGCTGGTGAGGGCGACCGTGAGCCACGGCAGGCCGTGCTGCGCGGGCTCGATCTTCGTGACCTCGACCTGGACGGCACGCCGCGAATGCTGGGGATTGAGCAGATATCCAACGAGGTCTCCGACCTTGACCTCACCGGGGATCATCGGGCGCCTCGCATCCTGCGCAGGTTGGCCAGGCACACGGGCCCGATGCCCTTCGCGACGGACTCGGGATCACTCAGCGCCCGCCCACAGCAGGCGCAGATGCCGTGCTTGTGACCGAACGCGGCGGCCTGCTCCTCGCTGATCACGTCGGATGAGGACAGATCCTCAACGCGAATGGGGGAGGGGCGGCGGCGCAGCTTGCCGCGCGAAACCTCCAGCCTCTTGATGGTGAGCGAACCGGCGAAGCGGCGGCTCTGCTTCACTTCGTATATCTGGCCGTTCTTGGTGTAGACGCCGGGTTCCACGGTGGTCGTGGGCATGCTTCTTCCTTCATTGGTCGGGTGTCAGGGGGTGACGACCCCGGAGGGGAGCGGGGCCGCCACGATGCAAGGGCGGCCGGTCCCTGCTGAAGGATCCCGGGGTCGTCTTCGAGGCCGGGCAGCCGGACAGTGCGGTTGCGGACCGTCACAAGGTTGTTGGCTGGGAGTGCCTCGGCTCGCTCAGGACGGGGTCGGCTGGGCCGCCCGGATCGGCAGAGGAGACTGATCCGGGCCCGTCTCGGGACGCGTGGTTGCGGCGAGGAGGTGTTCGGCGGCCGCCCAAGCGGCAGCACGCTGCTCGTCGGCGAAGTGCTCTGGGCAGATCTCGCCGGTGCGGCGGCAGTCGGGGCATCCGCTGCGATCGCGGTACTCCGCCACGGCCGCGCGCAGTCCGGCGATGACGACTTCCAGGAGAGTCTGAGGCAGCAGGAGGGGACGCAGTGGTCCGAGGACGGCGAGTGCGGAAGCCTCCGGCAGAGTGGGGGGCCGGTAGGTGGCGATCTCAGCGATGATCCAATCCGGCCATTCGTCCTGGGGGAGGTCGGTGCTCATCTGAGTGGCCTGGTGGTTCAGCCCAATGCCCTTGGAGGTGGCCGCCTCACCGGTGACCCGCCAGGTGGCCGCCCAGGCCCCGGTGGGCTGGAAGGTGTAGGTGAGGTGGAGCCGGCCCGGCAGGAGGCATGCGCGGAATCGGTCTCGCCGGACAAGGACCGGCTTGCCAAGGACCGGCTTCTTTACGGTGTAGATCAGTTCGCTGGTTGAGCTGGTCAGGACGGACGTAGTGGTCGAATGCACAAGGTCTCCATTCGGGTGACCGTGGAGGGAGGCTCAGGTCGGCGAAGCGCCGCACGCTGGGCGCGGTCATCGCGCACGGGACGAGACGGGTCCGAGGAGTGTCGGATGGCCCGCTGATCAGTGCTGCGCGAGGAGGGCGGGGCCGTCGGCCGTCTGCGTGGATAGGCCGGAGCAGATGTCGAGGCTCAGCGGCTGGCCCTGGTAGTGGCTGCGGAAGTAGCGGACGAAGGTTTTGACGCGGTCGTCGAGGCGGCCGAGTTCTCCGGTGAAGTACGGCGTCATGTCCTGGCCGTTGCGGCCGATGGCCGGATGTTCGGGGCCTTCCCACAGTCGTTCGCAGGCGAAGCGCACCCACGCAAGCCCCTGCCAGCAGGCTCGGGTGGTGCGGGGCCGTTCGCTCACGTCGTGGACGGTCACTGGACCGCGCGCGAAGTTGATGTAGAAGTCGGGGCCGAGCGTCCACAGGATGTCGGCCCAGCGTTTCTGCTCGCACCAGGTGGATTGCAGCCGCAGGAAGTGGGGATTGGCTACGTGCCCGGCGCACAGCTGGCCCCGGCTGAGGTTGAGGTAGTGGACACCTGCCTCGCGCATGGCACGTCGGCTGGTTCGATCGGGCTGGGTCAGCGTTCCCCGGGCAGCGGCGTCAGTGGCCAGGCCGGATGGCTCGCCTGGCGCGATCAGGCTGGCCTGCGTCGAACGGCTGGCCAGGCGGCGGAGGGCACGGCGGCTCATCCGTCGGAGAGGATCTTGCCGAAGATGTCGTCGATCACCTTGACGGCATCGTCCTCGGCCATCTCGTCGAGTCTTGCCAGAGGGGAGGTGTCGACGTCGGCGTCGGTGAGGCGCGCCAGCGTGGTGGCGATGCCGAGGACCTCCTCGGCGGTGATTTCAGGGGGAATGGACATGATCGTCTCCTGGTTGTCGCGCAACCCCTGCACGCCTGGCGTGCGGGGGTTGGCAAGGCGGCGCAGGCCGGGTGGGCCGGGCTGCGGTTCGGGCCGGCTGGCTGTTGGGTCCGTGCTGCGGCCGGCGCGGAGGGAGGTGTCCGCCGTCCGCGCGTTCTAGCGGTGATGGTCGGGCTGAAGCGGGTGGCGAAGGCCTGCGTTCATGCCGGAGCGGATGATGTTCGCGATCCGTCGGCTCTGCTGCGGCCGGGCGTGGGTGGCGGTCTGGCTCAGGGCGTGTTCGGCTTCGTCGTGGCGCAGGCGTCCGGCGGCGACGAGGCCTCCGGCGGTGTAGGCGGCCCGGTTGAGCTTGTCGGCGAAGCCGGTGCCGCTGGCGGCGGCGGCGCATCCGGCCACGTCAGCCAGGAGGGTGGACAGGGCCAGCAGCCCATCTGAGTCTGGCGTGTCCGCGCGTAGCGGGCGAAGGCCACTGGTGGGTGGAGGGTTGTCGCGGGGGCGGTGTCCGGTGCGGATCAGGTCGTGACGCAGCCAGGCCGGCAGGGCGGCGGGGCGGCGGGGCCGGCCCAGCAGGGTGTAGGGGCCGGCGCGGGTGGTGACGCCGGGCGCGATGATGTAGCCGCCGCTGGCGCGCACGTCCACTTGCCAGG
>NZ_JBFANV010000129.1:0-24561 GCF_040674955.1 Nonomuraea sp. NPDC049695 | reverse complement strand
CGACACGCTCGGCAACTTCTGGGTGGACCTGGTCCGCGGCACCCTCCGCATCCTGCTGCCCATCGCCTTGGTGGCCGCCCTGCTGCTGGTGGCGGCCCTGGCCGGCCAGCCCGAGCGCGACGTCGGTGGCGTCGGCCAGGCGGGCGGCCACGGCGGAGGCGGCGACATGGGGCGCGTGGGAGACGACCGCGACCGCGCGGTCGTGGTCGGCCGCGCTCACCTCGACGGCGTTGGCCCCGCACAGCTCGATCAGCCGCAGCACGGCCGCCCTCGCCTCGGCGCCGGACGCCTCGGTGGGGCACAGCGCCCACGGCCGGCCCAGGAACAGATCAGCCCTGGCCGCACCCGGGCCCGACTTCTCGCGCCCCGCGAGGGGGTGGGAGGCCACGTAGGTGGCCAGGTCGCAGCCGAGCTGCGCGGCCCGGTCGAGGGGCTCGACCTTCACGCTGGCGACGTCGGTGTAGAACCTGGCCGCGCCGATCCGCTGGAGCTCCAGCAGCTCGGTCGCCACGTGGGCGGGAGGCACGGCGATGACCGCCAGATCCACCTGCTCGGAAGGCTCCTCGCCGGCCTGCCACTCCTCACCGGCACCGAGCTCTCGCGCCAGCCGTACGGCGCCCTGGTCACGGTCGGCGAGCAGCACGCGTACGCCGCGCTTGCGCAGCGCCAGGGCCGCGGAAGTGCCGATGAGACCGGTGCCGACGACGAGCACGGTACGAAGTTCCATGTCGGTGTCCTGATTTATCCGGCTATTGGAGTTTTGAGTCTCTCGTGGTGCGCTTTTCAGCTGCTTACTGCGCGATATCCTGCCGCAACGCCACCGCGCCACGCAGGTAAACGTGCTGGATCTCCGACCGCGGGCGGTCGGTCTCGACGTGGGCCATGAGGCGCACCACGCGGGGCAGCGCCCCCGGCACGGCGATCTCGGTGCAGCAGATCAGCGGCACCTCGTGAAAACCCAGCTTACGCGCCGCGAGCGCCGGGAACTCGGCCGTCAGGTCGGGCGTGGCCGTGAACAGCACACTGATCACGTCGTCCGTGGTCAGCTGGTTACGCTCCATGATCGCAGCGACCAGCTCGGTCGTGCCCACGATGATCGAGTCGCGGTCGTCGGCGTCCACCTGGATCGCCCCACGGATCGCGCGCACCATGTGGTTCGTCCCCTTCCATAGCGGGAGAGCCCGTGCGGAGGTGCGCACGGGCTCCTGCGTCCAGCCAGATTACAGCTTCACGGCAGCGTAAAGTTCGCCGACCTCATTCAAGGTCAACGCCCTGACGGTGCCCGGCTTGGTACGGCCCAGCTTCACCGGGCCGAACTCGATCCTGGCCAGGTCGATCACCCGGTGTCCCGCCTCCTCCAGCATGCGTCGTACGACGTGCTTGCGGCCCTCATGCAGGACGACCTCGACCAGCGCCTGCTGGCCGTGCTCCTGAACGATCGAGAAGTCGTCGGCCCTGGCGATGCCGTCCTCCAGCTCGATGCCCTGCTTGAGCCGGCGCCCCAGGTCCCGCGGGATCGGGCCCGGCACCTTGGCCCAGTACTTCTTCTGCACTCCGTAGCTGGGGTGCGTCAGCCTGTTGGCCAGCTCGCCGTCGTTGGTGAGCAGCAGCAGGCCCTCGGTCTCGGTGTCCAGCCTGCCCACGTGGAACAGCCGCGGCGCCAGCTCCTCGACGTAGTCGGCCAGGCACGGACGGCCCTGCGGGTCGTTCATGGTCGAGACGACGCCGATGGGCTTGTTCATGGCGTAGTAGACGAGGTCGGGGGCCGTGGGGATGCGCTTGCCGTCCACGTGGATGACCTGCGTCGCCGGGTCGACCTTGGCGCCGAAGCGCCGCACGACCTGGCCGTTCACGGTGACCCTGCCCTCGCCGATCATCTCCTCGCACGCCCTGCGGCTGGCCACGCCCGCCTGGGCGAGCACCTTCTGCAGCCGCACCCCGTTGGGGACCTCGGTGGTGTCGCGCTCGTCGGTGTAGTCGTCGTCGTAGAAGGCGCGGTCACGGAGGGGCTGGCGCGCGGCCTTCACCCGGTCGTGCTGGGGGCTGCCGCTTCCGACGGGCCGGCGGTCACGCTGGGGGCCGCCGCTCCCGGTGGTCCGGCGGTCACGCTGGGGGCCGCCGCCTCCGGTGGTCCGGCGGTCACGCTGGGGGCCGCCGCCTCCGATGGTCTGTACGTCGTCGCGCCGGGTCGTACGCGGGGCCCGCTCGGGGCGGGCATCGGCGTCGCGCTTGCCGTACCTGGAGCGCGTGGAAGCCGGGGCGGCGTCTTCCCTGCGCCCGCTCCGGTCGGCCCGGAACCCGCCACGATCCTCACCGCGCCCGGCGCCATAGCCACTGCGCTCCTGGCTGCGTCCGGCACCATAGCCGCCGCGTTCCTGGCTGCGTCCGGCACCATAGCCGCCGCGTTCCTCGCTGCGTCCGGCACCGTAGCCGCCGCCACGCTCGTCACGTCGGCCGGCACTGTAGCCACCGCGCTCCTCACGGCGACCGGCGCCGTAGCCACCACCGCCGCGCTCCTCACGACGGCCGGCGCCGTAGCCACCGCCACGCTCGTCGTCACGGCGCTCGGTGCGGTATCCGGGACGGCCTTCGCGACCACCGGGCCGGCTTTCGCGACCACCGGAACGGGTCTCGCGACCGCCGGGACGGGTCTCACGGTCACCGGGACGGGTCTCGCGGTCGCCGTAACGGCTGCCACGGTCGTCGCGACGCGGCTCGCGGTCGTCGCGGCGGTAACGGTCGTCGCGCTCGCCGCGCGAGGGGCCCTGCTCACGCGCGCCAGACCCGTACCGGGCACGCGATCCACTGCGGTCGGCGCGAAGGGAGTCACGCGATCCGCCGCGGGAGTCGTCACGCCGGCCCCCACCGCGGGAGTCGCCACGTGCGTCGTTGGAACGGAAACCCGAACCGGAGTCGGAACGGAAGGCGGGACGCCCGCCACGGCCCTGGTCGGAGCCGCCGGTACGTCCACGACCGCGTCCATCACCGGACGGGGTGCTTCGCCTGTTGATCACTTTGTTGTCTCCTCGAGGTTCTCCACGTCGTCGGGGAGGAAGGGCGCGAGCTCGGGGAGCTCGCTGAGGTCCCGAAGTCCCAGACGTTCAAGAAAGTATGAGCTTGTCCGGTAGAGCACTGCCTGGCTCTCCGGGTCGGTGCCGGCCTCTTCGACCAGCCCTCTTGCGACGAGCGTCCGCATGACGCCGTCGCTGTTGACGCCGCGTACCGCGGCTACGCGAGCCCGGCTCACCGGTTGCCGGTAAGCCACGACCGCGAGTGTTTCCAGCGCGGCTTGAGTCAGCCGCGTCTGCTGGCCGTCGCGTACGAACCGCTCGACCAAAGGCGCGCAGTCGGCCCGCGTGTAGAACCGCCAACCGCCCGCGACTTCTCGCAAGTCAAAACCCCGGCCGGCCGCGGTGTATTCCGCCGCCAGCCTTCGCAGCGCCGCAGCGACCTCATGGGTGGGCCGCTCCAGCACCTGAGCCAGTGTCACCTCGGCGACGGGCTCGTCAACGATCAGCAGGATAGCCTCCAACGCCGCCTCCAGCGTCGGGCCGCCGCCTTCCTGCCCGGAGCCTTCCTCGCCGCCTTCCCGTCCCGGGTCCGGCTCGCTGCCTCCCTGCGCCGTCCCCTCTCCGGTCTCCGGGTCGACCACGTCCTCAGAAGCGCGCGTCGCGGCGGACTCCACCGCACCACGGCCCGACGACCCGGCGCCCCAAGGATCCACGCCTGGGACAGCGCCCACGTGAGCCGCCGCGTCGCCTGCGCCCGCTTGACCCGCTACCTCGGCGGCACCCGCCTGAGCCGCCACGTCATCGGCGTCCAGAGCATCGGCCACTTGCGCGACGTCCGCTGCGCCATCGTCGGCAGTGGGCGTCGCGGCGTCGGCAAGGGCGGCGGTCGGAGGGGCGGGCGTCTCGTCGAAGGACGGCAGGACGTCGTCCGACGGCACCTGGTCCGACGGCACATCGTCCTCAGGCATCTCCTCTGAGAGGTTGTCCTCAGGGGTCTCCTCGGAGAACTCGTCCTCAGGCGTCTCCCCGGAAGGCGACGGGGGCGGGACGTCGTCCTCCGGCATCTCACCGTCCTCCACAGCCGGGGCGGACGGTTGGACGAGGGAGCCCGGGAGGGTCATCCAGGCGGGCAGTGGCGGTTCGGAGTCCGGGGAGCGGCGGGGGGTGGGCAGTGGGTTGTCAGTCATTGCGTGCTTTCTCCGCGGATTCCTCGTAATCGTCACCCACCGCGACGTCGCCGTCGTCAGCGCCCGTCCAGGTGATGTGCAGGTCCCCCAGCGGCTCGACCTGCTCGAACGTCACCGCCGACTCCCGGAACAGCTCCAGCGCCGCCAGGAACCGGGCGATGACCTCGAAGGTGCCGTCGCAGTCGGCCACCAGCGCGCGGAAGGTGGCGCGCCGGAGCCGGCGCAGGTGCATGACCAGGATGGCCGCCTGCTCCTTGACGCTCGCGAGGGGCTGGTAGATGTGCCCGACGTTGACGGTGGGCGGCAGCTTGGGGGTGAAGGCCTTGGCGGCGATCTTGGCGAGCTGCTCCGGCCCGATGCCCAGGATGAGCTCGGGCAGCAGGTTGGCGAACTGCGCCTCCATCGGAGCCGTACGGGGGAAGCGCAGCGCCTCCTCCGCCATCCGCCCCGCGAAGAGCTTCGCCACCTCCTTGTACGCCTTGTACTGCAGCAACCGTGCGAACAGCAGGTCCCTGGCCTCCAGCAGCGCCAGGTCCTCCTCGTCCTCCACCTCGCCGGAAGGCAGCAGCCTGGCCGCCTTCAGGTCCAGCAGGGTTGCCGCGACCAGCAGGAAGTGGCTGGTCTGGTCGAGGTCCCACTCGGGCCCGCGCGAGCGGATGTAGGCGATGAACTCGTCCGTGACCTTGGAGAGCGAAACCTCGGTGATGTCCAGCTTGTGCTTGGCGATGAGCCCGAGCAGCAGATCGAAGGGGCCCTCGAAGACGTCCAGGTGGACCTGGAACCCTTGAGGAGTCTGCTCGGAGTCGGTCACCTGGCCATTGTGGCAGGCGCCGGCCAGCGCGACAGCACTTCGCGGGCCAGCTCACGGTAGGCGTTCGCGCCCAGCGAGGACGGGTCGAAGGTGGTGATGGGCTCGCCGGCGACCGTCGCGTCGGGGAAGCGGACCGTACGGTTGATCACCGTGTGGAACACCTTGTCGCCGAACGCCTCGACCACGCGGGCCAGCACCTCGCGCCCGTGCAGGGTGCGGGCGTCGTACATGGTGGCCAGCAGCCCCTCGATCTCGAGGTCCTCGTTGAGCCGCTCCTGGACCTTGGAGATCGTGTCCATGAGCAGCGCCACGCCGCGCAGCGCGAAGAACTCGCACTCCAGGGGCACCATCACGCCATGGGCGCAGGTCAGCGCGTTGATCGTGAGCAGGCCCAGCGAGGGCTGGCAGTCGATGAGACACACGTCGTAGTGCGGCAGCAGCGGCTTGATCACCCGGCCGAGCACCTGCTCGCGCGCGACCTCGGTGACGAGCTGGACTTCGGCGGCCGACAGGTCGATGTTGCTCGGCAGCAGGTCGAGCCCCTCGACGCCGGTCTCGAGGAGCACGTCCTCGGCGGTGACGCCCCGCTCCATCAGCAGGTTGTAGACGGTCAGGTCGAGCTGGAGCGGGTTGATGCCCAGGCCGACCGAGAGCGCGCCCTGCGGGTCGAAGTCGACCAGCAGCACCTTGAGGCCGCATTCGACGAGCGCGGCCCCCAGGTTGATGGTCGTCGTGGTCTTGCCGACGCCACCCTTCTGGTTGACCATCGCGACCACGCGCGCCGGGCCGTGCACCGAGGGCGGCACCGGCTCGGGGAACACGGGTCGGGGCCGCTGCGTGGGCCCCAGGTTGACGCCGTTGGAAGGCGCGTTGGTCTTCGTGTCGCCCCAGGGGTTGTCGGGGGTCCCCGGGGTCGAACCCTTGGTCGTCACAGTCACCAGCTCGAACCTCCCTGACGATCCCGAACCGGACCGTCCGGACGGACACTATGGCGTCGGCACTTTATGCGGCAAGGCGGCACGCCGACGGTGCCGCACGTCGGAAACGACTATAGATCACTGCCGGGCACGCGGATGCGCGGCGGCATAGACCTCGCGGAGCTTGTCGACCGTGACCAGCGTGTAGACCTGCGTGGTCGTCACGGAGGCGTGGCCGAGCAGCTCCTGGACCACCCTAACGTCAGCGCCGCCGTCCAAAAGGTGGGTTGCGAAGGAATGGCGGAGAACGTGGGGACTTATCCGGGCGAGTCCGGCGCGTTCGGCGGCGGCCTGGAGCACCTCCCACGCTCCCTGCCTGGTCAGACGGCCTCCCCTGGCGTTCAGGAACACGGCGGGGGTGCCGCGCCCGTGCGCCAGCAGCCCAGGACGGGCCCGTACGAGGTACGCGTCGAGCGCCGAGCGGGCGTAGCGGCCCAAGGGCACGACGCGGGTGCGGCCGCCCTTGCCGCGCAGGCGTACCTGATCGTCCTCGAGGTCGTCCACGGCCAGCCCGACGGCCTCGGAGATGCGGGCGCCGGTGCCGTACAAAACCTCGAGCAGCGCGCGGTTGCGCAGCGTGAGAGGCGCGCCGTCGGGGCCGGAGGCGGCGATGAGCCGCTCGACCTCGTCCACGGCGATGGCTTTGGGGAGCCTGCGGAGCTGGCGCGGCGGGCTTACCTCGTGGGCGGGGTCATGGGCCGTGACGCCTTCGCGCAGAGCGAAACGGTGCAGCCCGCGCACGGCGGAGACGGCGCGGGCGGCCGAGCTGGCGACGAGCGCGGGGTGCTCGCCGTCGCCCTCGCGCAAGGAGGCGAGGAAGGCCAGTACGTCGGCCTCCCCCACCTCGTCGAGCTCCGCCCGGCCGCGCGCGTGCAGATGGGCGACGTATCGCCGCAGGTCACGGCGGTAGGACGCGAGCGTGTTGGCAGCGAGGCCCCGCTCCACCGCCAGATGGGCGAGGTAGCTGGAGAGCACCGCCTCCACGAGCTGGTCCTTCCGTCACGCCTCAGGAGCGTCGGCGGGGCGCAACAGGGCGAACCCCTCAACCGAAGCCGCGTACGCGGCGAGGATACCGGCCACGGCCGGGGAATTGTGGATCATTCCCATGAGCGCCTTCTCGACCGCGTCCGCCAGCGGCACCCATTCGACCGGCATGTCGATCTCCTCGTGCCGGTGGACGAAGTCGGTCTCGACCTTGGTCAGATCACGGGCGAGGAACACCCTGATCCGTTCGTCGCTCATGCCGGGCGAGGTGCGCAGGTCGACCAGCGTGTACCAGGTGTCGGCGCGGTAGCCCGCCTCCTCCTCGAGCTCGCGGGCGGCGCCGGCGACCAGCGACTCGCCCTCGACGTCGCGGATGCCGGCGGGCAGCTCCCACATCAGCATGCGGGTGGGGTGGCGGTACTGCCTGATCAGCAGCACCCGGTCCCGGTCGTCGAGCGCGAGCACGGCGACCGCGCCGGGATGCACCACGTAGTCGCGGTCGGCGACCTCGTCGCGGGGCATCTTCACCGTGTCCGTGACCACCTTGATGACGTGGCCCTGGAACCGCTCCTTGGAGTCGACGACGTCCCAGCTCTCGGGCGTGTCTTCCGTCTTCACTGGCCGACCTTCGCGCCGACCCTGGCGTCCGCGTACTCCAGGGATGCGGTGATGAGGCCCTTGAACATCGGGTTGGCCCGCGTGGGGCGCGAGCGGAACTCGGGGTGCGCCTGCGTGCCGATGAAGAACGGGTGGATGTCGGTGGGCAGCTCGGTGTACTCGACCAGCCGGCCGTCGGGTGACAGGCCGGAGAAGACCAGGCCGACCTTCTCGAGCTGCTCGCGGTAGGCGTTGTTGACCTCGTAACGGTGGCGGTGGCGCTCGTCGGCCTTGGCCTTGCCGCCGTACAGCTGCCTGGCCAGGGTGCCCTCGCCGAGCTTGGCGGTGTAGCTGCCCAGCCGCATGGTGCCGCCCATGTCGCGCTCGCCGGCGACGACGTCCTCCTGGTCGGCCATGGTGGAGATGACCGGGTGCTTGGTGTCGGGGTCGAACTCGGCGGAGTTGGCGTCCTCGATGCCGGCCATGTTGCGGGCGGCCTCGATGACCATGCCCTGCATGCCGAGGCAGATGCCGAGCAGCGGGATCTTGCCCTCGCGGGCGTGGCGGATCGCGCCGATCTTGCCCTCGATGCCGCGTACGCCGAACCCGCCGGGGATCAGCACGCCGTCCACGCCGTCGAGCTCGCGCTCGGCGCCCTCGGGGGTCTCGCAGTCGTCGCTCTTGACCCACCGGATGTTGACGCGCGCGTCGTTGGCGAACCCGCCCGCCCGCAGGGCCTCGGTGACCGAGAGGTACGCGTCCGGCAGGTCGATGTACTTGCCGACCAGGGCGATCGTGACCTCCTTCGCCGGCCGGTGCACCCGGCGCAGGAGCTGCTCCCACTCCTTCCAGTCGACGTCTCTGAACGGCAGGCCGAGCCGGCGCACCACGTACGCGTCGAGCCCCTCGGAGTGGAGCACCTTGGGGATGTCGTAGATCGAGGCCGCGTCCACGGCGGAGACGACGGCGTCCTCGTCCACGTCGCACATCAGGCTGATCTTGCGCTTGATCGCCGTCTGCACGGGCCGGTCGGAGCGCAGGACGATCGCGTCCGGCTGGATGCCGATGCTGCGCAGCGCGGCGACGCTGTGCTGTGTCGGCTTGGTCTTGAGCTCGCCCGAGGGGCCGATGTACGGCAGCAGCGACACGTGCAGGAAGAACACGTTGTCGCGGCCGACCTCGTGCCTGATCTGCCGCACGGCCTCGAGGAACGGCAGCGACTCGATGTCGCCGACCGTGCCCCCGACCTCGGTGATGACCACGTCCACCTCGGGGCCGGCCATGCCCCTGATGCGGTCCTTGATCTCGTTCGTGATGTGCGGGATGACCTGGACGGTGTCGCCCAGGTATTCGCCCCGCCGCTCCTTGGCGATGACGTTGGAGTAGATCTGCCCGGTGGTCACGTTGGCCGAGCCGTGCAGGTGGGTGTCGAGGAACCGCTCGTAGTGGCCGACGTCGAGGTCGGTCTCCGCACCGTCGTCGGTGACGAACACCTCGCCGTGCTGGAAGGGGTTCATGGTCCCGGGGTCGACATTCAGGTACGGGTCGAGCTTCTGCATGGTGACCCTGAGACCGCGTGCCTTGAGCAGGCGACCGAGGCTGGAGGCCGTGAGCCCCTTGCCGAGACTGGAGGCGACACCGCCGGTGACGAACAGATGCTTGGTTTGCGATGCGCTGCGCAAAGGGGCTCCCGTGGCTCGAGGTGTGGTCGAACTGTCCACGGGCTCTCAGGATATCAAACAACGCCCCCGACATGCTCGAACGGGTTGACCTAGCGGTAACTTTGGTCCCTATGTCATTAGTACGGCGGGCAGTGGGCACGCTGATTCACCGTGCCTACGGGGCGATCCGCCGCGCCGGCGCCATCTCCCCGGTGAGCCCAGCGGGCTACCGGTTCCGCCGGCTGGGCGACGGAGTCAGCATCGCGTTCCCCCCGGGCGCGATCTTCGGCGAGCAGTGGATCGAGATCGGCGACCACACGCTCATCGGCGAACGCGTGTCGCTCTCGTGCGGCATGATGCCGGGGGCGGACCTCGGGCCCGACTCCATCCTCCGCGTCGGGCGCGGCTGCTCGATCGGCCGCGGCTCGCACATCGTGGCCCACCAGTCGGTCGACATCGGAGACGACGTCTTCACCGGCCCGTACGTGTACATCACCGACCAGAACCACGTCTACGACGACCCTGACGTCCCGATCGGGCGCCAGTGGCCCCGCAACAGCCCGGTCTCGATCGGCTCCGGCTCGTGGCTGGGGGCCGGGGCGATCATCCTCCCGGGCACGACGCTGGGCCGCCAGTGCGTGGTGGCGGCCGGGGCAGTGGTCCGCGGCACGTTCCCGGACCACAGCGTGGTCGCCGGCGTCCCGGCCAGGCTGGTACGCGGCTACACGCCGGAACTCGGGTGGCACGCCCCGCCCATCCCCCTCCCCCTGGACCGCCGCGCCACCGCCTCCTGACCCCGACACCCCCCACGCACTGCGGAGCACCTCAGCCGCACGCAACACTTGCCCTGCCGGCCGGCGCCGGGTCGGCGAGACGTGGCAGGGCAGCCGGGTGAAGGGATGGACCGAACAAGCTTCTGCCGGATAGCGTCGAACCATGCGGACCGCCATCTGTGAGCGCCTGGGCATCGAGTTCCCGTTGTTCGCCTTCAGCCACTGCCGCGACGTGGTGGCCGCCGTCACCAACGCGGGCGGGTTCGGCGTGCTGGGCGCCATCGCGTACTCGCCCGAACAGCTCGACACCGAGCTGACCTGGATCGACGGGCAGGTGAACGGCCGGCCGTACGGCGTGGACGTGCTCGTGCCCGGCAAGCTGGACGCCTCCGCGCTCGACCGGCAGGCGCACCTCATGGACTTCGTCCCCGACCGCCACCGCGACTTCGTCACCCACCTGCTGTCCAAGTACGGCGTGAGTGCCCCCGTGCAGCCGCTGACGGCGGTGGCGGACGAGCTCGGCAGGCGGGTGACGGCGACCGGGGCGACGGGGCTGATCGACGTGGCGCTCAAGCACCCGATCGGGCTCATCGCCAGCGCCCTGGGTCCGCCCCCGCCCGAGATGGTCGCCAAGGCCAGGGAGGCGGGCGTGCCGGTGGCGGCGCTGGTCGGCACGGTCGAGCACGCCCGCAGGCAGGTGGCCGCGGGCGCGGACCTCATCGTGGCGCAGGGCACCGAGGCGGGCGGGCACACCGGCGAGGTCTCCACGATGGTGCTGGTGCCGCAGGTCGTGGACGCGGTGGCCCCGACCCCCGTGCTGGCGGCGGGCGGCATCGCGTCAGGCAGGCAGATGGCGGCGGCCATGGCGCTCGGCGCGCAGGGCGTGTGGTGCGGCTCGGTCTGGCTGACCACGGAGGAGGCCGAGACGAGCCCGGCGGTCAAGCGCAAGTTCCTGGCCGCCTCGTCGCTGGACACGGTCCGGTCCAGGTCCCGTACGGGCAAGCCGGCCCGCCAGCTCAAGTCCGCCTGGACGGAGGAGTGGGACTCCGGCCAGGAGAGCCCGGGACCGCTGGGGATGCCGCTGCAGCTGCTGGTGGCCGAGGGCGCGATGGCCCGCATCGGGGCGGCGGCCGAGAAGGGCGAGCCGGGGGCACTCGAGCTGGTCAACTACTTCGTGGGCCAGGTGGTGGGCCAGCTCGACCAGATCAGACCGGCCCGCGAGGTGGTCTACGACATGATCAGCGAGTTCGGGGAGGCGGTGGAGCGGCTTCGGCGCCTGTCCGGCTCCGACTAGCCGCGAAGACGTACAGGTAGGGGTGGTGCGGCCGGACCTCACCACCCGCCGCGGCCCTGGCCAGCGCGAGCGCGCCGTCCGCCGAGGAGCCACGCGGCGGCGCGAACCGGGCCCCGGGCAGCAGGGCCCGTACGGTGCTCTGGAACGGCTCCATCAGCAGGTCCGCGGCGTCGAAGAGGCGCCCGCCCCAGGAGAAGACCGGGTCGAGCCCGGTCGCGGCGGCCACGGCGGTCTGGCCGAGCTGCCGCCCGGCCTCGGCCCAGATGTCCCGTGCGACCGGGTCACCCGCACGGGCCGCGTCGGCCACGGACGGCGCGAACGACGCCAGGTGGTGCGCCGGCGAGGCCGACTCGTACACGAGCGCCACCAGGTCGAGGGGGTGGCCGAAGCGGGCGGTCAGGCGTTCGAGCAGGGGCGCTGAGCCGCCGGCCCGGCCGTCGTGGGCGCGCAGGGCGGCCTGGAGGCCGTGCATCCCGACCCAGGCGCCGCCGCCGTGGTCGCCGAGGAGGTGACCCCATCCGTCGGACTGGTTCCAGACGCCGTCCAGATCGGTGCCGAGGGTGATGACACCGGTTCCAGCGGCGACGACCACCCCCGGCTGGAACCCGAGCGCGCCCACGTGCGTGGTCACCATGTCCCCCGCCACCACGAGCGCCCCGAGCCCGAACCGCTCCCCCAGCGCGCGCCAGAGCGTCTCGGGATCCCTGACCAGCCCCGGCAGCCCGGTCACCCCGACGGCCATCCCCGCGAACCGCGCGGGAACCGCCGGAGCCGAGGCCCGGATCGCGTCCTCGACGACCGCCGCGATCCGGGCGGCGAGCCGGTCGAGGTCCACCCGGCCCCTGTCCCGGGGCACCGGGGCCGTGTCCTCCCCGTACGCGCTCTCCCCTCCGCTCTCGATCTGGACCCTGATCCCCCCGCCGCCGACGTCCACGCCCGCGAAGCCGCCGCTCATCCGGCCTGCCCGCCGAGCGCGGCGACGGCGGCGCGGACGCCCGGATACGCGGCGAGCGCCGCCCGCGCCTGGTCGGGCGGGCAGCCGGTGAGGAGGCGCACGAGCGCCTCGGGGATCCGGCCGCCGCACTCCTCCAACGCGGCGCGGCAGGCCTCCTTAGGGAGGCCGGTCGCCTCCGCGAGCACGCTCACCGCCCGCTCGCGGAGCTTGGCGTTGGTGGCGACCAGCCCGACCATGAGGTTCGAGTACGTCCGCCCGGCCTTGATCATGAGAGCCGTCGAGAACGCGTTCAGCAGCACCTTGGTCGCCGTGCCGGCCTTGAGCCGCGTGGACCCGGTGAGCGCCTCGGGCCCGGTGTCCGCGACGACGTGGATGTCGGCCTGCGCGCGCAGGGGCGCCAGCGGGTTGCAGGTGATCAGCACGGTGAGCGCGCCGGCGGCGCGGGCGGCGCGCAGCGCGCCGGCCACGTACGGGGTGGACCCGGACGCCGTGATGCCGACCGCCACGTCGCGCTCGCCGAGGACCTGGGCGTCGGCGGCCCCGAGCTCCTCGGCGTCCTCCTGGTCGACGGACGAGTCCGTGAGCGCGGCGGCCCCGCCCGCGAAGTGCGCGGTGAAGAGCCCGCGCTCCACCCCGAACGTCGGCGTGATCTCCGTTGCGTCCAGCACCGCCAGCCGCCCCGACGCGCCGGCGCCGAAGTAGTGCACGCCTCCGCCCCCGCTCAGCCGGAGGTGCGCCTCGTCCACGGCACGGGCGAGCGGACCGGTCGCGGCGCGGGCCGCCTCGACCGCCCTGGCGTCCTCGTCCAGCAGCAGTCGGAGGACGTCTGCTGACTCCAGCGTGTCGATGCCGGCGGTGCGCGGGTTGCGGCGTTCGGTCGGTGGTGCCACCTGGGTCATCGTGCTCCTCATCGTTCGAATGCGGTCGCGTGGGCGGTGAGCAGCCGTCGTGACTCCGCGGCCAGATCGCCGAGGTCGCGCGGCGCCGGCGCCGGCGCCGGGCCCTCGCGCAGGAACGCCTCGGCGCGTTCACGGAGCCGTTCCTGCAGCTCCGCTTCGGAGGCTTCGGAGGCGGCGGAGGCGGCGGGCGTGGCGAGCGCGCGGTCGAGGCCGCTCGCCCACAACGCCCAGCGGTCGCGGTAGTAGCCGCCGACGAGCCCGCTCCAGTGCCGGCCGGCGTAGTCGTCGAGCAGGGGGCTGTCCGAGGTGCCCCACACCGTGATGATGCGGCGGGCGTTGTCGGCCAGGACGTCGCGGTCCGCGGCGTCGGCGGCCCACGACAGCGCCTTGGACTCCCAGTGCCGGAAGGTGTACTCGGGGCGGCAGGCCAGCATCCGGTCCAGGTCATCGAAGACCCGCAGGAACCGGTCGAGACCGGGCGCGCTCGCCGCTCCCAGCCGTACCGACTCCTCCACGGCGTCGAGGTGGTAGCGGTCGGCGACCCTGGCCATGAAGGCCACGCCCACCTCGACGAGATCGTGCCCCAGCGGACCGTCCTGCAGGGCGGGATCGTGCTCGGCCACCTCGATCAGCCGCTCCCACGCCCGCGCCAGCACGGCCGGGTCGTACCAGAGGACGCGGGCGGCCTCGTCGCGGAGCTCGGCCACGCCGCCGGGGATCCGCGCGTACGAGGGGTTGGCGGTGAGCACGCCCTGGAACTGGTCGGGGGCGATCCGCACGCCCCGGGCGGCGTAGACGGTGTCCAGGAGCCCGCGCCAGGCCGCCCGCAGCTCGTCCGTCCACCGGTCCCCGGTGCCGTAACGCCGGGTCACGAAGGAGTCGAGCCAGGCGTCCAGGTCGGGGACCTCGTTCCAGATCTGGTCGGCGACGAGCTCGAAGAAGACGGGGTTGTTGCGGGTGGCCTCCATGGACAGGCCGAGGCCTGCGGGCGGGCTCGCCGCCGCCAGGGCCGCGTCGATCCCGGCCGGGACCCCGCGCAGGTCGGCGCCCGGGTCGGTGCGTCCGCCGAAGTTGAGCAGCGCGCACCACAGCCAGGGCTTCCCGGAGAACTCCCTGAAGCGGCCCCACAGCGGATCGTGCTCCGCCCACAGGTCCGCCATGATCATCCGGTCGTCCGGGATCGCGTCGAGGAAGGCGTTGACGCGCTCCTCGGTCCAGAAGTCCCGCTGGTAGGAGAACGGCCAGGCCTGCATGAGCCAGACCGCGTCCGGGTCGGCGGCCCGCAGGCCGGCCAGCGTCGCCGCCGCCACGGCCCCGGGGAAGGCCGGGTCGGCGTCGATGGGGATCATCTCGATGAACGGGTCGGCGGCGTAGACGTGGTCGGTGCCGAAGAGCTTGATCTGCGCGCGGGCGATCTCGGCGCCGATCCGCTCGTACAGCGGGTCTGCCGGGTCCAGGACCCAGGTCTCGAACCCCTGCCAGTGCCGGCGGCCGGCCCGCGCCGTCGAGGCGATCTCGTACGGGACGTGCCCGGTGAAGGCCGGGAGCACAGGGGTCATGCCGAAGGCGCGCTCGCGGTCGAGGACGCGCGCCCCGAGCTCGCGGTGGCTCTCGATCCACGAGGAGGGCAGCGGACCGGCGAAGCCGTCGAGGCAGCCCATGAACTGGAACGGCAGGTAGCCCGGCCCGCCCAGGAAGCTCCGGATCCGCTGGTCGTCGAGGCCGAGGAGGGAGTAGGCGGCGTGCAGCGCGGCCTCGTGGCCGGTGACCGCGAGCGGCATCGTGATGCCGTGCAGGGCCATCCAGTCGATCTCGCGCTCCCAGTCGGCCCAGTCCCAGTACGGCATCGTGTAGCTGAAGGTGCAGAAGTTGAAGTAGTAGCCCTCGCGCACCCGCGCCGAGCCTTCGCGGAGCGGGGCGTCGGGCAGCGACGTCAGCCCCAGCGGCAGGACCGTGTCCCAGCCCACGGAGGCGCCGCAGCGGTCACGGAGATAGTGGTGGAGCGCGACCGAGGCGCTCACCCCGTCGGTCGCGGCGATGGTGAGCACGCCGCGCGCCGCCTCGTAGGCGTACTCGCGCCCGCCGCCGTCGCGGGCGGCGAACCGTACCGACTCGGCCACGGGCCCCAGCACGCGGTGGGCCAGGCCGCGGACAGTGTCCGCCCAGAGTGGGCCGTCACCGGACGACATCGCAGGTCACACCCCTCGACTAATTAGTTCCGTACGGTCCATAATTAATATGCTAGCGTACCGGCAACCGATGACAGGGAGAGGGCATGGAGCAGGTCGTGGCCGCCGGCACACAGTTCATGCGAGAGGTCAACGCCGCCGCCGTCCTGCGGAAGCTGCGGGCCGAGTCCAGCATGAGCGTGTCCGCGCTGGCCAAGGCCGTGGGGCTCTCCCGCCAGGCGGTCACCCGCTCGCTCAACGCGCTGGCCGCCGAGGGGCTCGTCGAGTTCGGCGCGCTCGACCGCGACTCCACCCGCGCGGGCCGGCCGGCGCAACTGGTGCGGTTCCGGGCGGAGGCGGGCCACGTGCTGGGCCTGTCGATCAGTCCGCAGGACGTGCGCGTGGCGGTGGCGGACCTGGCCGGGACGGTCACGGTGACCGATGTGGAGCAGCTCGGCGCCGGTCGCGGCGGTGAGCAGGTGGTGGAGACGCTCCTGTCCACGGTGGACCGGGCGTTGCGCAAGGCCGGCATCACGACCGGCGACCTCTGGTTCGCCTCGGTGGGCACCCCCGGCATCGTCGATCCCGCGTGCGGGGTCATCAAGCTCATCCCGAGCATGCCCGGCCTGACCGGCGACCTCCTCGCGCGCCGGCTGAAGGAGGCGCTGCGCTGCCCGGTCTACCTGGACAACGACGTCAAGCTGGCCACGCAGGGCGAGCGGTGGCGGGACGCCGAACAGCGCGAGGACTCCCTGGTGATGATTCACTGGGGTGAGCGGGTCGGCGCCGGGATCGTGCTCAACGGCGAGCTCTACCGCGGCGCCTCCAACGACGCCGGCGACGTCGGCTTCCTCGACCTGTTCACCGAGGAGCCCGCCGGGGCCCGCCATCCGCGGGGCCTCGGCCCGTTCGAGGACCGGGTCGGCGGCACGGAGATCGTGCGCCTGGCCGCGGCGGCGGCCGGACGCGCCGGCGACGGCGCGCTCCTGGCCCGGATCGAGGCCGCGGGAGAGCAGGCGCTCGAGGCCGTGCTGGACGCCGTCGTCGAGGGCAGCCCGGCGGCGCTGGAGGCCATCGACGTGGTGGCCCGCCGCTTCGCCAAGGGCATCGCCGTGATCAGGGCGATCCTCGACCCGCGGCTCATGGTCATCGGCGGACCCCTGGCCAGATGCGGCGAGCCGCTGCTGACGGCGCTCCGGCGGCATCTGTCCGGCCAGCCGTTGGATCAGCCGGCCCTGGAGGTCTCCGCGCTCCAGGAGGACGCCGTCGTCCACGGGGCGCTGCTCCACTCGCTGGACGAGATCGAGCGAACCAGGTTCGGCCTGGTGCGAAGCGGTCGCCTTGAGGGCCGTTGAAGACACGACGCCACCCCCCGATTGAGAAAGGTCATACGCATGACGAGACCAGCCCGGCGCGCGGCGGTCGCGGCGCTCAGCGTCACGACGGCGTTCGCTCTGACGGCCTGCGCCGGCACCAGCGGCTCCGGCGGAAGTACGGCGACCAAGGTCGACGTGTCGACCACCATTCCGAACGACCCGGTGACGCTCACCCTGGCCTACACGAACGACCCGCCCACCAAGGCGCTCATCGACGGCTTCACCAAGAAGCATCCGAACGTCACCATCAAGCCCCAGATGACGCCGTTCAACGACTACATCAAGTCCATCAAACTGGCGATGTCGGGGGACGCGGCACCCGACATCGCCCAGTACAACCCGGGCGCCATGAACTCCCTGGTCCCGGCCGGCCTCATCCTCGACCTGAGCCCGTGGTCCAAGGCGTACGGCTGGACGACCAAGTTCCCGCCGGCCAGCCTCGAGGTCCTCAGCTCCGACAAGTCGGCCAAGCAGTTCGGGACCGGCAACCTGTACGCCGTCCCCGGCGGGCTCTCCGTGCTCGGCGTCTTCTACAACAAGAAGATCGTGAAAGAGGCGCCGAAGACGCTGGCCGACTTCGAGGCCGCGATGCAGAAGGCCAAGGACGCCGGCCAGACGCCGCTGAGCAACGGCGCGCTCCAGGTCGGCGGTTTCCACCTCTGGAACGCGCTGCTCAACGTCACCGGCGACGTCAACGACTACCGGTCGTGGGTGTACGGCAAGCCGGGCGCGACGATCGAGAACCCGGCCGCGCTGAAGGCCACGCAGACGCTGACCGACTGGGCGAAGAAGGGCTACATCTCCAGCGGGGCGAGCGCCACGGCGGACCCCGACGCGCTGGCGAGCTTCGCCAAGGGCAAGAGCGCGTTCCTGATCACCGGCAACTGGGGCGCCTCCGCGCTGGAGACGGAGATGAAGGACGACGTGGGCTTCTTCCTCATGCCCACACCGTCGGGCGAGCCGGCGAAGGTCGCCTCGGGGGCGAGCGTGGCGTACGCCATCTCGTCGAAGTCCAAGAACCCGAACGTCGCCGCGGCCTTCCTCGACTACCTGGGCTCGCCGGAGGCGGCGAAGATCGAGTTCGACGGCGGGTTCATGCCGGTCGACACCAAGGCCGAACTGGGCGCCACGGGGCTGCGCGGCGACATCGCGAGTGTTTTCGCGCCGGTGGCGCAGGCCAACGGGATCGTGCCGTTCCCCGACTTCGCCTCGCCCGGCATGATCGACAAGCTGACTCCGGGCATCCAGGGTCTCATCAGCGGCAAGATGGCCCCCGACGCCTTCCTGAAGTCCCTTCAGGAGTCGTGGGACGGACATCATGGCTCGTGAGCTGAGCCCGGCCGTCTCCCCGCCGCGGGCCGCTCAGGCCCGCGGCGAGGGGCGGGTGACCGACGGGCCCGCCCGCCCGCCGCGTCGGCTGGGGCGACGGGCGCGCGGCTGGCTGTACGTGCTGCCCGCGGTCGCGGTCTACCTGGGCTTCGCCATCTGGCCGGCGCTGAACACGCTCCGCCTGTCCCTCCTGACCTGGGACGGGATCCTGCCGGCGGAGTGGGCGGGCCTGTCCAACTACGTCAAGATTTTCCGTGATTCGCAGCTGTACGAGGCCATCCTGCACAGCCTCGCGCTGATCGTCTTCTTCTCGATCATCCCCATCGGCGTCGGGCTGCTCATGACGGCGCTCCTGATGGGCAAGGTGCGGCGGGGGATGACGTTCTTCCGGATCGTCTTCTTCCTCCCCCAGGTGCTGCCGCTCGTCGCCGTCGGCATCACCTGGCGGTGGCTCTACAGCGAGTCCGGCGTGGTCAACCAGTTCCTCGACCTGGTGGGGCTCGGGTCGATCACCCGTGCCTGGCTGGGCGACTACGGCCTGGCGCTGGTCGCGCTCGGCCTGATCGGGACGTGGGTGATGAGCGGGCTGTGCATGATGCTCTTCCTGGCCGGCGCGCAGAAGATCGATCCGTCCCTGTACGAGGCCGCCAGGCTCGACGGAGCGGGGGCGTTCCGGCAGTTCCGGCACGTCACCGTGCCCGGGGTGCGCAGGGAGATCACGGTCGCCGGCGTCATCACCACCATCTCGGCGCTGGCCAGCTTCGACCTCGTCTTCGTCACCACGAACGGCGGCCCGGCGGGGCAGACCAACGTGCCCGGCCTGCTCGTCTACCGGCTGGCCTTCAACGAGGGCGACATCGGCGGCGCCAGCGCGCTGGCCGTCGTGCTGACCGTGATCGTGGTCGCCGTCGTCAGCGCCGTCCGATACTTCACCAGGGATGATGAGAGTTGAGCATGCGCGGCGGTGTCAGTGTCCGTTACGGAGTCCTCGTCCTGCTGGCGGTCATGGTGCTGGTGCCCTTCGCCGGCATCGTCCTGGCGGCCCTGCATCCCTCGGGCGCGCAGCTCGACGGGTTGAGCATCCCGGACCGGTGGTCGTGGGAGACCTTCGCGCTCGCGTGGGAGCGGGGGAACTTCACGAACCTCATGCGTTCGAGCGTGCTGATCGCGGTCTTCGTGGTACCGCTCGCGGTGGCGATGGCCACGCTCGCCGGCTACGGGCTGGCGATACTCAAGGTGTGGGGGCACCGGACGCTGTCGTTCGGGTTCGTGATGGGGCTGACGCTGCCGATCGAGGTCATCGTGGTGGCGCTCTACTTCAACCTGCGCGAGGTCGGCCTCACCAACTCCTACGTCGGCGTCATCCTGGCCGAGGCGGCGCTGTTCATGCCGTTCGGGGTGTACTGGATGCAGACGCACTTCTCTAACGTGCCCGACGAACTCGTCGAGGCGGCGCGCATCGACGGCGCCAGGGACCTCGTGGTCCTGGCGCGGGTGCTGCTGCCCATCTCGTGGCCCGCGGTGACCACGCTGTCGGTGCTGTACTTCATGTGGTCGTGGAACCAGTTCATGCTGGTCCTGGTGATGATGCAGGACCCGGACCGGCGTACGGCGCCGAGCGGCCTGGGGCTCTTCGTCGGCCAGTACACGACGGACATCCCGTTGCTGGCGGCGGCCTGCCTGATCGTCATCGCCCCGATCGTCGTCGTGTACCTCGTGTTCCAGCGCAGCTTCGTCAGCGGCATCACGCAGGGCGCCATCAAGGGCTGACGCCCCCGAGCCCGGCGCGGGGCAGACTAGGGACATGTTCGCCGCATTGACCGGCCTGGGGCTGTCCACGGCCGCCGGGCTGAACGCCTACATCCCGCTCCTGGTCGTGGGCGTCCTGGCCAATTTCACGGACGCCGTGAAGCTCCCCGACGGCTACTCCTGGCTGTCCAACTGGGGCGTGCTCGCCGTGATCGCCGTCCTGCTGGTGGCCGAGTTCGTCCTGGACAAGGTGCCCGCAGTGGACAGCGTCAACGACACCATCCAGACCGTGGTCCGCCCGGCGTCGGGCGGCGTGGTCTTCTCGGCCACGAGCGCCGCGGCCGAGCTGGACCACTCCACCTGGATGACCGAGCACCCATGGGCCGGCTGGCTGCTGGGCATCGTGATGGCGCTGGCCGTACACGCGATCAAGGCCACCGCCCGTCCGATGATCAACGTCGGCACGGCGGGCGTGGGCGCCCCGGTGGTGAGCACGATAGAGGACGCGGGCTCGTTCGGCATGAGCGTGGTCGCCGTCTTCGCCCCCGTGCTGGTGATCGTCGCGCTGCTCGCGCTCGCCGTGCTGGCGTGGTGGTCGATCAGACGGGTACGCCGCTTCCGCGCCCGCAGGAAGGCGGCACGCGGTCAGCTCTGAGCGCCCAGCCACTCCTCCACCAGGTCCACGAACTCGCCGGGGCGCTCCTCGTGCAGCCGGTGACTGGCGCCCTCCCAGCACACGACCTTGGACGCGGGGTCCTTGAGCAGCCCCGACTCCCAGCTCGCCTGTTCCTGGTCCGACCAGACCGACAGCACGGGGCAGCGCCTGCGCGCGAGGTAGTCGTCGCTGGCCGGGCGTACGCCGATGGCGTCGGGAGCCGTGAACATGGCCTCGAACGCCTGCGCCAGCACGTGCGGCGGCATGCCGTACAGCCTGCGCTTGTGCCAGCGCCTGATGACCGGGGGCGTGCCGGCGTTCGTGCACCACTTGTCGATCCGCTCGGCCGCGGCGTGGGGGTGCTCGCCGCGCAGGCCCGCGATCATCTTCGGGAAGCGGGAGGCGACCCGGTCCGTCATGCCGTAGCCGGGGTCGACCGCGACGAGGCCGCGCACGAGCTCGGGGTGCTCGACGGCGAGGATGGACACGACCTGGGCGCCCATCGAGTGCCCGACGGCGACCACCTGGGGGATGCCGAGGATTCCCAGGAGAACGCTCAGGTCCTCGGCCATCATGCGCGGGGTGTTGCCGTCATCCGGGACGGACGAGTAGCCGTGCCCGCGCAGGTCGACGGCGACCACCCGGTGAGCGGCGGCCAGCGCGTCGATGTGCCAGGACCACTGGTGGGAGTCGGCGCCCCACCCGTGGACGAGCAGCAACGGCGGCCCTTCCCCGTCATCGGTGTAGAAGAGCCGGATATTTCCACCCACGTCCGCGTACGGCATCTCCCTCGCCCTCCTCCCTGAGCACTGAAACACAGCCCGACCACTCCAATCAAGTGCTTGCTTGGTACGACGCCGCGCCGTATCCGCCCCGGCGCACTATCCTCAAATCATCAACACCGACAGGGGGTGACGGAGATCAGCGAGTTGGTTGTCGTCGTAGTCGTGATCCTGGCGTTCCTCCTGCTGCTGGGAGGCGCGGGCATCTATCTCCTGGTCAAGCTCGGCAGGAAGGCGGCGGTCAAGGCCAAGCAGGCCACGACGCGGCTCACCACGCAGGTCAACGCCATGGGCACGGGCGACGCCGCCGAGGTCGAGCGCCTCCGGCTCGACCTGCGCCGCGAAGTGTCCCTCACCCGCCAGGCCGTCGAGCACGCCCAGCGCCAGGGCTGGGGCCTCGGCGACCTGCCCCGCCTCATGGCCGACCTGTCGGCGCAGGCGGACGTCCACGACGGCCAGCTCGGCATGTACGCCCAGCAGCGCCGCATGTCGCCGTACGTCGACCACGCCACGCTCGGCCGGCTCAGGGAGCACCAGGCCAAGCTGACGGCCATGTGCGCCCGCATCCGCGCCGACCTCCTGGGCGACCAGGTCCGGCACACGGCCACGGGTATCGCCGATCTCAGCTCACGCACCGATCTGGAGATCGAGGCCCGCCGGCACGCCCCTGACCCGCTGGACCAGATCGACGAGCTCTACCGCCGCTCGATCGAGGAACGCAAAGATCTCCCCTGACGGCTACTCACCGTGTCACTATTGATCCGCTGCGTGAGCCGGTCGAGGGAGACACGAGGATGACCACGGCACTTCCCGAGTGGTTCTACCCGGGGCCTCCCGAGGGCTGGACCGCCGACATGCTCGACAACCTGCCTCCCGACGCACCCAGGCACGTGGAGCTGATCGACGGGGCACTCGTCATACGGTCGCCGCAGACGTGCTTCCACATGGTCACCGTGCGGCTGTTCGAGCAGCGTCTCCGTCCCCCGAAGCACTTGACGGTCCTTCGGGGAATGACGGTGACGCTGGGCGCGCGCCAGCGTCCGGAGGCGGATGTCCTCGTGGTGGACAGCTCGGCGTTCACGCTCGCCACCACCTCCCTCACCCCCGAAGACGTCCATCTTGTGGTGGAAGTGGCCTCAGAGGACTCGCTGGAGAGGGATCGCACCACAAAGCCGCTCAAATACGCCGCCGCGGGCATCAAGCACTTCTGGCGCATCGAACAGGAAGCCGACCAGCCCGTGGCCTACACGTTCGAGCTCGAGCCCGCGGTCAGGGCCTATGTGCCCACCGGGATCCATCGCGAGCGCCTGCGCACCGACATCGGATTCGACGTCGACATCGACCTCCGTCTGGAGTGGCCGCCACGCTAGGCGCCGCCCCACTCCCCGTAGATGAGCGCGGCGAGCTCCGCCTCCGTGGCGCCGCTGTTGGCCAGGGCCTTGGTGGCCTGGGCCTGGGCTCGGGTGGGGAGGCGGCCCTCGAGAAGGATGGGCAGCGACAGCCGCCGCAGCAACACCTCGGACTCCGAGATCCCTTTCCCGTACGGCCTACGCGTCACGGCCACGTTCACCCGCAGGGCGTGCTCGTTGCCCGGCGGGACGGCGGGGCGGTCGATCTCGATGGCGGAGTAGCGAAAGCCGTTCGCCAGCTCGCAGGGGGCGCATCCGGCCGGGCCCCGGCTGAGCCGGCCGCCGCATTCGGGGCAGGTCAGCCGGTCGTAGGCGGCGTCCACCACGCGCCACGGGTGCTTGTCGGGCTCGTCGGCGACCATCTCGGCGATGACGCGCTCGTCGGGCGGCCGGGACGTGCCGAACTCACGCTCCAGGAACTCCCGCCAGCCCTCCTCGACGATCTCGTCCACCAGTCCCGCGCACCGCGCGCATCCGTGGGCGCCGGCGGGCTCCCAGTGGTCGCATTCCGGGCAACGTCGCATGTCCCGCACCGTACAAGCCAGGCCGGGGCCGCCGCACCGCATTTACGCCCCGGCCATAAATGAGTTGCGGGCCCTCGCACCGGCCCGGCATACTCGGCGCGTTGATCGCTGAGCCTTGGCGCGAAGGGAGGATGAGACCGTGACGACGACTGTTCGCGTGCCGTTTTCCGCGTCCCCCATCCCTCCCACCGGGCATCCGCCACTGATCTGATCGGCGCACCGGTGGGCTCACACCTGGAGCAATCCCACCGTGCCGAAGCACTCGCAACACCGCACCCGTGGCAAGAACGCCCTCGACGCCGACGACATCGAGTGGCTGGAGAGCACCCCCGAGACCGACGACGGGCCGCCCGAGGGTGATCGCTGGTCCACCTGGGACCAGAGCACACCGACGGAGAAGGGGCCCAGGCCGTACCCCGACTGGCTGGTCACCGAGCTGGCCGCCGTCGATACCGAGTACGGCATTCTCAAGACCGGCAAGGAAGCCGACGTACACCTGATCTCCCGGGGTGTGCCCGGCACGGACCGGGTCTGCCTGCTGGCCGCCAAGCGCTACCGCGGCTCCGACCACCGCCTCTTCCACCGCGACTCCGGCTACCTGGAGGGCCGCAGGACCCGCGAGAGCCGCATGAACCGGGCCATGGCCAACCGCACGGCGTTCGGCAAGCAGGTGATCGCCGCCCAGTGGGCGGTGGCCGAGTTCTCGGCACTGTGCCGGCTGTGGGAGCTGGGGGTTCCCGTGCCGTACCCGGTGCAGATCGTCGAGACCGAGATCCTGCAGGAGTTCATCGGGACGCACGACGGGTACGCGGCGCCGCGGCTGGCCCAGGTGTCCGAGGGCCTGGACGATCTATGGGAGCAGCTCGTGGCGGCCATGGTCACGCTGGCCAGGGAGGGGCTGGCCCATGGCGACCTGTCGCCGTACAACCTGCTGGTCCATGACGGGAGACTCGTGATCATCGACCTGCCGCAGATCGTGGACGTGATCGCGCACCCGACCGGCCCGTCCTTCCTTGACCGGGACGCGAACAACGTCGCCACCTGGTTCGCCGCCAAGGGCGTCACGGCCGCTGACCCGGGCTCCCTCGCCGCCCTCCTCCGCAAGGAGGCCGGGCTGGCTTCGTGACCGGCAGCGGAATGCGGCGAGCAGTCATCCGTCCTCCGCCCGGCGCCGAAGAGATGGTGGAAACCGCCGATCGACAGGGGACTCACATGCGTGCTGCCATCAGGTTCGTCGTCATGCTCGCCGTGGCACTGGCCGCCGTCGCGGCCATCCAGGCCGCGGCCTCCGCCGCCACAGCCGTCGAGTACGCGCTCCTCTAGACCCAACGCCGTTCAGTTAAGAGTTAGGGCTGTTCGTCAAAGCCGGTGAACAAAGCAGCGGAGCCGCTGTAGAAGAGGTGTGTCACTCCAAGACATC
>NZ_JBFANV010000128.1:0-24891 GCF_040674955.1 Nonomuraea sp. NPDC049695 | reverse complement strand
ATCCGGAGCTCGCGGTCCCCCACCGCCTTGATCGACCAGACGTCGTCGAAGAGCGGGTTCGGGCTGCGCCACGTCCGGCCGGACGCGTAGTCCTCGGTGTGCAGCAGGTCCCACAGCCGCTCGGCGCCCAGCCGGGCCAGCGTGTGCTCCTCCTGCACGCTGCCGCGCAACCTGATCACGTCTTCCGCGCGGTACGTGCGCTCGACGCCCTCCCAGCGAGGGTCGTTGTCCCATTCGTCCTGCAGCTGCTCAGCAGCTCCCTTGAGGCGATCGATCATGGTTCACTCCTTTTCGTCCCCTGGGGCTCACGCCGAGTCTGTGCCCCGGCACGCCCGCCCCATAGTCGAGAACGTGCAGAAGAATCGCGTAATTTTCCTGAATGTGTATTACTCGCGGGTATTCAACTGTGAAGAAATCCATAGTTTTCTCTTTGGCCTAGACCAATCCGAGTGACCCGACGCGTGCCGGAAGGCTCTAGAAAATGGGCCGAATTTCTGCCTAAGATGCCCGCATGGCGCCCTTGCTAGGTGAAGAACCGCTGTCTTTGACGCAGGAGCTCGATCTCATCGCGTTTGGCCAGCGCCTGCGCCACCTGCGCAAACAGCGCGGTCTCACCCTGTCGGACCTCGGTTCGCGCGTCAGCAGGGCGCCCAGCCAGCTGTCGCTGCTGGAGAACGGCAAGCGCGAGCCGAAACTCTCCCTGCTGAAGGCGCTGGCCGCCGCCCTCGGCGTGCCCGTCGAGGAGCTGCTGCGCCGCCAGGCGCCCAACCGCCGCGCGCAGCTCGAGATCGCGCTGGAGGAGGCGCAGCGCGACCCCATCTACGCCGCGCTCGGGCTGCCGCGCCTGAAGGTCTCCGCCCGTGTGCCGAACGACGTGCTCGAACACATTCTCGGCCTGTACGGAGAGCTGCGCGCCCGTCAGGCCCGCGGCACCGCCACCCCGGAGGAGGCCAGGGCCGCCAACGCCGAGCTGCGGCGCAGGCAGCGCGAGGTGGGCAACTACTTCGGTGAGATCGAGCAGGCCGCCGCCAAGGCGCTCGACGCGGTCGGCTACCGTACGGGCGCCCTGTCCCAGAGTATGATCCAGAGCCTGGTCACGCACTTCGGCTACACGGTGCACACCGCGCAAGATCTGCCCCGGTCCGTACGTTCCATCACCGACCTCCGCAACCGCCGCATCTACGTCAAACACGAGCAGCTCGGCATGCACACCCCGCGCACGATCCTGCTCCAGACCCTCGGCCACCTCGCGCTCGGCCACGGCAAGCCGCGCGACTTCGCCGACTTCCTGCGCCAGCGCACCGAGGCCAACTACTTCGCCGCCGCCGTCCTCGTCCCCGAGCGGACGGCCGCGCTCTACCTCCAGGAGGCCAAGGCCGACCGGGCGCTGTCGGTGGAGGACCTGCGGGACGTCTTCGCGGTCTCGTACGAGATGGCCGCCCATCGCTTCACCAACCTGGCCACCCACCACCTGGGCCTCGTCTGCCACTTCGTGCGCAATGACGCCGGTGGCACCATCTACAAGGCGTACGAGAACGACGGCATCGTCTTCCCGGCCGACGAGCAGGGGGCCATCGAAGGGCAGCGGATGTGCCTGCAGTGGTCGGGGCGGCAGGTGTTCGCCTCGCCCGATCGGTTCTCGGTGTACTACCAGTACTCCGACTCGCCCACCGGGACCTACTTCTGCGTGGCGCACGTGGATCCGTCGCGCGAGCGGGACTTCGCGATCACGCTGGGGGTGCCGTACAAGGAGTCGCGCTGGTTCAGGGGCCGCGAGACCACCAACCGCACCAGATCCGGCTGCCCCAACGGCGACTGCTGCCGCCGCCCGCCCGCCGAGCTGTCCGAACGCTGGGAGGGGTACGCCTGGCCGTCCGCCCGCGCCAACTCCCACGTGCTGGCCGCGCTGCCGCCGGGCTCGTTCCCGGGGGTGGACGAGGCCGACGTGTATACGTTCCTGGAGCGGCACGCCACGACCGCATAAGCTGAAATGTGGGATACGGGGGGAGGTGTCGCATGCTTCCTGAAGTGCGGGGATGGTTGCGGCGCCGTACTTCGTCCGCCGCGGACTGGCCGCTCCGGGACCTGAAGGCCGTCAAGGGGCGGACCACGGTGAGCGTGGTGCTCCCGGCCCGCGACGAGCGGGAGACCGTGGGCGAGATCGTCAGAGTGATCCGGCGGGAGCTGGACGGGCTCGTGGACGAGATCGTGGTGATCGACTCGCGTTCCTCCGACGACACGGCGCTCGTGGCGGCGCGCGCGGGGGCCTGCGTGCACGCGCAGGACGAGATCCTCCCTCAGCTCACGCCGCTGGACGGCAAGGGCGAGGCGCTCTGGAAGTCGCTGGCGGTGACCTCGGGGGACGTGCTGGTGTTCGCCGACGCAGATATCCGGAAATTTCGCGCTTCGTTGATATTTGGCCTGCTCGGGCCGCTCCTCGCGGACCCCACCGTGGTGTACGCCAAGGGTGTCTATGACCGCCCGTTGTACGACACCTCCAACGGCGGCGGCCGCGTCACCGAGCTCGTGGCCCGCCCGCTGATCAACCTCCACTGGCCACAACTGGCCGGTTTCGTCCAGCCCCTGGCCGGCGAGTACGCCGGCCGCCGCTCGGCCCTGGAGCGGGTGCCGTTCCTCACCGGGTACGGCGTGGAGCTCGGGCTCCTGATCGATCTGCTGGACCTGGCCGGGCTGGACGCGCTCGCCCAGGTGGACCTGGGGTCGCGCGAGCACTCCCCGCAGTCGACCGAGGCGCTCGGGGGGATGGCCTCCCAGATCATGCTGGCCGCGTGGTCACGGCTGCGGCGGCAGGGCAAGATCCGTGACTGCCACGAACCTTCGGAGCGGTTGGCGCAGTTCCGCAGGGGGTCGGACGGACACGACGTCCTCTTGCGCGACATCGGGATAGGCGAACGCCCACCCATGATCACCATCACCACATGAACGCTTGCTGTCACGTCACCGCCGTCGACCCGGACTTCCGGCGTACGGACGCCGCCGCGTGCTGGGTCACCACGATGAGCGCGATCATCACCGCCGCGATCAGCGGCAGCGGCAGGCCGGTGAACGGCGTCGCCAGCACCGCGGCCACCCCCGCGAGATAGGAGCCGTCCACCACGGGACCGGGGCGATGCGGCCGCACATGCACCAGCCACAGGCTGATGAGGAAGACGGCCACCGGTACGGCGACCGCCGCCCCGGCCCCGAAGGAGCCGATATGTGCCTCATGGGTGTGGAAGTCGACGCTCACCGCCAGCCCCGCGCCGATCGCCGCGGCGGAGGAGAAGATCAGATAATGGCCGTAGCCCCAGCGGAAAGCGACCTTGTTCGACGTCAGCAACAGGTGGGCGGAGCGGGAGAAGTACAGCCACCACATCGCGAAGACGATGACCATGCCGCTGAGCGCCACCGACAGCAGCGGACCCGCGTCGAGCCGCCGCTCCAGCCCGGTCTGGACGGCGATGGTGGCCGCGAGGATGGACTCGCCGAGGACGATGATCGTGAACAGGCCGTAGCGCTCGGCGATGTGATGCGGATGCCAGGTGGTGGACCAGAACCGTTCGGCCCAGACCGGCACCGCCAGCTCCGCGAGCACCAGCACGAAGAAGGCCGCCAGCCCTGTCTGCTCGGGCAATGCCAGCCGGGCGATCCAGCCGACCTGGACCACCGCCAGCCCGGACGCGTACCGCAGCGCGCTGCGCCGCCCCTCGACGTGCCCCTGGGCGGCGCGCAGCCAGAGCAGCACGAGCGCCACCCGCATCACCACGTAACCGACGGTGACCAGCGTGAAGTCCCTGTCCTGCAGGGCCCGCGGGATCCCGGCGGCGAGGACGAGCACCCCGGCCATCTGCACGAAGATCAGCAAGCGGTACGCCGTGTCGTCGGTGTCGTATGCGGAGGCGAACCAGGTGAAGTTCATCCACGCCCACCAGATCGCGAAGAACACCATCGCGTAGCCGAGCACGCCCGTGCCCGCATGCCCCTCGGACAGCGCGTGATGGAGGGTGGCGGCGGCCTGCGCCACGGCGACCACGAAGCACAGATCGGACAGGAGCTCCAGCGGGGTGGCGACCCGATGCGGCTCGGCGGGGTCACGCCCGGCCATCCTGCGCCACAACGGCGCCCCGCTCCCGCCCTCAGATGTGCCGCCCATCACTGTGTTCCCCCCGCTGTCGCTCATCGTGGCGTGCTCCCAAGCCGCCGTTACTTGAAGCCGGCTGCCACGATCTCGGCGATCTGCTCCCGCATGGCCTCGTGGTCGTCCGCGGCATCTCCCAGGATGATCCGTCCGAGCTGCGGCAGCATCGACGGCAACAGAGCCAGTCCCGTCAGCAGGAACACCATCCGTGCCACCCTGGGGGAGGGCTCCACCCCAAGTCCCTCTGCCAGCGAGCGGGTCTTGCGGCCACACCGCTCCACCCGCGCCTCCTGGCCGGGCAGCAGCTGCGGGCCGCGGTAGTTGAGCGCCTCCCACATCAGCAGCCGTACCAGCTCGGGATGCGTGTGGTAGTAGTCCGTCAGCCTGGCCACGTAGTCCGCGGGGTCGCCGCCGGGGAGCGCGATCCGGGTGGTCAGATCGTCGAGTGCCTCGGTGATGACGGCGTCGAACAGCTTCTCCTTGCTGCCGAAATGCCCGTAGATGCGCTCCTTGTTGACGCCGGCGCGCTCGGCGATGCGATCCACGCGGGCGCCTGCCACGCCGTACGCGGCGAACTCCTCCCGCGCGGCCTCCAGCAGGGCGGCGCGCGTGGCGGCGGTCGAGACCTTGGGTGCCATGCCGCCCATCATAGCCACCAACCAGTTGGTTGCAATCCAATCATCCAGTTGACATCCAACTAGTTGGTTGGTGTACCGTCCGGAGACATGGCGACAACCACTCCTTACGCGCCGCCCACCCTCGCGGCGGCCGCACCGGTCCGCGCCCCGTTCGGGCGCACGATGACGGCGTTCACCCTCACCGCTGTGCTGGTCAGCGGCCAGTTGTACGTCGTGATCCCGCTCCTGCACGACATGGCCGCCGGCTGGGGTTCCTCGCCGGGCGGGCTGACCTGGCTGGTGACCGCGTTCGGCATCGGGTACGGCGCCGGCTTCCTGGTGTTCGGCCCACTTTCCGACCGTTATGGGCGCCGCAGATTGCTGATGATCGGACTGCCGCTGGCCGCGCTCACCTCGGCGGCGGTGGCGTTGAGCCCGTCCCCCGAGGTCGCGTTCGCGTTGCGGGCGATACAGGGGCTGGCGGTGGCGATGTTCCCGCCCGCCGGCATGGCGTACCTGGCCGAACGGGTCGAGCCGCGCCGGCGGGTGATCGCGATCGCGGCGGTGACCGGCGCGTTCCTTGCCTCCGCCGTGGTGCTCCAGGTCGCCGCCCAGCTGCTGGTGGGCGCGATCGGCTGGCGCGGGCTGTTCCTGCTGTCGGCGGCCGGCTTCTCCCTGGCCTTCCTGGGCGTGCGGGCGGTCATGCTGCCCGACCTGCCGCGCGAGGGCGCCGGTTCGCTGCTGTCGGTCTATCGGGCGGTGCCTGGCCTGCTGTTTCACCGCGTCCTCGGGCTCCGGTACGTCGCCACGATCATGTTGATGGTGGGCTTCGTGGCCGTTTACACCGGTCTGCAGATCTACGGTGTGACGTCGTCCTCCGACCTGCTGACGCTCCGGGCGGCCGGGCTCCCCTCGATCGTCCTGATGCCGCTGCTCATGCCCTGGCTGGCCCGGATCCCCACGACGATCAGGGCGGCGGCGTTCATGGCGGCCGGCGCCCTCGCGCTCGCGGCCGTGGGCCTGACCGGCGCGGCCGCGCTGGTGCTGCTGCTCGCCGTCTACGTCGCCGCCATCACCGGCGGCCTGCCCAGCATGAACGAGTCCATCTCCGCGGGCGCGGGCCAGGCGCGGGGAACCGCGCTGTCGCTGTTCTCCTTCGCCCTCGCGGTCGGCGGCAGCGTCGGACCGCAGGTAGCCGCCGCGTTCGGGGGATTCACCCCGCTGATGTACGGCCTCGCGATCGGCATGGCGCTGGCGGCCCTGGCCGTGCTCGTGTCCGCGAGATCACCCAGACACTGAAGCCGGGCATTCCATCCCATGGCTACCGGCCGGTAATGTGTTACCAACGGTAACCCGTCTGAGGAGAGTACGCACATGGCCGGCTTCTGCCTGGAGCCCAGCGCTGACGTGGTCGAGGTACGCGACTGGGTGCACGAGTTCGCCCGCGACGTGATCCGCCCGGCGGGCGCCGAGTGGGATGAGCGGGAGGAGACCCCCTGGCCGGTCATCCAGGAGGCGGCCAAGATCGGCCTGTACTCCCTCGACTTCTTCGCCACCCAGTGGTTCGAGGAGAGCGGGCTGGCGCTCCCCGTGGCGTTCGAGGAGATCTTCTGGGGCGACGCGGGCATCGGCCTGGCCATCGTCGGCACCGGCCTGGCCGCCGCCGCCCTCGCGGCGAACGGCACCCCGGAGCAGATGGGGGAGTGGCTGCCGCAGATGTTCGGCACGGAGAACGACGTCAAGCTGGGCGCTTTCTGCGCCTCGGAACCGGACGCCGGCTCCGACGTCGGCGCCATCCGCACCCGCGCCGTCCACGACCGGGGCGACTGGGTGCTGGACGGAGTCAAGACCTGGGCCACGAACGGCGGCATCGCCAACGTCCACGTCGTCGTGGCCTCGGTCGACCCGTCGCTCGGCACCCGGGGCCAGGCGTCCTTCGTCATCCCGCCCGGCACACCCGGTCTGTCCATGGGCCAGAAGTTCCGCAAGCACGGGATCCGCGCCTCCCACACGGCCGAGGTGGTCCTGGACGGCGTGCGCGTACCGGGCTCCTGCCTGCTCGGCGGCAAGGACAAGCTGGACGCCCGGCTGGCGCGCGTACGCAATGGGGAGCGGGCGGGCGAGCAGGCGGCGATGCGCACGTTCGAGACCACCCGCCCGTCGGTCGCCTCCATGGCCGTGGGCATCGCGCGCGCGGCCTTCGAGTACGCCAGGGACTACGCCCGCGAGCGGGAGCAGTTCGGCCGCAAGATCGGCGAGAACCAGGCGATCGCCTTCCTCCTGGCCGAGATGGCCACGCGGGTGGACGTGGCCCGCCTGCTGACGTGGCGGGCGGCCTGGATGGCGCGCAGCGGCCGGCAGTTCACGCAGGCGGAGGGGTCGATGTCGAAGCTGGTGGCGGGGGAGACGGCGGTGTGGGTGACGGAGCAGGCGATCCAGATCCTGGGCGGCGCCGGTTACACCAGGGAGCACCCGGTCGAGCGCTTCCACCGGGACGCCAAGATCTACACCATTTTCGAGGGCACGTCGGAGATCCAGCGACTGATCATCGGCAGGGCGGTCACCGGCCTGCAGGTTCGTTGAAATTCCCGATCATTTGAGCGTCTGGAGCATCCGCCCACGTGGCACGTCGGCCGCACCGGTGTCGGCCGGTTCGGGGGAATGTCCCCTGGCCCGGTGCCGGCGCCGGTGACCACGATGGCCTGGCGGCTGGCGCACATCATCGTCTCCTGCCTGGGCTATCGGGTCGGATGGCACTTCGGCGGGCAAGACGTGGACTTCCAGACATTCGCCTACGCGGGGACCGCTGACGAGCGGTTTCCCATGGAGGGCATCGTCGAGCTTCGGAAACCTACCTGGACTCCGTGACGCTCCGTGGCCGAAACCGGCCTCGCCGGACCGCTGTCGGCTCTCGGCCATGCGGGCCGCGAGCAGGTTCCGGCCACGCTTGAGCGGGCGCCGTGGCCAAACGTGAGATGCGGTACGGCAGGTCGGTCGAGGTCGAACCGGGCGGGGTCGGCGAACACTTCAGCGTCGTGCTCGGCCGCTCCGGTGTCTGGGCGTCCGTAGGACTGGCGTCACCCAGTAGACGGGATCGGTGTCTGCCTAGGTCACTGCTCGTTGTGGTCCATGGCCCGCGTCGGTCAGGTTTCGGTGCCGTGCGCCGTCGGCGTTTCATAGGACAGGGATTCGGTGGAGCGCAGGTACTCCCTCAATCCCTGTTCGGTGCTGTTGACGTGCATCAGCGCGGCGGCCTGGCTGAGAGCGGCGTCACGGTTGGACAGGGCCATGAAGATCGCCTCGTGCTCGGCGAGGGTACGGCCCGAGGCCTGGGCGTCGACGAGGCCACGCCAGATGCGGGCGCGCAGGGTACGGCCGGAGATGGCCTCCAGGAGGGTGAGCAGCGTGTCGTTGCCCGTGGCTGAGACAACGGCACGGTGAAACGCCGCGTCGTGGGCGTTGAGCCGTTCGACGTCGTCGCGGGCCTCACGCATGGCGTCCAAGTGCTGTTTCACCTCGGCGAGTTGCTCGTCGGAGATCCGGATCGCGGCCAGTGCGGTGGCGACCGGTTCGAGGAGCCGACGCACCTCCATCAGATCCTGCAGGGCGGCCGAGTCGCCCTGCAGCAGTTCCACAGCCCCGCCCAGACCCTCGAAGAGCAGGCTCGGCTGCAGGCTGGTCACGTACGTGCCGTCCCCCCGCCGGATCTCCAGGACTCGGGCGACGGCCAGTGCCTTGACCGCTTCGCGGGCGAGGTTGCGGGACAGGCCGAGTTGAGCGGCCAGGTCCGGTTCCGGTGGCAGCTTCGAACCCGGCGGCAGCGCGCCGGTGCGGATCAGCTCACGGATCTGCGCTATGGCCTTGTCGGTCAGCGACAATGCGAACTCCTCTTGTGACCCTTCTCCGCGGGCACACCCGATCTGATCAATCCTTGGGCACGAAGATCCTCCCAGAGACCTTCGGGGATGCGCTGACGGTGGAGTTCCGCGTTCCGCGCGACCTGCTCAGCACTCCGCATGCCCAGGGTGACGTTGATGATACGGGGATGGGTGTACGGAGAGGCAATCGCCGCGGCTGGGAGCGTTGTGCCGTGCGCCGCGCAGACCTCGGCGATCGCCAGGGCACGGGCCACCAGGGCAGGCGGCGCATCCCGGTAGTCGTACTTCATGCCCTCGGCTGGCCGGTCGAGGGAGAGCAGCCCCGAATTGAACACCCCGACCGCCACCACACTTTTGTTCAGTTCCTGGGCGGCGGGCAGGACGTCGTCCAACGCCGACTGGTCGAGCAGAGTGTAGCGGCCGGCGAGTATCACCACGTCGGCGGCCTTCCTCCAGTGGTCGTCGGGGTCGTGCAGGTAGACGACGTCCAGACGGTCGAGGCCCGTGCGCTTCAGTGTCGCCTCGATGGAGCGCAGTACCCCGTCGCGGCTGAAGTCCCACTGCCTGCGCAGGTCGTCCCGGACCGCAAAACCCTCGTTGTCGATCCCGCGCGGCTGCTCGTCGGTCACGAGCAGACGGCCCACTTTGGACGATAGGACGTACTCGTTCCGCGGGCGGTCCCGCAGTGCGGCGCCCAGGCGGTGCTCGGACAGGCCCAGGCCGTAGTGGGGTGCTGTGTCGAAGTACCGGATGCCTTCGTCCCAGGCAGCTTCGACCGCGGCTGCCGCGTCGGGGGTCGGTGTGACGCGGTAGAGGTTGCCTATGACGGAGGCCCCGAAGCCGAGTTCGCTGAGCTCGACGGAGGTGTTTGTGATCTTCCGGTGTCGCAAGGTGTGCTCCTTGGGGGTGCGGAGTCAGGCGGCCGCCGGCTGGCGTATCAGCGTCTGACCGCGGCTGAGACACCCGCCATGAGCGCCTCGACCTCGGCGAGCGACGCCATGGAGACGTCGCCGGGCGTGGTCATGGTGAGGGCGCCGTGAGCAGTGCCGTAGGCGAGGGCGCGCTTGAGAACGGGGGCCTCGACAGACAGCGTCGGCCCGGACGCCGTCGGCAGGCCGCCTTCCTCCCCGCCGGTCAGCAGCCCGTAGATCAGGCCGGCCGCGAAGCCGTCGCCGGAGCCGATGCGGTCCAGGACGTGGAGACCGGGCAGCTCGGGGCCGGTGACGAAGCCGGTCCGCGCCGACCAGGCGGCCGAGGACCAATCGTTCACCCCGGCGGAGGGAACCTCGCGTAGGGCCGTCGCCAGCACCTTCGCCTCGGGCGCCAGGGCGGCTACCTCGGCGAGCGCCTCCGGCACCTCGTCGGCCGCGATGCGGGTCGTCCCAGGGCGCCTCCCGGCCAAGCCCAGGGCGCCCACCACGACGTCCGCGTGCCGGGCGATCCGCAGGTCCACCTCGCGCGCCCGGTCGGCGCCGCCTCGGCCGTCCCAGAGGCTGGGCCGGTAGTTGGGGTCGTAGGAGACCGTGACGCCGTGCCGCCGTGCCGCCGTCATCGCCTCCTCGGCCACCTCCACCGTGGTGTCCGACAGACCGGCGAAGATGCCACCCGTGTGGAACCAGCGCGGGCCCACCGCGAAGACGGCGTCCCAGTCGATGTCCCCCCTACGCAGCTGTGACACGGCCGTGTTGGCGCGGTCGCTGACGCCAAGCGCGCCCCGGATGCCGAAGCCGCGCTCGACGAAGTTGAGGCCGTTGCGGACGGCGCGGCCGATGCCGTCTCCGGGGACCCAGCGGATCAGGGTGGTGTCGACGCCGCCCTGCAGAATCAGATCCTCGACCAGCCGTCCCACCGCGTTGTCGGCCAGGGCGGTCACGACAGCCGTGCGCAGACCGAAGCAGCGGCGTAGACCCCGTACGACGTTGTACTCGCCGCCACCCTCCCAGACCTGGAAGGAGCGGGCAGTGCGGATCCGGCCCTCGCCCGGGTCGAAACGCAGCATCACCTCGCCAAGTGCGACCACGTCGATGCCGGGGAGGTGCGCGGTCATGCCCTGCTCCTCTCCACGGCATCGGCGGTCACCTGCCGGATCTCCGCATAGTTCTCCAGCTCCACATGGGCGGTGGTGGCCATCCAGCTGCCGCCGACGGCGACGACCGCGGCCTCGGCGAGGCAGTCGGCCCAACAGGCGGCATCGATGCCGGGCACGTTCAGTGCCTGGCACGTGGCGACGACTTCCTCGTCGAAGCCGGGCGAGAGCACGAAGCGGGCGCCGGCCGCCACGGCGCGCTCCGCCTCCTCGGGGGAGAGCACGGTTCCGGCGCCGACGGTCAACCCGCCGTGCGCCGCCATCGCCTTGATCACCTGCTCGGCGTCGGCGGTCCGGAAAGCGCACCGCGCCCCGCCCGCCGTGAGCGCGTCGGCCAACGGGCCGGCGACTGAGGCGGACGGGACGGTCAGCACCGGTATGATCCCGGCACCGCCTGGCACGGAGGCCAGGTCAACGGTCATCGACCTAGCCATCCGCCGTCGACGGGCAGGACGGCGCCGTGCACATAGGCGGCGGCGTCGGAGGCCAGGAACACAGTGGCGCCCGCGAGATCGTCGGCGGTGCCCCACCGCCCGGCCGGGATGCGGTCCAGGATCGCCCGGCTGCGCGCCGGGTCGTCCCGGAGGGCCTGGGTGTTGTCGGTGGCGATGTAGCCGGGCGCGATGGCGTTGACGTTGACGCCGTGCGGGGCCCACTCGTTGGCCAGGGCCTTGGTCAGGCCTGTGATGCCGTGCTTGGCGGCGGTGTAGCCGGGCACATTGATGCCGCCCTGGAAGCTGAGCAGCGACGCCGTGAAAAGGATCTTCCCGTAACCTCGGGACACCATCGCCGCGCCCACCGCCCGGGTCAGCGTGAACTGGGCGCTGAGGTTGACCTGGAGGACCAGCTCCCAGTCGGCGTCGGGGTGTTCGGACGCCGGGGCACGGCGGATGGTGCCCGCGTTGTTGACCAGGATGTCCACCGGTCGCTCACGTCCGGCGAGGTCCGTGGCCAGGGCCCGGACGGCCTCGGCGTCGGCGAAGTCGGTGCGGATCGCCTCGAAGGTACGGCCTGCGGCAACGACGTCCTTCTCAACGGCGCTGCCGGACTCCTCCAGGTTCGCGCTGACGCCGATGACGTCGGCGCCGGCCTCGGCGAGCGCACGGGCCATGGCCCGGCCGATGCCGCGTCGGGCGCCGGTGACGACGGCAAGTCTGTCCGTGAGGTCGAAGGCGGTCATACGGCTGCTCCCTGTGCGTCGTCGGTGCAGTCCACGAGGATCTTCATCACGTCGCCGCCCGCTTCGAGCGCCTCGAACGCGGCGGGCGCCTCCGTGAGCGGAACCACCTTGCTGATCAGCCGCTCGGCGGGGATGGTGGCGTCGGCAACCAGCCTGACCGCCTTCTCGAAGTCGGAACGGTCGTACAGCCTTGCGCCGATGAGGGTCAGTTCGCGCCAGAAGAACCGATGCAGGTTGACCTCTCGAGGCCGGGGGTGGATGGCCACGAGGCACAGCCGGCCGCGTACGCCCAGCACCTCGACTGCGGTGTCCACACCGCCTGCCGCGCCGGAGACCTCGAAGGCCACCTCCGCGCCCGCGTCGCCGGTCCACTGCCGGACCAGTCCGGGCACGTCCTCGACAGCCGGGTTCCAGGCGGTCAGTCCCAACTCCTGCGCCAGGGCCCGCCGGTGGCCGCTCGGCTCCACCACGCGGACTTCGGCACCAGCGGCGCGTGCGACGAGCGCGATCAGGATGCCGACGGGTCCGCCGCCCACGACGACCACTCGCTCGCCGTCCCGCACTCGGGCCCGGCCGACGTCGTGTACCGCCACCGCAGTGGGTTCGACGAGCGCGGCGCGGTCCAGGGGGAGCGAGTCGGGCAGCCGTACGAGGGTGGCGGCGGGAACGATCCAGCGCTGCTGCATCGCGCCCGGGGAGTCGATGCCGATGAAATCGAGGTGCTGGCAGATGTGCTGGTTGCCTGCGCGGCAGGCGGGGCAACTGTCATCCCAGCGCAGCGGCATCACGGTGACCGCGTCGCCGGGCCGCCAGCCTTCGACGTCCGGCCCGACGCGGAGGACACGGCCCGACATCTCGTGCCCGAGGACCGCGGGTGTGCTGACCCGGGCGTCCATGTCGCCATGGAAGATGTGCAGATCGGTGCCGCAGATGCCGACGTAGGCAGGGGCCAGCTCGACCTCACCCGGTCCGGGGAAGGTGGGTTCGGCGGGCGCCGTGTCGAGGGTTCGGGCGGCGGTGTAACGGACGGCGAGTGTCATCGTGTTGTCACGGTCCTTTCAGCGCGAACGCCGATGGTCAGCAGGAGGTTCGCGTAGGTACGGATGTCGGCGGTGACGATCGCCAGCGCCAGGTCGGGTGAGCGGGCGGCATCGTAGAACTCGAAGCGGCTGAGTGCCTCGACCGGAACAGAGGCCAGCCTGGAGCGGTACTCGGTGATGGCCGGCGGCTCGGGTACGTCCTCGGGTGGCACCATCACCTGGGCCGACTCGACGGGCAGGGCCCGCAACAGGACGTCGAGCACGGTGGTGACGTCGAGCAGGCCGGGAGCCAGATTGAGGTGAACCGTCCTGGCCCGCTCTCCGGTGGCGGTGCTGGCGGGGTAGTGGCCATCGGCGAGCAGGACGCGGGCGCCGTGGCCGGCTCCGGCCAGGGCTTCGAGGATTCCGGGGTGCAGCAGCTCGGTCAGGAGCATGGAGCAGCTCTCCCATCGAGGGCGGGTGTCAGCCGGTAGAAGGCAGTCGCAGTGTCGGCGAGCACGGCGTCGGTCTCGCCGGCGGAGCAGCCGTTCAGGAGTTCCTCGACGGTGGCGGCCCAGCGGTTCCATCCCCCCGCCAGGACGCAGACCGGCCAGTCGGAGCCGAACATCAGCCGCTCAGGGCCGAAAGAGGAGAGCAGGACGTCCCACACCGGGCGGAGGTCAGCGATCGTCCACTTGTCGTGGTCGGCCTCCGTGACCAGCCCGGACACCTTGCACCGCACCTGCGGGTGCCTGGCAAGCAACCTCACGTGCTGGTTCCAGTCGACCAGATCACGCTGGACGATGGGGGGCTTGCCTGCGTGATCCAGGACCAGCGGCAGGTCCGGGAGGCGTTCGGCCAGGCGGATCGCCTGGGAGAACTGGTGGCTGCGGATGAGCACGTCGTAGCCGAGTCCGCGCTCCTGCACCGCTCGCAACCCCCGCTCCACGGCGGGGCGTTGCAGCCATTCCGGGTCGGACTCGCCTTGGACGATGTGCCGCACGGCTCGCAGATACGTCCCTCCGGGCCCGGCCCGCAGATCGTCGAGCACGTCACCGATAGCCGGGGAGGTCAGATCCGCCCAGCCGACGACCGCGCCGATCAGCGGGTTCTCGTCGGCCAGAGCCAGCAGGTCGCGCGTCTCGGGCACGGACGTGACGCACTGGACGACCACCGTGCTTGTCAGCCGTCGGCCGGCGATGAGCCGGGTCGCGGTCGATCGCAGGTCGTCGGGGCCGAAGCTGCGGCGAATCGGCTCGTGGCCGGCCTGGTCCAGCCAGGGCTGCGGGTGGTGATCGAGGTTCCACACGTGGTGGTGGGCGTCGACCAGAGGCCGGGTGTCAGACACGGGCAGTCCAGACCGGGCCGTCGGGGTAGGTGTACTCCTTGAGGGACTCCGGGTGCATCTGCGCGCTGAGTCCGGGCAGAGTCGGGGCGAGGTAGTGACCGTCCTCAATGCGGACCGGATCGACGAAGTGCTCGTGCAGGTGGTCGACGTACTCGATGACCCGGTCCTCGACCGTGCCCGAGACGGCGACGTAGTCGAACATCGACAGGTGCTGCACCATCTCGCACAGCCCCACACCACCCGCATGCGGGCAGACCGGCACCCCGAACTTGGCGGCGAGCAGCAGGATCGCGATGTTCTCGTTCACGCCGCCCACCCGTGCCGAGTCGATTTGCACGATGTCCACCGCGCCCGCCTGGAGGAGCTGCTTGAAGACGACCCGGTTGGCGATGTGCTCACCGGTGGCGACCTTGATGGGGCTGACGGCCGCGCGGACCGCGGCATGTCCGAGGATGTCGTCCGGAGAGGTGGGCTCCTCGATCCAGTACGGCTCATAGGGGGCCAGGGCGCGCATCCAGTCGATGGCGGGCTGCACGTCCCATCTCTGGTTGGCGTCGACTGCGATGCGGATGCCCTCGCCCACCGTCTCACGAGCGGTGCGCATGCGCCGTACGTCGTCCTCGAGGTCCGCGCCGACCTTCAGCTTGATCTGGGTGAAGCCGTCGGCGACGGCCTCGCGGGCGAGGCGGGCCAGTTTCTCGTCGGAGTAGCCGAGCCAGCCAGGGGTGGTGGTGTAGGCGGGGTAGCCGCGCTCCAGCAGGTGGGCGATGCGCTCCTGACGGCCCGGTTCGGCACGGCGCAGGATCTGAAGTGCCTCCTCGGGAGTAAGAGCATCGCTCAGCCAGCGGAAGTCGACTTGGGCGACCAGCTCCTCTGGCGACATCTCGCCGAGGAACCGCCAGACGGGCTTTCCAGCCCGCTTGGCCGCGAGGTCCCAGGCGGCGTTGACGACGGCGCCGGTGGCCATGTGGATGGCGCCCTTCTCCGGGCCCAGCCAGCGCAGTTGGGGGTCGTGGACGAGGGAGCGGGAGAATGCGCCGAGGTCGGCGCAGACCTCGGCAACGGACAGTCCGATCACGTGTGGGGAGAGGGCCGCGATGGCGGCGGCCTGGACGTCGTTGCCGCGTCCGGTGGTGAAGGCCAGGGCGTGGCCCTCCAGTCCGTCACCGGCGTCGGTGCGCAGGATGACATAGGCGGCCGAGTAGTCGGGTTCGGGGTTCATCGCGTCCGATCCGTCCAGATGCTCGGACGTCGGGAACCGGACGTCCATGACGTCGAGTGCGGTGATGCGGGCGGATGCGGACACAGCGGAGGACATGACAGCGACTCCTGTGGCGGCAGGCGGCGACACGGCCCCCTGCGACGGAACAAAGATGGGCGGCGTACGGCGGCGTGGGGCCGCCCGGTTCACTCCTGGACCTTGCCGCCCGTGATGCGGGAGATGGTCAGCGCGACCAGGATGATCAGGCCGTTGAGGGCGCCGATCCACTGGGCGGGGACGCCCGCGAGGGTGAGCACATTCTGGATCATGAAGAGCAGCAGGATGCCGCTGAAGGCGCCGAACATGGTGCCCTTGCCGCCGTTGAGGCTGATCCCGCCGATGACGGCGGCGGCGAACACGGTGAAGATGTAGCCATTGCCCTGCGCGGAGGCGACGGAGGCCAGGCGCCCGGACAGCATGAGTCCGGCCAGGGCGGCCAGCAGGCTGCCGGTGACGATGACGATCCACAGCACCCGGTCGGTGCGGATACCGGCGGTCTTCGCCGCGTCGACGTTGCCGCCGATGGCGTACAGCGAGCGGCCGAAGCTGGTCCAGCCCAGGGCGACGATCGCGACGGCGAACAGCGCCAGGCAGATCCAGATGGAGGCGGGTATCCCGAACCACTGGGCGGTGCCGAGGTAGAGCATCGACTCGGGCAGTTGGAAGAAGGTCTGGCCGCCGGAGATGCCGGTGAGGACACCGCGCAGGACGATCAGCATGCCGAGAGTGACGATGAAGCCGTTGAGACCGAAGCGAATGATCAGCAGGGCGTTGACCACGCCGATGAGCGCACCCACGGCGAGCGTGATGGGGATCGACCAGGCGCCGGGAAGGAGCCCGAGGCCGGGTCCGACGCCGGACGGCACCACCAGCAGGGCGGCGACGCCGGGCGCGAGGCCCATGGTGGACTCCAGCGACAGGTCCATCTTCTTGACGATCAGGATCATCGTCTGGGCGAGGACCAGCAGGGCTATCTCGGACATGGTCTGCAAGACGTTGATCAGGTTGTCGACCTGGAGGAAGACCGGGTTGACGATCTGGCCGACGACCGCGATGACGACGATCGCGGGGACCAGGGCGAGGTCGCGCAGCCGGGCGATGGGTATCCGGCCACCGAACAGCCCCTTCCGCCCGGCCCCGGGCTTCGTGGGCTTGGGGGCGGGCGTGTCCGCGAGGGCGGTTTCAGGCATTGAGGTCCACTCCTTCCATCGCGGCCACAAGGTCGTGGTCGTGCCAGCCGCGGGCGATCTCTGAGGTCACTCGGCCCTGGAACATCACCAGGACCCGGTCGCACATGCGCAGGTCGTCGAGTTCGTCGGAGGCGATGAGCACTCCGGTGCCGCCTTCCGCGGTCTCCTCGACCTTGCCGAGGAGGAATTCCTTGGACCGCACGTCCACGCCTGCGGTCGGGTTGATCAGTACCAGCAGCCGGGGGTCGTCGGCGAGAGCGCGGGCCATGACGACCTTCTGCTGGTTGCCCCCGGACAGTGCCGAAACCGGCAGGTCGGGGCCCGAGGTCTTGATCGCCAGTTTCTCGATCATGCCCTCGGCGAGCCTGTCCCGGAGGCCGCGGCTCAGGAATCCGCCCCGGCGGAGCCGTTTGGGCACGGACAGCGTGGCGTTGTCCGCGATCGACATGTCGGGGACGAAGCCCTGGTGGTGCCGGTCCTGCGGGACGAACCCGGCGCCTGCGGCGAGTGCGGCGGGTACGCTGCCCGGCTGGGGCCGCCGCCCGGCGATCTCGACCTCGCCGTCGGCGGCGGCACGCAGCCCCACGACGGTCTCGGCGACCTCGATGCGACCGCTGCCGGCGGCTCCCGCCAGGCCGACGATCTCGCCGGCGCCCACCTTGAAGGTGACATCCTCGTAGGCCTCGCCACTGAGGCCCCGGACACTCAGCGCCGGCGCCGCGCCGACGTCGAGGGCGCTCGCCCGTTCCTCGCGCCTGTCGGCCGCCGCCTCGCCGGTCATGGCGGCGATGAGTTCGGTGCGGGGAAGTTCGGTGACCGGTGCGGTCAGGATGTGCCGGGCGTCCCGGAACACCGTCACCATGTCGCAGATCTCGTAGATCTCCTGGAGGTGGTGGCTGATGAACAGGAAGGTCACGCCCTGGCGTTGCAGATCGCGTATCCTCTCGAAGAGCCGGTTGATCGCCGCGCCGTCGAGCTGCGCGGTCGGTTCGTCGAGGATGATGAACCGGGCTCCGAAGGACAGCGCGCGGGCGATCTCGACGAACTGCCGCTGTTCCACGCTGAGATCGCCGGCCGGAGCTTGCGGATCCACGTCCACCGACCACGTCGACAGCAGCTCCTGCGCCTGGCTGCGCACACCCTGCCAGCTGATCAGCCCACTCCGGCCGTGCTCATGCCGGTTCAGGAAGAGGTTCTCGGCGACGGTCAGCGTGGGGATGATCGTCGACTTCTGGTAGACACAGGCCACCCTCTGCCGCCAGGCGTCGCGGTCCGCGAGCCGGGGCGCCGGGCTGCCGCCGAAGGTCACCGTTCCCTCGTCCGGGGCCTGCAGGCCCGTCAGAACGGACACCAGTGTCGACTTGCCGGCCCCGTTGCGGCCGACGAGCGCGTGCGTCTCGCCATGCCTGATGGTGATCCTGGCGCCGTGGAGAGCCACCGTCGCACCGAATCGTTTGACAATGCCCGTCGCCTCGACGACGGGCGGGTCCGCCGGGACCCGTCCGTCGTCCGCCAGGGCGGGTGTGGAGCGGACTGCTCGCTCCCCGTCGCTCATCTCAACCGCCTTGTTCTCGGAAGCTGTTGGGTTGCCGACGGAATGTCAGCCAAGGTTGTTGCCCCACAGGGACTTGTCGTCGCTCTTGAGGCTGGAGATCCCGCCGTAGGTGCCGCCGTCGGCGGTGACGAGCGGGGCGGAGAGCTGGTCCTCCAGCAGCCCGTCGCGGACCTGGATGATCGTGCTGTCGTGGTCGGTCTTGCCGGCCTTGAACGTCTTCCCGTCCATCGCGGCCTTGAGGTAGTACAGGGCGTACTTGGCGTAGAGGTCGGCCGGCTGGGAGACGGTGGCGTCGATCTTGCCCGCGGCGATGGACTTGAGCTCTTCGGGGATGCCGTCGTTCGAGACGACGAACACGTGCTTGCTGTCCTCGGGCCCGACCAGGAGGCCCTTCTGGTTGAGCACTTGGAGCGTGCCAGACAGGGCGAAGCTGGACTGCATGTAGACGCCCTTGATGTCCGGGTTGGCGGTCAGGTCTGTCTGAAGCTTCTGCGCAGCGACGGCGCCGTCCCAGTTGGTGGCCTCTCCGAACACCTTGATGTCCGGGTAGTTCTTCTTCATGCAGTCGTTGAACGCCTCGGTGCGGTCACGGCCGTTGATGGAGGCAAGGTCGCCTTGGAGCATGACGACCTTGCCCTTGCCGCCCAGCTTGGCGCCCAGGTACTGGCACGCCTTCTCGCCGTAGGCACGATTGTCGGCGCGGACGACCATGAAGACCTTGCCGGTGTCGGGGCGGGTGTCGACGGTGACAACCGGGATCTTCTTCGCCTCGAGCTGCGCGAGGGTCGGGGCGATGGCGGCGGTGTCCTGCGGGGCCATCGCCAGGCCCTTCACACCCTGGCTGATGAACGTCTGTGCGTTGGCGGTCAGCTTGGCGACGTCGTTCTGCGAGTTGGTGGTCTTGAGCGAGAGGCCGAGCTCCTTGGCGTACTCGGGCGTGTACTTGATGTACGAGTTCCAGAAGTCGGTGTCGGAGCGTGGGTAGTCGACGCCGATCAGCGGCGTGCCGCTCGACGTGGCCTGGGTGTCGGCGCTTCCGCATGCGCTGAGCAACACCAGTGCGGAGAGGGTGGAGGCGGCGGAGCAGAGGACAGTGCTGAGTCTCATCGATACTTCCTCGCGCTGATCCCGAAGCGGGAGATGTTTCGTATCGGCGACATCCGTGTGTCATCGACACGAAGAGATGGGATGTATATATAGGCGAACCTAGGGGGTGCTGTCTACCCCTCAAAGGCATACGCTAGGGAGGCGCAGCTAGAGCCCTGCCTCGAAGAGCGCGGGCGATTCCCGGTGGGCGAATCCATCCCATCAATGGTGTTGGGGTCTATGTCGCGATCCGGCCGTGCATCGTGGTAGAGGCATGCCTGTCTGATGGAGGGCGAATGGACAGTCGGACGCTGCTCACAGCTGTCGGCGGTAGGGCCGGGAGCTGGCGCGGTGCTCCTGCACCCAGCTCGCCGACGCCGTTCACCGCATGCGCTACGTACCTGCTGATCGGCGACTCCATCGGTGGACACCACGTTCGGCACCACGCCCAGCGCTTCCCCGGCGATGTGGCCGGTCCGCTGCTCGACCCTCCGCACGAGGATCAAAACGACTACCTCCCTGAGGACATCGTCGCCATCAACCAGACCCCGGACACCGAGATGGCGCTCCCAGAACTGGACGAGGCGAGGTGGCCTCCTGGCCCATTGCCATGCAGGAGGTGGCCGGCCTCGACAAGGTCGTCGACGAGGCCCGCCGCGCGGAAGGGTGCCTGACCTGCCCCTGATCGTGCTCACCGTCATGGCGATCGACCACGCACATGCGACATACACCTCCGAAGAGCTGATGCGTGCAGCGAAGACGTTCAAGTACGTCCTGCGGGCGCGGGACTGGCGCAGACCATGACGCACGGCGCGCACCGTGCGGTGACAACGGTGCCCCACGAGTGCGGACGGGGTCCGGCGACGCGGGCGGACGTCGAGCAGGCTGATGTTCTCGGACTCGCGCCCTGACTCCGACCAGGAAGCGGATAACTTGACACCCTTGATGTAACAAGTACTGTTACGACAGCTGTCACCGTGCCGCGGTGGTGGCTAAGCCGTAACCAACCAGTTCATCCACATACACAGCAGGAGTGCAGTCATGGGTCAGCTTGAGGGCAAGACAGCCGTCGTCACCGGCGCCACCACCGGTATCGGCCTGGCCGCCGCCCGGCGCTTCGCCGCGGAGGGAGCCCACGTGTTCATCACCGGCCGCCGTCAGGACGTTCTGGACGCCGCGGTCGCCGAGATCGGCCCCAACGCCACTGGGGTGCGTGCCGACGTGTCCGATCTGGCCGACCTCGACCGGCTCTACGCAGCGGTCGCCAAGCGCGGCCGCCCCGTGGACGTGCTGTTCGCCAATGCCGGTGGCGGAGAGTTCGCTCCTCTGGAGCAGGTCACCGAGCAGCACTTCGACACCACCTTCGGTATCAACGTGCGCGGCCTGCTGTTCACCGTGCAGAAGGCCCTGCCGCTGCTGGCCGATGGAGCCTCGGTGATCCTGACCGGCTCCACCACGGGCACCAAGGGCGCCGAGGCGTTCGGCGTCTACGCGGCATCCAAGGCCGCCGTCCGCTCCTTCTCGCGCACCTGGGCGAACGAGCTCAGGCACCGCGGCATCAGGGTCAACACCCTCGTACCCGGCCCGGTCGAGACCCCCGGCATCACCGGTCTGGCCGCAAACGAAGAGAAGGCCCAGCAGCTCAAGGCCCACCTCGCCGGCACCGTGCCGCTGGGCCGGATGGGCCGCCCCGAGGAGCCCGCCGCGGCCGCACTGTTCCTGGCCTCCGACCAGAGCACCTTCACCACCGGCAGCGAACTGTACGTCGACGGCGGCCTCAACCAGGTCTGACATCAGGGTGCGGCGATGCGTCTCCTCCCCATCGACCTGCCAGACGCCACTGGGCTGCTGACCTCACCGGCCTGCGCATCGGCGAAGCGGTCGCGCTGGACGCGGCCGACCTCGACCGGTGCCGACGATTGTGTCTGGGCCGCGCCGGACACGGCGTCCTCCGAGAAGGCGATGTGACACCTATCTGTCGCATCGCGGGGAGAGGCTTCCTTGCCGCGGGCCGAGCATGAAAATGATCACCTGGCGGGTTTTGCGGAGCCCGAGGATCAGGGATGGCAGGATAGTAGCAACAATTAATGTTGCGACTCCCGAGGAGGTGGCGGAGTGGGCGTCAACAGCAGGCTCACCATCGCGGCCCACATACTGACCTGGATGGAGATGCACCGACGCCAGGGGAACGAGATCTCCACGTCGGAGCAGATCGCGGGAAGTGTCAACACCAATCCCGTGGTCATTCGTCGGCTGTTGGGAGAGTTGCAGAAGGCGGGCCTCGTGGAGTCTCGACGTGGCGCGGGAGCCGGCTGGACGTTGAGCCGTGAGCTGGAGTCGATCACCCTGCTCGACGTCTATCAGGCGGTGGAGCCTGGCGTTCTGTTCGCGATGCACCGGTCGACGCCGAATCAGGAGTGTCCGGTGGGCGTGGGCATCCAACCGGCCATGCGGGGAATCTACGACCACATTGAAGAGACCGTGCGGGCCGAACTCGCCCGCACCACGCTCGCCGAGGTACTGCAGGGAGTACTGGCCGGCGCTGACTGAGGCGAATCCATCCAGGGGGAGCAGGCGCTGAAGGGCATTTTTTCTGGACTTAGACGTAACAAACTAAGTTACTTAGGGGGAAACGATGCTGGTGCCCACCAACGAGGCCGGCACGCGGGAGACAGTGGAGCGCTTCTTCGCGCTCTTGGGCGCCGGGGACCTCGACGGTATCGCTGACGCGTTCGCCGACGAGATCGACTGGTACGTGCCAGGCAGTGCGGAGGTCCCATGGACGGGGCCCCGGTCACGACGGGAACAGGTACCTGAATACTTCAGGCTCATGGGCTCCGCGTTCGTCCCGAGCAAGGCCGAGATGTCGATCGACAAGATCCTCGTCGACGGCTCCGACGCCGTCGTCCTGGCCGATCTGGGGCAGACGGTCGCGACGAACGGCCGCCGGTTCCGCATGCCCGTCGCCTTCCACGTCACCGTGATGGACGGTCTGATCGCACGCCTGTACTTGTACGAGGACACGTTCCTCGTCGCGAAGTCGCTAGGCAGTCTCGACTGACAGTGACGGTGTACCGAGCTGGGTGTAGCTCGTTTCAGTGACCAGAGCGATCAGCCGGTGAGGGGGGATATCCGTCCTGACAGTAGCTCTGGTGGACACGATCGCACTGCAGGTGTGTGTGGTGCGGGTGTCGGCCACCCGTACCACACACGGGCTCATCCCAGCCGTCGATCGGCGGCCACGGGCCCGGCGACCGCGCCCTGGCGCACTGTGCCGGGGCGCATGCCGGCGGCATCAGCATGGTGTCCTCGCAAGGCCAGCCGGCGGTTCGCCTTGCGCAGGCGGCAGGCTGCCCCACGGCCGCTCGCCGTCGTCACTTGAATCCCCTCGAAGGCTTACTCTTCGACGGTCAGACGCCGTTGCTCGATCAAGGACTGCCTGGTAGGGCGGAGGCTTGAACCCACGACCGACGGATTATGAGTCGTTTCGATTGGTGCCGCTCAGTGCCGCAGGATACCGTTCTCTATTGCTCTGTCCCACTATCGTCCCTGTTATCGTGTCGGGGAGTAGCGATGGATGTCGCACTGTATCGCGTACACGCGAGCAGCCACCGAGCAACCATGCGTGCTTGACCGTTGCCATATGCGCCATTTGTTCCTATCTCGCGTGCTGTTGAGCTGCCGAAAAAGGGCGAGCAGGCTGCCGGCGTGCCGAAAGTACCGGTCGGGACGGTTGACCGACTCCAGCGGCCGGGCACCTGCCGGCAGCGTCGCGGCGGAGGCCGGCGCGGCCGTGGTCACTGCACCGGAGCAGGCGAGGGTCGTGCGCGGCCATGATCGTCCCCCAGGTGCCGACCGTCATGAGAGTCTTCTGCTATTTGAGTGTCATCATCGCTGAAGCGCCGCTGAGCTAGACGTCGATGTGAATGGCAGGTGATCATTTGCCGACGGCAAAGCGCCAGCGCACGTCGAGGCGCCCATCAGCGTGAGCGATCACGTCAGATCAGTCAATACCCTGCTCAGGCAATTGGAAAGCGTATTCCCCTTTTTCTCGACCGGCTCTTGACAAGCCTTTTGGTTGCGTAAACACTCTGCGGCAAGACGCCTCAAACGTCGCGCACAACCCGGTCGTCCCAGTTCCCGCAAGGGGATCCTGTCTCATGTTCTTCGTTGGACCTACGGCTGTTTGTTAACGCTAACAAATGTTTCTGGCGCAGATTTCGGAGGGTGGTCCCGTGTCCCTGCGTTCAAAGCTCGCCGCGCCAATGATGGTCCCGTTGAGCTCGGTCGCCGCCGGCACGGCCGCACCGCCGGTCTCAGCGTCCGAACCAGTCCGGCAACGGCTACGCCGTCCACCTGGAGGTCAGCTCCGGCGCGGCCACCGGATGGAGCCCCGATCAAGCGAGGTACGCCACAGCCGCCAGCGTTTCCGGCTCGTGGACTGGGTGGACCAACGTAGGCGACGCGCGTCTACGTCCTGCTGGTGCAGGGCACCTCGACGACAAGTCTCTACATGGGCGACCGGCGGGCGCGCGCGGGACGGCCGCGTGAACGGCTCGCAGTACGTGCGGCTGCCGATCACGTCCGGGTCCGCGACGAGCATGAGCCTGAGCCGGCACTCGCAGATCACGATCGAGGTCGCCACCGGCGTGATCACGGGATCAGGCGCCACGCCGTCGTACCGGACCACGGCCCGGCACAGCGGCAAATGCTTGGACGTGTCCGGCGCCTCGACCGCCGACGGTGCCGACATCCAGCAGTACGCCTGCGGTAGCGGCACCAACCAGCAGTGGACCCGCACCTCCCCGTGACCGACCGCACGTTCGGAGCGACCATGACACACGTTTTGCGGAGACCGGCGCTGATCGGCCTGGCCGGCGTGCTGCTACTCGCCCTCGGTCTCACTGTTCTCGAACGCCCCGCCAAGGCCGCCGATCCCTACACCGCCTACCTGATGGCGCACTTCACCGGCGAGAGCGCCAACGGCGAGCAGATCTACTTCGCCACCAGCACCGATGGCCTGCACTGGACCGACCTCAACAGTTCTCTACCGGTGCTTACCTCCAGCATCGGCGAACTCGGCGTCCGTGACCCCGCCATCGTCCGCTCGCCGTCCGGCGACCGGTTCTACCTGATCGCCACCGACCTGCGCATCGCCGCCGGCAAGGGCTGGGACGTCGCCCAGCACGACGGCAGCACCTCGCTGGTCGTCTGGGAGTCGCCCGACCTTGTCACCTGGTCGGTGCCGCGCCTGGTGAACGTGGCCGGGGCCATCCCCGACGCCGGCTGTGCGTGGGCGCCCGAGGCGATCTACGACCCGGCGACCGGCGACTACGTCGTCTACTGGGCGACGATCTCGCCGCGCAATGGCGTCGACAAGGCCCGCATCTACTACTCCCGCACCCGCGACTTCCGCACGTTCACCGCCGCGCAGCTCTACTGAGGGGCCACGGTGATTCCGGACAGCCTTCTTATGGGCGTAGAGCCTATGCGGCTGTTTGGGTTGAGAGGGACTCGTTGAGTACTTCCAGGG
>NZ_JBFANV010000127.1:0-24938 GCF_040674955.1 Nonomuraea sp. NPDC049695 | reverse complement strand
CATCGGCCAGGTGCTGGAGATGCACCTGGGGTGGATCGCCGCCAGAGGCTGGGACATCTCCGGGATCGAGGAGGCCTGGGCCGGGAACGCCTTCCCGGCCGCGGCGCGTCCGCCTGGGCTCGCTGAGAGGCAGGCAGGTCAGGCGTAGTGCCGGTAGACGGGCTGGGCGGCGCAGGCGGGCTTGGCCGAGCCGTCGATCTCGACCGTGAAGTCGCACAGCATCTGGACGCCGTTGCCGGGCACGTCCTCGACCGAGACCACCTTGGCGGCCAGCCGGATCTTGCCGCCGGCCCTGACCGGGCTGGGGAAGCGGACCTTGTTGAGGCCGTAGTTGATGCTCATCGTCACGCCCTGGATGTCGACCAGCTCGTGGTACAGGGGGATGACGAGCGAGAGGGTCAGGTAACCGTGCGCGATGGTGCCGCCGAACGGGCCGGCCGCGGCGCGTTCGAGGTCGACGTGGATCCACTGGTGGTCGCCGGTGGCGGCGGCGAAGGCGTCGATCCGCTCCTGGGTGATCTGCAGCCAGGAGCTGGCGCCGAGGTCCTGCCCGGCGAGTGTCTTGATCTCCTCCAGGCCGCGCACGGTGATGGTCATGCCGGGTCCTTCCCTTCGTCGGAGCCGAGGCCGAGCAGGCGGGCGGCGTTCTCCTTGAGGATTCTGGGGCGTACCTCGGGCTTGATGTCGAGTTTCGCGAAGTCGGCCAGCCACCGGTCGGGGGTGATCATCGGGTAGTCGGAGCCGAACAGCACCTTCTCCTTGAGCAGGGTGTTGGCGTAGCGGACGAGCTGGGGCGGGAAGTATTTCGGTGACCAGCCCGACAGGTCGATGTGGACGGACGGCTTGTGGGTGGCCACGGCCAGGGCCTCGTCCTGCCAGGGGAACGACGGGTGGGCCAGGATGATCTTCAGGTGGGGGAAGTCCACGGCCACGTCGTCCACGAGCATCGGATCGGAGTACTTCAGCCGGATGCCGCCCCCGCCGGGCACGCCCGCGCCGATGCCGGTCTGGCCGGTGTGGAACAGCGCGATCGCGCCGAGCTCCTCGATCGTCTCGTACAGCGGGTAGGCCATCGGGTCGTTCGGGGCGAAGCCCTGAACGCTGGGGTGGAACTTGAAGCCGCGCACGCCGTGGTCGGTGACCAGGCGGCGGGCCTCCCGGGCGCCCGCGCGGCCCTTGTGCGGATCGACGCTGGCGAACGGGATGAGCACGTCGGCGTGCGCGGCGCAGCCCTCGGCGATCTCCTCGTTGGAGATGCGCGGGTGGCCGGTGGCGTGCTCGGCGTCCACGGTGAACACGACCGCGGCCATCTTCCGCTCCCGGTAGTAGGCGGCCATCTGATCGATGCCCGGCCGCTCGTGAGAGCCGAAGTACTTCTCCGAGGCGCCGGCCAGCGCCGGGCTCAGCGAGCCGTGGCCGTCCTTGGAGACCTCCACGTGGGCGTGCACGTCGATCGCGACCAGCTCGGCGAAGGCGTCGGAGGACAGGTCCATGGGGCGAAGGTAGGCATTCCTGTGACTGTCGTCAAGTATCTGCCCAACCACCGCCCGCGGTCGCCTGGTCCGCAAGGCCGCCCGATAAACACCGGCGGAAAATAAAGCACTAAAAGAAAGAAATATCTCGTTGATTGGCTTGTTGTCATAAATTTATTTACTCATGCTATGCTTGCTGTATAAAGCCGGATATTGCGTTTAGAGTCGGCGTTCCTGGACCCGCAGAAAGGAACGCCCGCTCATGCATGAAGCGCAGCCCAGCCAGACCGCGATCATGGCCGCCGCCGCCCGCGCGGCGCATCTCGTCGTCGATCACGAGCCTTTCATCTTCCGCGACACCGTGGCCGCGACCCTGCTCGGCGAACGGGCCGAGGAGCCGCTCGGCTACCACCGCGCGCACGGCGACCACGTCGTGCTGTCCGGCACGCGCGCCCAGGTCACCGCCCGCAGCCACTACGCCGAGCGCCGCCTGGCCGAGCCGGGCCGCGACGGCCTGGAGCAGTACGTGGTGCTGGGCGCCGGGCTCGACACCTTCGCCTACCGTTCTGAGGCGGCCGGCCTGCGGGTCTTCGAGGTGGATCACCCCGCCACGCAGCGGTGGAAGCGCGAGCTGGCGGACGCGGCCGGCCTCGGGCAGCCGGAGGGCCTGACCTTCGTACCGGTGGACTTCGAGTCCGGCGACCTGATGGACGGGCTGCGCGCGGCGGGGTTCGACCCCGGCAAGCGTGCCCTGGTGAGCTGGCTCGGCGTGGCCATGTACCTCACGCCGGAGGCGATCGCCGCCACGTTCGCGGTCGTCGGGCGCTTCGCCCCGGGCAGCGAGCTGGTCATGGAGTACGCGCTGCCGCCCGCCCTGCGCGACGAGCGGGGCAGCGCGTACGCCGGGTTCGCCCTGCCCGCCGCGGCCGAGCGCGGCGAGCCCTGGCTCTCCTTCTTCACCCCCGACGAGCTGTCGGCCCTGCTCAAGCAGCACGGGCTGGAGGTGGTCGAGCACGTACGGCAGGCCGACTGTGTCGATCCCGGCCTGTGGGAGCGCTCCGACGCCCTGCGACCGGCCGACCTGTGCCGCCTGGCCCGCGCCGCCGTACCGAGAGCATGAAGCTCAACCGGCCGCCACGTACGGGAAGGAGTGGTGCTCGTGCGCGACCACCCACCGGCCGTCCTCCCTGCGCAGGCCGAGGGTCAGGCGCAGCCGGTTGGCTGGGTCACGGCGGAAGTCCTCCTCAGTGCCGCAGCGCAGCAGGGCGGTGGCACGTCGTACATCACGATGTCGCCGGCGTGGTCGGCGGCGACGCCCTCCAGGTCGCCGCGGTGCACCGCCTCGGCCCAGCGCTCGATCAAGGTGCGGATCAGCGCCTCGTCGCGGGTCTTCACCGTCATGGTTGCCGTCCTTCCGAATCGGTTCGTCAGGACTAAGAACCCGGCCAGTGCCCGGAACTCATCGCCAAAGTTCAGGAGGCCGCGGCGCTGCTCCGTGCGGCGAAGAAGGCGTCGAGCTCCGCCTGCTGCTCGGAGGTGAAGGCACGACGGGGGAGGAAGCCGGTGAACTGCTTGTCCACGAGGAACAGCCAGAACTCAGGGGTGGTGGTGACCCCGCTGAACATGGCCCATTGCGTCGTGGCGGTGGACCGGTCGGTCTGCACCGTGTAGCCGTCGCCGGTCAGGTGCAGCGTGGTGGGCACGCAGAGGTAGGCGAGCCCGCACACGACCAGGACCCCGGTCAGGGCGGGGAAGAGGATCCGGTACTGGCGCCTGACACCCTGCAGGAGAGCGCGGGCCACTTCGTCCTGGGAGGGCTCGTATCGGACCGTGAAATCCACTGCGCTTGCCTTCGTTTCATGAGAGGGGGACTTATCTTTCACGATCCTGAACAGGGCCGCAAACTCCGCCCGGGGCCGTCGGCGTCAGGGCGCCAGGTGCCGTCGGCCGCCTACGACTGCTCGACCACCGAGGACACCGTCAGCATGGCGGGACGCTCGTGACGCTCGGAGGTTGCCTGCGGTCAGATCCGGTTGAGCCACCGGGCTCAGCGCTGTCGGATGGAGTCTGGCTCGGTGTCCCGGCGGCTTTGATGTGTCAGGAGTCGCAGGGCGTCGGCGGAGCTTGGGTCGTTGGGGGTGTAGATCTCGAGCCGGTGGTCGGGGCTGTCGGGTTGGAGCCAGACCTGGTAAGCGACGCTCGCGGCACCGACGGTGGGGTGCTGCAGGTGCATGGTCCCGACGGTGCAGTCGGCGACCTCCCCGATCGTCCACATCCTCGCGAACTCGTCGCTGCGCATGGCGAGCTCTCCGATCAATTCCGCCAGGCGTGCGTCCGTAGGGAATCGACCCGCGGTGAGCCGGAGGTAGGCGACGTGAACACGGGCGAGCTCGTCCCAATTGCGGTGCAGGTCGCGGGTGAGTGGATCGAGGAAGAACATCCGTGGAATGGATGGGCGGTGCGTCGGCTCCTGTGGCGCGTTGAACGCGATGTGCTCGGCAATGAGCGCGTGACCCGTACGATTCCACGCGAGCACGTCGCCACGGCGGCCGAGGACGATCGCCGGCGCCGAGTCTCCCAGAGAATTTAGGAGCGCGAGGACTCGTGGGTGGGGCTCCTCTTGAGGAGGGTCGGAGAGACCGAAATTCGCGGGTTGCCGAGCGAGATTGTGGAGGTGAACGGTCTCGATCCGGTCGAGCCGCAGCACCCGCGCGAGGGCGTCGAGTACCTGCTTGGAGGCGGTCTCTGCTTGCCCCTGCTCCAGACGCGTGTAGTACCCGGCGCTCACACCCGCGAGCTGGGCGAGCTCTTCACGTCGCAGGCCGGGAACCCGGCGAGTGGTGCCGAAAGTGCGTAGCCCGATCTCAGCCGGTGTGACCCGATCACGACGACTCTTCAGAAACGCTCCAAGACCCTCCATGGCATCGAGCGTAGGCTGACAGAGCTCCTCGTGGGTGTACCTGTTGGGTGCACCCACACCAGGGGGATGGTTGCCGAGCCCGTCCTGCCGGACTGTTGGCACCATGTCTCGACAGCACGCGTACAACTCACCGCCTCTGCGGGCCTGGCTCGGCCTTCTGGTGGTTCTCGGGCCCGTACTGCTGGTCTCCATGGACGGGTCGATCCTGTTCCTGGCGATGCCCCGGATCAGCCAGGCCCTCACGCCAACCGCCGACCAGGCCTTGTGGATGCTGGACATCTACGGCTTCGCCGTCGGCTCCCTGCTGATCGCGTTCGGCAACATCGGCGACCGGTACGGCAGGCTGAGGCTGCTCATGATCGGCGCGACGGCCTTCGGCATCGGCTCCGCGGGAGCGGCGTTCGCGCCGAGTCCCGAGCTTCTGATCGTCGCCCGTGCGCTGATGGGAGTGGCGGGTGCGACTCTCCTGCCATCGGCCCTGGCCGTGTTGAGCGAGCTGTTCGCAGACCCGCGGCGACGGGCGCAAGCCATCGGCGTCTTCGCCGCGGCATTCGCGGCCGGATTCGCTGTCGGCCCGGTTGCCGGCGGCATCTTGTTGGAACGGTTCTGGTGGGGCTCGATCTTCTTGATCAATATTCCGGTCGTCGCCCTGTTTCTGCTCTTCGCGCCGATCCTGCTCCGTGAGGTCCGTGCAACTCGCCCAGGCCACGTTGACGCGCTCAGTGTCGTGACCTCCGCGGCCGGACTCCTGCTCACGATCTACGGCCTCAAGCACGCCGCCGCCGAAGGTCTGTCGGCCGTCCCGGTTCTCGTGGGGATCACTGGGCTGGGGCTGCTGGCCTGGTTCGCCCGCAGGCAGCGGAGCCTTCAGCAGCCGCTGATCGAGTTCTCGCTCTTCCGCGACCGTGTCTTCACGGTGGCGATCATCACCGGTCTGCTGCCGTTGGCGGCGTGGTCGGCGGCCGCGTACCTGGCAGGCGTCTTCCTCCAATCCGTCCTTGACCTGCCTGTCCTGAGCGCGGCTCTCCTCGCGCTTCCCGGCGCTGTGGTTCTCACCGTCACCTGCGTCGTCACGCCCTCCGTGGTCGATCGCATCGGAAAGCGAAGCGCCCTCATCGTCTGCCACTTCTCCATCGCGGCGGGTCTGCTGTTCCTCCTCCCCACGGCGATCACGGGCGGGATCGGCTGGTACGTGGCTTCCACGGTCATCGCGGGCGTTGGCTACGGCATCTGTTTCAGCGTCGTCGCCGACACCGCCGTCGGTGCCGTCCCTGCGGAACGAGCCGGCTCAGCGGGCGCGATCGCGGAGACCAGCAACGAGATCGGCAACGCCCTCGGCATCGCGCTCCTCGGCTCGCTCGCTGCCCTGATCTTCCGGCTCCAGGGGCCGGACCTGGCGCCCACCCTGGACGAAACCCTCCAGCTTCCCAATCTCGCGCCTGGGGTGGTCATGGAGGCGAAGACGGCCTTCACCACCGGCCTGCACCTGGTTGCCGCCGTGGCCGGCGTCTTGCACATGGCACTCGGCATCCTCGCCTCTCGCTGGCTTCCCCGATCAGTGAGAGCACAGGCCGGCTCTGACACCCGATCCGGCGACACGACAGATCGAGCAGAAAGCACGACTCGATGACCCTCTGATTGACGCGATGTGCCGCTGAGCGACTCATGCGGCCCTGGTTCAGAGAACAACGCCCTCCGCAGGTCCTCCAGACAGGGCGGATCAGGGTTCCCGGTAGTCGGCGGCGACCCCGACCAGCGAGATCAGCCCCGACGCGAACTCCATGGCCTCGGCGTGCCCCTCCGCGAACGGCGGCTGGAAGCCCACGCCCTCCCACGCCCGCGTCGCGGGGTTCCACAGGTCGGCGCCCACCTCGAAGTCCCAGCCGTAGACGCCGTGCTCGTACCAGAGCTCGTCGGCGGAGTTGCCGGCGGCGGAGTAGAGCACGTCCGTGACCGGCCCCGTCTGCTGCGGCCAGGTGACGGTGCCGCGCTCGGCGGCGATGGCCTCCTCGATCGTGCGGGCCGAGCGCAGGAAGTACGCCTCCTGCTGGGCCGTGGGCCTGGGCAGGGTGACGCGGCCGTCAAGCTTGTACGCGCCGGGCGGCCACATGAAGTAGCCGCCGTAGCTGTGCACGTTCATGGCGAACCTGATGTTGCGGTACGTCTGCGCCAGCCACATGACGTTGCGGCTCTCGGGCTCGGAGTGCTCGGCCGGTCCCGCGTACGTGCCGCTCTGGCAGTTGGCCGAGGCGCCGAAGTAGCCGTCGGACAGCGAGCCGGTCGCGTAGTTGCGGTTGACGTCCACGCCCCAGGTGTTGCGCTGCGCCGGGTCGGACTGCTGCGGCGGGCAGTGGTTCGTCATGTTCTTCCGCTGGGCGTTGAAGTCGTAGAAGCTGTAGTTCGCGCCGTCCGGGTTGACGGTCGGCACGACGAAGAGGTCGGTGCGCTCCAGCAGTCTGCGGGTGGCCTTGTCGTGGGCCTGGTTGCGCAGCAGCCGCTCGGCCGCCTCGACGACGACCAGGGGAGCCACCCACTCGCGGGCGTGCTCCTGGGCGTAGGCGAGCACGCCGGTACGCGTGCCGTCGCGGTGCGCGCCGATGCGCAGGGCCAGCACCCGCGCGGGCGCCCTGGAGACGTCGGCCGGCGCGTGGAGGAAGTCGCTGAGCTGGGTGAGCGGCGCGGGCGCCATGACGCCGGCACCCGGGTCGGCGCGGTAGGTGGTGGCCTTGACGCCGATGCCCGCGGCGGCGGTGCCCGGGGCGGCGTTGAGCGTGGCGGCGGTGCCTGTGGCGGCGTTGAGCGTGGTGGCGTTGATCGCGGCGGCCACCTGGGCGGCGGTGCTGGCGGGCGCGCCCGAGCCGTCGGTGGCCAGGCTGACGGTGATGAGCTTGCCGTTCACGGTGACCTGCAGCGGCCTGCCGGGCGCGCCCGGGTCGGCCAGCTCGACGGCCAGGTCGTTGCCGCCTTCGGAGCCGTAGGCGTCGGAGGTGACGACGACGGCCGCGGCGGGCGGCGTGCCGATCAGGGCCTGGGCGTGCCGCCGGTAACCGTTGGTCGGGTACGGCAGCGTGATCAGCTCCGTGAGCTTGGGGAAGCGCCGGTGCAGCGCCCTGATCCGCTCGTTGAGCTGCGCGGGCGGCATGTACTGGGTGACGAAGTCCTTCTGGTAGCCGGGGCCGGCCCGGTCCGGGCGCTCGCCGTCGGGCCACGCTCTGACCCTCGCCTGGGCCGTGCCGCCGGCCGCCGAGGTGACGGTGACCCACTGCGGCCGGCTCGTGGCCGGCACCGGGGTGCTGAACTGGTGGCCCAGGTACGCGCCCGCGTCCACGTACGGCGTCATCGGCGCCCGGCCGGTCGAGCCGCCCTGTCCCGTCCACGTCACGCTGAGCGCGGCGGCCTGGCCGGCGCTGCTGGACGCCTCGACGGACAGGAAGTACCCCTCGCGTGACTTGAACCAGACCGCCCGCTCGACGACCAGCTGGTCCTTCGCGGCGGTGGACTTCGCCGTGGCCGGGGGCGGCGGCGTCTCCGGGGCCAGGCTCGCGCCGAGCGCCTGGTAGGCCGCGAGCTGGCTGGGCGTGACCACCGCGTCCACCTGGACGCTGCCGTCCGGCTGCGGCCGCATCCGCTCGGTGAGGTCGGCGCCCGAGGCCGCCAGCCGCTCCATCGCCGTCCGGTCCGGCACGGAGAGGGTGACCAGCGAGGCCGGCTCCGGATGCTCCGGGTCGGAGGGTGCGGCGACGGACGTGGCCGGGGGATTCGCGGCCGCGAACGTCGTGAGAACGATCATCAGAACGACAGCGGACGCCCGAAAGCCACGCATCGGCCCCTCCAGGGGATCACCCGTATGAGGCCTCAATTGAAAGCCGAGTTGATCGAACCGGCAAGGACCCCCGCCTACGCGGCGGGCCGGAAACCGGCGACCTCGCGCGGGCCGGCGGTCGCGGCCTCGCCGCCTCGTTGAGCTGAACGAGTGATCTCGGTCGGGATAGAGGGGGGACGGGGTGCGGCAGGACTGGGAGCCGGAGGACCTGATCGAGGTCTGGACGCTGTTGGAAGACGACATGAAGCGGGTGCGGAACAAGTCCGGGGCGACCCGGCTCGGGTTCGCACTGTTGCTGAAGTTTTTCGAGGTGGAGGCCCGCTTCCCGGAGTCGGCCAGGGAGGTGCCGTCCGTCGGGGTGGAGTACGTGGCCCAGCAGGTGAAGGTCCCGGCCGGGGCGTGGGCGGAGTACGACTGGCAGAGCAAGGCGATCCAGCGGCATCGGGGCGAGATCCGGGCGGCGTACGGGTTCCGGGCGAACACCGAGGAGGATCAGGACCGGCTGGCCGCGTGGCTGGCGACCGAGCTGTGTCCGGTGGAGCTGTCGCGGGATCGGCTGGCGGCTGCGGTGGTGGCCCGGTGCCGCAACGACCACGTCGAGCCACCGGCGCCCGGGCAGGTGCGGTGGCTGGTCGGCAAGGCGGTCAAGGACTTCGAGAAGCGGTTCTGCCGCAGCACGCTGGACCGACTCGGCCATACGACCCGCTCGCGGCTGGAGGACCTGATCGCGGGCGACGGAACCGAGCAGAGTGCCGACCGCGACGGCGCGGCGGCCGGGGGCGGGCGGTCGCACTTCACCGAGCTGAAGACCGACCCCGGCGCCCCGGGCCTGGAGAGCCTCCTGGCAGAGGTGAACAAGCTGGAGCGGGTGCGGCGCCTGACACTGCTGGCCACGCTGTGCCACGTGCGGCAGACGGAGATCACCGACTCGCTGGTGGACCTGTTCATCCAGCTCGTACTGAAGATCAACACGCGGGCGGAGCGGAAGGTCGAAAAGGAGCTGGGGGCGGAGCTGAAGAAGGTACGGGGCAAGGAGGCGATGCTGCTGCGGGTCGCGGAGGCGGCCCTGTCGGAGCCGTCCGGCACGGTGCGGCGGGTGATCTTCCCCGTGGTCGGCGGGGAGAAGACGCTCAAGGCCCTGGCCGCGGAGGCCGCGGCGAACGAGGCCCGCTACAAGGCCCGGGTCCGCACCGTGCTGCGGTCGTCGTACTCGGCGCACTGGCGGCGGATGCTGTCGCCGCTGCTGCGGGCGTTGGAGCTGAAGTGCAACAACACCGCCTACCGGCCAGTGATGGACGCGATCGACCTGCTCAAGCGGTACCTGGAACAGCCGTTGAAGGAGGGCGCGTTCTTCGACCCGGCCGAGAGCGTGCCTCTGGACGGGGTGGTTCCGGAGCAGTGGCGGGCGGCGGTGGTCGACGACAAGGGCCGGGTCGAGCGCATCCCGTACGAGCTGTGCGTGCTGGTCAGCTTGCGGGACGCGCTGCGCCGGCGGGAGATCTGGGTGGTGGGCGCGAACCGGTGGCGCAACCCGGAGGACGACCTGCCCGCCGACTTCGAGGACAACCGGGACGTCCACTATGCGGCCCTGGGCCAGCCACAGGACGCCGGCGAGTTCATCACCGCCCTGAAGGTCAAGCTCCGCACGTCACTCGACCGCTTCGACCGCGCTCTCGGCGAGGGCACCACGGGCGGGGTCGCGATCGTCAGGAAGCACGGCGAGCCGTGGATCCGGGTGTCCCCGCGCGGCAGGCAGGAGGAGCCGGAGTCCCTGGTGGCCATCAAGGCGGAGATCGAGCGGCGCTGGGGCACCATCGACCTGCTGGACATTTTGAAGTACGCCGAGTTCGACACCGGCTTCATCGCCGAGTTCACCTCGGTCGCCACCAGAGAGAACCTGTCCAGGGACGTACTGCGGCGCCGGCTGCTGCTGGTGCTGTTCGGTCTGGGCACCAACATGGGCATCAAGCGGGTCGCGGTCACCGGCAAGCACGGCGAGTCCGAGGCGACGCTGCGCCGGGTGCGGCACCTGTTCGTCAATCGGGCCAACATGCGCGCCGCCTTGCGCAAGCTGGTGAACGCCACCTTCGCCGCCCGCGACGAGATGTGGTGGGGCACCGGCACCGCTTGCGCCTCCGACAGCCGCAAGTTCGGGGCCTGGTCCTCGAACCTGATGACCGAGTGGCACCAGCGCTACCGCGGCCCCGGCGTGATGATCTACTGGCATGTGGAGCGGAAGTCGGTGTGCATCTACTCCCAACTCAAGTCCTGTTCGGCCTCCGAGGTCGCCTCGATGATCGAGGGTGTGCTGCGGCACTGCACCGACATGGAGGTGGACCGGCAGTACACCGACACCCACGGCGCGTCCATCGTCGGCTTCGCCTTCGCCCACATGCTCGACTTCAAGCTGATGCCGCGGCTGAAGAACATCGGCTCCGCGAAGCTGTACCGTCCGGCCGCCGGGGAGGACGACAACTGGCCGAACCTCGCGCCGGTGCTGTCCACCAAGACGATCAACTGGGGCCTGATCCGCCAGCAGTACGACCAGATCGTGAAGTACACAACCGCGCTCCGCCTGGGCACCGCCGAGGCCGAGCAGGTCCTGCGCCGCTTCACCCGCGGCGGCCTCAAGCACCCCACCTACCAGGCGATCGAGGAACTCGGGCGGGCAGTGCGTACGGCGTTCGTCTGCGATTACCTCGCCGACGCCGAGCTGCGCCAGGAGATCCACGAGGGCTTGCAGGTGGTGGAGAACTGGAACAGCGCGAACAAGGACCTCTTCTATGGCAAGGACGGTGACCTGGCCGGGGCGGACAAGGAGTCCCAGGAGGTGTCCATGCTCGCCCTGCACCTGCTCCAGTCCGCCCTCGTGCACGTCAACACGCTGCTGATGCAGCAGGTCCTCGCTGATCCGAAGTGGGCCGGCATGCTCACCGACGCGGACCGGCGGGCCTTGTCACCGCTGTTCTGGACGCACGTGAACCCCTACGGCCGGTTCGAGCTGGACATGAGCAACCGGCTCGACCTCCACCCGGCCGCGGTCATCCCCGGCCAGCGGGCGGATGCTCGGCAGACGGCGCCTTCCCGGGAGAGCACCGGGCAGTGGTAGGAGGGCACCTCGTCCCCGTCGAACAGCACCTTCAGCCGCTGCCCGGTGGTTGTGCGCTGAGCAGAGTGAGGGCGTTGCGGATGCCCTCTTCGAGGAGCTCGTCGGAGAGTCGCCGGTCGGCCAGGGCGCGGGAGAGCTGCAGCGTCCCGACCATCATGGCGTAGACGCTGAGGGTCTTCGTGCGCACCGAGCGCGGATCGGCAGGCGACAGGCGAGCGGCGACACCGTCGATGACGGCGAGCACGCCGTCGGTGTACGCCTGCTTGGTCTCGTCCGCGCAGCGCCCGATCTCGTCGAGGAGTGCGGCGGAGGGGCAGCCGTCGTCGGGACTGTCGCGGTGCTGGGGCGACAGATACCACCGTACGATCTGCTCGACTCCGGCGATGCCGGGGGCCGCCTGCTCGATGACGTTCGCGTACTGCGCGCGCAACTGGTCCGCGACCGCGGCGGCCACGAGGTCGTCCTTGGTTTCGAAATGGCCGTAGAAGGCGCCGTTGGTCAGTCCGGCGTCCGCCATCAGCGTCGAGATGCCCGAGCCGTCGATACCGTCCTTCTTGAACCGGCGGCCGGCGGTCTCGATGATCCGCTGCCGGGTCGCCTGCTTGTGCTCTTTCCCGTAACGCACCACGCGCTCGCTCCTTTGTACGCCGGAAGAGTCACCTGCCCTCCGCCGGCTTCGCCATCATATTGGATTACAAACGAACTCCAATGGGAGGCGAGCGGCATCTGGAGCACCGCCACGCCTTCTCTGCGGCCAGCCCGATTCAGTCGCTGCCGGGCGCCATCGAGATCACGACCTTTCCGGCCGTGGTACGCCCCTGCTCGACGTACGCCATCGCCTCGAGGGTCTGGTCGAAAGGGAAAGTGCGGTCGATGACCGGGCGGAGCCGCCCGCTGTCGTACAGGGCACCGAGTTCGCGGAGCTGGGCGCCGCTGGCCTGCATGAAGAAGAACTCATAGCGCACGCCCAGGGCCTTGGCCTGCTTGCGCACCTTGCGGCTGAGCGCGTTCATGGCCATGCCCATGAACGAGGGGGCGTCGAGTTGCCTGGCGAAACCGGCGTCCGGCGGGCCGGCGACGCCGATGGCCAGGCCGCCCGGCTTCAGCACGGTCAGCGACTTCTCGAGGTTCGCCCCGCCCAGGGAGTCCAGCACCAGGTCGTAGCCGGACAGCACCTTGGAGAAGTCCTCTTTGGTGTAGTCGACGACGATGTCGGCGCCGAGGCTCCTGACCAACTTCTCGGTGCGGGTGTTCGTGGTCGTCGCCACCGTGGCGCCGAGGTGCTTGGCGAGCTGGATGGCCGTCGATCCGAGGCCACCGGCACCGGCGTGGATGAGCACCTTCTGACCCGGCATCACGTGGGCGCGGTCGACGAGGATCTGCCAGGCGGCCAGGGCCACCAGGGGCACCGCGGCCGCCTCGCGGGGGGTGAGGGACTGCGGCTTGGGTGCGACGTCGTCCTGGTCGATCGCGATGAACTCGGCGAAGCCTCCGATCCGCAGGTCGCGGGGACGTGCGTAGACCTCGTCGCCGACTGTCAAGTCGCGCACGGCCGACCCGACCTGCGTCACGATGCCGGCGACGTCGTGGCCGAGCACGAACGGAAGCCTGTACTTCAGGAGTCGTTTGAACTCCCCGTTGCGGACCATCTTGTCCAGCGGGTTGATGCTGGCGGCGCTCACCCGGACCAGGACGTCGCCGTCCCCGACGGTCGGCTCGCGAACGTCTGTGGCGCGCAGGCCGTCCCTGCCGTACTTCTCGACGACGAATGCCTTCATGTCAGCCATCCCTTCGCGTGATCTTCTCGGTTGCCTACTCGGCGGACGATGCGCATGTCCGGGCAGCTTCCACGTCAGCTGCCGAGGTGCCGGCGAAGCCACTGACCCATCTGCCCGATCGCCCGGTCCACCTCGGGCACGCGCCCCGCGCCCAGGATGAACGAGTGCTGGCCCTCGGGCAGCGGGCGGACCTCGGAGAGGATCTTGAAGTCGGCGAGTCGGCGGCCGAAGTCGGCGCCCTCGCCGGCAAGCGCCTCGTACTCGCCGTAGTGGAGGGCCGTGGGCGGCAGGCCGGTCAGGTCGGCGTTCACGATGCTGGTGTCGGGGTCGGTGAAGTCCACGGCGGGGTCCTGCAGCCAGGCTGCCCGGAACTGCTCGAGGATGCCCCGGCTGAGCATCTTGTCGTGTTCCTCGTTCTCGTCGACCTTCGGGTTGCTGATGGTGAGGTCGGTCCACGGCGAGATGCTGACGATCGCCCCGGGGGTCGCCTCGCCCTTGGCGAGCAGGCGCAGCGGCAGCATGACCGCCAGGGTGCCTCCGATGGAGTGGCCGGTGCTGCCGATGTTCCGCGGCTCGTAGCCCTGCGCGAGCAGCCAGCGGTAGGCGGTCTCGACGTCGTCGATCTGCGCCGGGTGGGGGTGCTCGGGCGCCAGGCGGAAGCCCACCACGAGTGAGCGGACTCCGGCCGCCTTGGCGATGTGGCCAGCGGCTTTGCGGTCCGATGAGATCGAGGCGGCGACCGATCCGCCGAAATGGAGGTGGAGCAGCGCCCTGTCGGGGTCGGCGCCCTCGGGGATGGCCCACAGGGCGGGGACGCCGTCGGCGTCCACGTCGGCGTAGGTGACGCCTTCCGGCTCGGTCGATGCCGAAGCGTGTGTGTCGACGATGTCGCGGACGACGGCCAGATCGAGGCCCGGTGTCGACGCCTTCGCGCGCACGCTTTCGAGGAACTGCGCGAACTGCTGTGCTTCCGTACTGATTCCCATGGTGATGCTCCTATTCAGGTCGGAGGGGCGCGCGCCTCTCGCGCGCAGTGCAGGTCGATGAGCCGGGTGCGACGTCAGCCGGGCATCCGGTTGAATCTGCGGATCTGCTTGTCGAAGATCCCGGCGGGGACGAGGCGTCGCGCGGTGGTGATGCGTGAGGCGAGAGGTCCGGCGGTGTAGCGCAGCTTCGGCTTCGGGGCGGTGGCCGCCGTGACGATCTCCTTGGCGACGACGGCGGGGTCGTCGCCGGCCTTCATCGCCTCAGCGACCACTTCGTCGAAGACACGCCGCCGCTCCGCATATAGCGGCAGCGGGGTGTCGGGCTGCGCGGCATTGGCATCGAAGGCGGTCCGGGTGTAGCCCGGCTCGACGAGCAGGACGCGGACGCCGTGCTCGCGGACTTCGTGGTCCAGAGACTCGGAGTAGCCCTCGATGGCGTGCTTCGCGGCGACGTAGAGGGCCATGTAGGGCTGCGGGATGACGCCGAGGACGGACGAGAGGTTGACGATGCGTCCACGGCCCTGGGCGCGCATGTGCGGCAGGACAGCCTTCGTCATGCGGACGAGACCGAAGAAGTTGAGGTTGAAGAGGCTCTGGGCCTGGGCGACGGAGTTCTCCTCGGCGGCGCCGGCCGAGCCCAGACCGGCGTTGTTGACGAGGACGTCGATCCGTCCGAACCGTTCGATCACTTCCTGGACGGCGGCGGTGACGGATTCGTCACTGGTCACGTCGAGGTCGAGGAAGGTCACACCGGCGGGCGGGGTGAGTCCCGAGGTGTTCCGTCCGGTTCCGATCACCTCGAACCCGGCTGCGGCGAAGGCGCGAGCGGTTGTGTTGCCGATCCCCGATGACGCCCCCGTCACGAGTGCTACCGGCCGTTGTGTCGCCATGACGGACTCCTGAGTAATTGAATTACGATCGTTTGGCTTACGGTCATAATGCTATGGCGGTGCGGGGCGGATGGCAAGGAGCGGCCCCGGCGGCCGCATGGCCGAGAACCTCCGGCTTGACGTGGGTCGTCGGCAACGGACTGCAAGGCCACTCCGAAGGCGCCGAGTGCCACGCCGTGATCGCAGCCTGCGCGGTACGCACCATCCCGCCGTCCTGGCTGTGGCAACTCGGTGATGTCGGCACCGTCACCACCACCCTGCGCGACCGGCTGCTCGCCTCGCGTCTGGTCCGGCCCGCATCCTGCGTTCTCTCATAAACGGTCCTTTGCGCGAGCAAGATCAATCACGGGCCGCCGGACCCCCGCCGATCCCGGATTCGTTCGCAGAATCCGTTCTCACTCAAAAGCAGGACGGGCCCCCTTCTGAGACTTGCATTGTGCGAAAATCCGGGTTTATGACGGACCCTCAGCGCCCTTCCCCAACCGACCGGTCGGACGCCGACGACGTCGAACAGCACGCCTGTCCGAAGTGCGACGCCCAGCCCGGTTCCCCGTGCCGCTCGCGCGGCGGCGCGGTCGCCTCCGCCTACCACACCCGCCGCTTCACGAAGGTGCCCCGGCTGAAGAAGTCGCTGCGGGTGCCGACCCCGGCCGACCGTGGGCCGGGCCGGCCGTGGCGGCCCGGCACCCCGCCACCGGCGCCGATCGACCCGGACCTGCCGAGTGCGGACATCCGCATCGGCTACGCGCGATGCTCGACGCTCGGGCAGGAACTCGACTCCCAACTCGACGCGCTCAGCAAGCACGGCATCCCGAGGGACAAGATCTTCAGCGAGAAGATCAGCACCCGGGTGCGGGTCCGGCCCCGGTTCGAGGAGGCGCTGCGAACCGCGCGGGAGGTCAAGGCGCACGCCCCGCACTGCCGGGTCATCTTCACCGTTCACGAGATGAAGCGCCTCGGCCGCGACGCCGCCGAACTCACCGCGCTCGCCGACCACCTCACCGCCCACGGCCTGGTCCTGGAGATGCTCGCCGGGCCCCTGCCCGGCATCTACGACCCCACTGGCCCGGGCAAGCTGCTGTTCGCGTTCTTCGCGGCGATGGCGGAGACCGAGCGAGAGAACATCCGCGAGTCCACGTTGGAGGGCCTGGACACCGCGGCCCGCAAGGGCAAGCACGGCGGTCGGCCCCCGGTGATCACCGACGACATGCTGCACACCGTGCTCCGGCGCCGGGCGGGCGGCGAGTCCGTCGAGCAGATCCAGCCCGACCTGTTCATCCCCACCGGCAAGCGCAAGGGAGACAACCCCTCCGTCGCCAGCATCTACCGGGCGCTGGCCGAACACGCCAAGCGCGAGGCCTATCCCGAAGCCGTCGAGGCCGCGCACGCCGACTTCGCCGCCATGAACAACGGAGTGGTCCCCGAGCCCCGTACCCAAGCAGAGGCCCTGAAATCACACTGAGCTACTTGTCCCCTCGTCGTAGCTATACGAGAACAGGGCCTTCACCAGCGACTCTGCCCGCGACAAGTACTACGCCGTCTACGACCGAGTGCTCGGCGAGCTGTGGCCGGTGCCGGTGGACGCCATCGATGTGGAGACCCGCGCCGGCAGTGTGCGGATCCACCGGGCCGGGCCCGCCGAGGGGGATCCCGTGGTCCTCGTGGCCGGTGCCGGCGGGAACGCGCTGAGCTGGTACCACTACATCGAGCCGCTGGCGCGCATGCGTCCGGTCCTTGCCCTTGACCCGCTCGGCGAGCCCGGCCGCTCGGTTCAGAGGCGGACGCTCGCGACCGATGCCGAGGTCGGCGGCTGGCTCACCGACGTCCTGGCCGCGGTCGGAGCCGAGCGCGCACACGTGGTGAGCTTCTCTGCCGGCGGCTGGACCGCGGTATGGACCGCGGTGGAACAGCAACTCGGCGGGGGGCGGCCGGGTCGCGGCGCTGACGCTGGTGGACCCGGCCGGATTCGCGCCGATAACCGGGCGGTTCGTCCGGTGGGCCGCCCTGGGCGCCATCGCCTCCATGCTTCCTCGTACGTTGCGACACCGCATGGCCGGTGTGGTGGGCAACGGGGTGCTGCGCGAGGATGGGCTGGTGGAGCTGATGCGGGCTGGATGGTCTTTCCGCCGGCACGTGCTCGTCCCGCCCGTCTACACCGACGAGCAGATACGCGAGGTGCCCGTGCCCGTACAGGTGCTGCTGGGCGCCCGCAGCACGCTGCACGACGCGCAGGCGGTGGCCGCGCGGCTGGCCGACATCACGCCGTCCTGGCGCGTGGAGATCGTGCCCGGCACCGGGCACTCGCTGCCCGTCGAAGCTCCGGACCTGGTCGCCGAGCGGATCCTCACCTTCCCCCGGCCAGGCGGGACCGCAACGCCGAAGCACAGCACGAACAACAGGTAGGAAACGGGCATGCCTCGACAGGTGGATCATGATGAGCGGCGGCGCCAGTTGACCGAGGCGCTGCTGCGCATCGCCAGCACCCGTGGCCTGCAGGCAGTGTCGATGCGTGAGATCGCCGCCGAGGCGGGGGTCTCGCTGCGCGTCGTCCAGTACTACTTCACGAACAAGCAGGCCCTGCTCGAGTCCGGCCTCACGGAGCTGGGTGCCCGCATGGACCGCCGGGTCAAGCAGCGGGCCGCCGCTGCGGCGGGCGAGCTGACACCGCGAGGCGTTTTCGCCGCCGTCCTCGGCGTGATCGTGCCCTTCGACGAGCAGAGCCGCCTGGACTCGCTGGCCTGGACCGCCTACTACACCGCCGCCCTCACCGACCCGGCGCTCGCCGCGGTCGGGCTCACCCTGCCCAACGCACTGGAAAACTTCCTCACCGTACGGTTGACCGCCGCGCAGCAGGCCGGGGACATCGCTCCCGATCGTGACCCGCGTACCGAAGTCGCAGGCCTTCTGGCTCTCGCCAACGGCCTGACCTCCAGTGTCCTCAGCCGGCAGCGCAGCCATGAGGACGTCACCAAGATCATCGACTACCACCTGGACCGCCTGTTCGGGCCGGCGGCGGCTTGACCCAGCGGGACCACTGCGGTTGGGGCACACAGCCGGCGGCGTTCGCGGCCGGCACCGGGCGTCGCGGCGACAGTCGACCGGTCAGCGGTTCTTCAGTGCCACGGCTTCGCATCAACCATGCGGCGGGCCGGATCGAGGGGAACGCGGCGGAGCACGCGCTACGACGGCCGCGGACAAGAGCCTTCGGTGCGGCGGCTTGTCACCGCGTGTCTTCGGAGTCCTCCGCGGTCCCGCCCGTGATGAGGGCGTCGCCGAGCTCCGAACGCAGATACAGGACCGAGCGGCCGTGGCGCGCGCCGGTGAGCAGGCCGACGTCGCGAAGAGCTCGCAGGTGCTGGTTGACGGCCGAGGCGGTGACGCCGAGGCGGCCGGCGAGCTCTGTGGACGACGCCGGCGTCTCCAGCGCCGTGAGCAGGCCCGCGCGTGTCGCGCCGAGCACTTCGGTGAGCGCCGCGGGGGAACGGCGGGACTCCGCCTGCCAGAGCGTTCCGGTGCCGCGCGAGCCGTACATGATCAGAGGTGGCTCTTCCGGTGAGATCGGGGCGGTCACGCCCCTGCTGAAGAGCGTCGGCACCAGGGTGAGCCCTTCTCCGCCGGTGGAGCGGCGGTAGCCGGTGTTGCTGACCAGGCGAACGCGTACGACGCCCTCGTTCAGGTGGACCCGCTCATTGAGGTCGGCGAACATCGCCGCCAGACCGTGCGCGGAGATGACCTGTCCGCGGTAGATGATGTCGGCCTGCAGGACCGTCCGCATCCGCGGCCACCACGGCGCGAAGCAGGTGCGCCAGTACGTCCGCAGCGCCTCCGTGATGCGCGCGCGAACGTCTGCCGGGTCGCCCCGCAACGGTGCGGGCAGCCGCCCGGGATGCAGGGCGCGCAGGTCGTCGAGCATGCGTTCCAGGGGCACGCGCGCGACGGCGGCGAGTTCGTCGTCGATGCGGGTGAGGGGAGCGTGCGGCCGGGGTGTCAGATAGTCGGGCGACCACAGCGCGTCGTTCGTCAGGGCGTGCAGCAGGGGCAGGTCGAGCCTGGATCGAACGTGCTCCGTGCGCCGCAGCCAGGGCAGGTGCACGGGATAGCGCCCCGGGTCACGGAACGTGCGCAGTGACAGGGTCAGCTCGTTGATCGGTGAGGCGGCGAAGCGCACGTCGGCGACGTCCATCCCCGCGAGTTCATACGCGATGACCCCACCGCTCCGGCCGGCGACCATGTAGCCATACGCTACATCATTGGTGTGCATGCCCCAGGTGCGAGAGAAACGGGGCGTGATCCGAACCTTCTTCCCCGAGGACCGTGTCGGCCGCTCGCTGACTCTCAGCACGATGGCGTTCGCGCTGTCCAGCGGCGTCTTCTACACCGTCAGCACGCTGTACTTCACGCTTGTCATCGGACTCGGTGCGACCAAGGTGGGCCTGGGGCTGGGCATCGCGGGCGGCGCCGGTGTGCTGGCCTCGTACGCGTCGGGGTGGATCGCCGACCGGGTCGGCGCGCATCGCGTCCAGACACTGGCGACGGCCCTCAACGGCCTGGCGATGCTCGCCTACACGCTCGCGTCGAACGCTGTCGTGTTCACCCTGGTCGCCTGCCTGGCCGCGGTGATGCGCTCGGCGAGCGGCACGTCGAAGCAGGCGATGCTGGCACGGTGGTACACCGGCCCGGAACGGGTGGTGGTCCGGGCGCGGATGCGCGTGGTCACGAACGTCTTCATCGGCCTGGGCACCCTGGCCGCCGCCGCGGCGCTCCTGACGGGCACCGCCGTGGCGTACCAGGCCGCGATGACCGCCTCCGGAGTCCTCCTACTGGCGGCCGCGGTGCCGCTGGCACGGCTCGGCTCCCGGGTGCCGGAGCTTCCGGCCCGGATGGTCGCCTCGGAGGAAGGTCAGGCGGCCGGCACCCCTGCGGGGGGACCGTCACCGCTCAAGGACCGCACGTATCTGGCGAGCGTGGCGTGCAACGCCGTCGTGGCCGTGCAGTTCGGCCTGCTGACCGTCGGCGTCCCTCTCTGGGTCGCCTCTATCGGCGCCCCCACCGCCATCGTGTCCGTGCTGCTCGTCCTCAACACCGTGGTCGTGGCCGTACTCCAGGTGCGTGTCTCGCGTGGCGTCCACGACGTGCGTCGCGCCGGGATCGCCGTCCGGCGCGCGTCGTGGCTGCTTGCGCTCGCATGCGGGCTGTACGCGCTGGCGGGCTACGGAAACGTGATCATCGCCTGTGTCCTGCTTCTCCTGGCGGGGCTCGCCCACGCCTTCGGTGAGATCCTGGGCGAGGCGGGTGGCTGGGGCATGGCCTTCGAACTGGCCGACCAGCGCAACGCCGGTGCCTACCAGGGCCTCAGCCAGACCGGCTACGCGATCGCCGCCATGGTCTCACCCGTGCTCGTCACCGCCACCGCCATCGAACACGAAACCGTGGGCTGGCTCGCGCTGGCCGTGCTGTTCGTCGCCGGCGGCACCGGCGCCGCGGCAGTCGCCCGAAGGCACCACCCCAGAGCGACGTCCGCCCCAGACACACCCGTACCCGCTGGTGCGAGCGCGAAGGCGCGCTGAGGCGGGCAAGGTCCACGCTCGGCGCCGCATGGTGCGAGGTCCTGTCCGCTTGTGGCCACTCGGCCATTCTGGGGTGGACGGGCGGGGATGGAGCACTGATGCTGGTGGACAGCACTGTCGTGATCATGGACCAACCGGGAGAGCCGTATGAAGACCCGTACCTGGACCAGCCGTGCCGCCGCTCTGGCCGCCGGCCTGGTCGCCGTGCTGGCGCTGGGCATCACTTCTGCGCACGCGGACACCGTGATCCGCAAGCCGCAGAACCCATCACCGCCGCAAGGAGCCTGGTTCTGACCGACGGCGAATCGGGTGGCCAGCGCCTGATGTGAGGCGCGGCGCTCGATCGTCCCCCTGTCCGGCAGGACGGGGGGACGTTCAGCCTTCATAGCCACTCGTCCGACGGCAGGCAGACCCTTTGACAGCGTGACCCGTGTCAGGTGGCCGTGGCGTGCGGCGCGTTCCACGGGCGGGCGTGGGCGTCGACGAGCTCGGCCAGGTGCCGGAGCCGCGGCACGGAACGGGTACGCAGCTCGGCGGCCACATCGCCGGAGCCGACCACGTCACTCCAGATGGCCCGCCCGGCCAGCATCCCGGAAGCGCCCGCACGGCAGGCGGCGCGCACGGCGGCGGGGAAGTCGTCCCGCTCCACGCCCTGGGAGAGCACCACCCACGGCACCGGGATCACCTCGTCGAGCCGCGCGCACTCCTCCACAAGCCGCTCCTCGGGCGCGGCCCCTCCGAGCGGCACCTGCGCCTTGTAGAGGCCGGGCCGCAGCCCGGCCAGCTCGCTGGCGGCCTCGCGGATCGCGGCAGGCCCGTCGAAGGGTCCCGCCGCCCCGGCCGGAGGCCTTGCGACGCCTTCGAGCACGGAGAGCAGCCCCGCGTCGGCGCAGCGCCGTACGAACTCGGCGGCGCTCTCCAGGCGCTGCGCGCGGTGCTCGTCGTCGCGCCAGATCAGCAGCAGCTTGGCGGCCACGGCACCGGCGCGGCGGGCGGCGGCCAGGTCGACCCGCTCGTCGATGGAGGTGTCCTCGACGGGACCGTCAGGGTCCTGCCGGAGGAGGTCCACGGCGACGATGAGGCCGCCCGGCACCAGGCCCTCGGCGGCCACCCGGCCGAATCCGTAGTCCTGGTCGATCAGGAAGCCCGAGGCGTACGGGCCGACCTCGCGCGCCACCGCCAGCTTGAACCCGGTCAGCGTCTCATCGCCCACCCGCTCGCCCGTCGCCGCCGCGAACATCTGCCTGAGGCTCTCGCGCTGGTCCATCGCCACCATGGCGAACCCGCCGGAAGGGCGGGCCAGCAGGTCGAGCGTCGGCGCGGGGGTGCCGGTCTGCGGACTGGTCATGAGTGCTCCGATCTTGGTCGCGATGCTCCTCCTGTGGCCCTGCTCATCCGGGTCGGCGGGCCGAGGCCAGGAAGCGCTCGTACAGGGGGACGTACGCGGCGGCGAGGCCGGGGTCGTGCGGCGGGACGTCGCGGGGGAGCAGCGGCACGTCGTCGAGCGACCCGCCGGCCTGTCCGGCGATCAGCGCCGCGCCGGCGCACACCGCGTCGCCGTCCCGCACCACCTCGACGGGGACGGGCGACACCGCCGCCTTGACCCGCGTCCACAGCGGGATCCTGACCTGCCCGCCGAGGACGACGAGACGCTCGGGGGTGGTGCCGGTCACGGCGGTGAGTTCGTCGAGCATCCAGCGGGCGTGCAGGCAGGTGCCCTCGACGGCGGCCGCCAGCAGGTCGCCGGACGTGTGCTCGGGGCCGAGCCCCGACACCGTCACACGGCGGTCGCGATCGGGCGCGGGCGCGACCCGGCCCCGCAGGTACGGCTCCATGACGATCCCGGTGGGCAGCCGCACCCCGTCCAGCAGCCCCGGCAAGGCGTCATACCCGCCTCGGCCGCCAGGGGAGGCGGCGTGCCCGCTTGCTCGGTGCTCGGCGTGCTCCCTTGCTCGGTCCCCGGCGGGCTCACCCTCGGGCGTCAGCAGTCCGAGCAGCCAGTCGAGCATGGCGCCGCTCGTGGGGAGCCCGCCGACCACCACGGTGCGGGCGCCGTCCAGTGACGGGTCGGTCGTGATGCCGAGCGCCAGCCCGGTGCGCGGGTCCGGCCGGGAGTCCGACAGCACCATCACCGCCTCCGCCGTGCCGAGGGAGTCGGCCACGTCCCCGGGGCGCCGTACGCCCGACGCCCACGACCCCACCGCGTGGTCGTGCCCCGCGATCACCACGGGAACGCCGGCCGCCACCCCGCTCACCCGGGCCGTCAGCGGGCCGACCGGCTCCACCGCTCCGGCCGTGGGAGGCAGCTGCTCGACCCGCAGCCCGGCCAGCGCCAGCAGGTCCGGGTCGTAGGCTCCGGCCCCCGCGTCATAGGCCAGCGTGCGGGCGGCCAGCGTCTCGTGCGTGCGCAGCCGGCCCGTGAGCGCGTACGCCAGGGCGTCGGGCACGTGCGCCCACCACCGCATCGACTCCAGCACGTCCGGCGCGTGGGTCCGCAGCCACAGCCACTTGGCCAGCGGCGCCTTGGGGTCGGCCCGGCGGCCGGTCAGCGCGTACAGCGCCTGCGCGTCCCGGCCCAGCTCGGCGGCCTCCCGCGCGGCCCGGGGGTCGTTCCACCACAGCAGCGGCATGAGCGCCCGGCCGGACCCGTCCAGCGGCACGCCGGTCTCGGCCATCCCCGCGACCCCGATCGCGTCCGGCCCGCGCCCGGCCCGGGCGGCGCACTCGCCGAGCGCCCGCGAGACGGCGGCCACGAGGGCGGGCAGCTCGCGCGGGGTCGCCTGGCGTACGGACGCGACGCGGGTCCCTCGCTCGTCGAAGAGGCCCACCTTGACGTGGGTGGTGCCCACGTCGATCCCCGCCAGCAGCGCTCGCCGTGCCATGCCGTCACCGAAACCTTTGGAGGAAGCCCGGTCCTTTAGGACCCTGTTGCCCAATTCGGCGCACCTTCATCGCCTTGATCGTTTCCTGGTTCAGGATGTCGTTCCTCTACTCGGGTTCTCCCCTCAGGGCGGTGGAAAGGGAGCCTGTGACGGGTGGCGGCGAGTGGAGGTCGGCGTCGCTGCCCACGTGGGGATCGGTCTACGCCAGCTCACCCTTCGACCTCAACCCAGCACGAAGCCTTGGAGTACGCCCGCCACGAGCAACGCACTGACGAGTGGAAGACGCGTTACAAGGTCCGAGTCGGGGTGAAAGGCACGATCTCACAAGCTGTTGACCTGGAAATCCGACGGACCCGATACATCGGCATGGCCAAGACCCATCTCGGCCATATGCTCACCGCCTCAGCCATAAACATGGTCAGACTCGACGCCTGGCTCACTGAACACCCCGAGGGACGACCCGTACATCACACTTCGCCCGGCTCGTACTGGAGCTGACCGCGTGAACCGAATTGGGCAACAGAGTCCTTTAGGGCCGGGAGGAATCTGGACCTCATGCGAAGCAGGATAGGAACAGGCGGATCGCCGCCGGGGTGATCCGGCTTCAACCCCGCGGGCGGCGAACGCTTAATTTTGTCGTACCTCTCCGATAGATTCGCCGATCGTGACGACACCACAGCTGGTAGCCGAGGGTGCCGGGCGTGCCCGGTACACCTACCGGCTTCGGGTGTCGTCCACCGCGGCCGCCGCGCTGCTGGCCGAGTGGGACCGGTGCCGGTGGATCTGGAACGAGTGCGTCGCCAAGTCCAAGCAGGTGCACCTGCACAACCGGGCCCACCCGGGCGACAACCGGACGTGCGGCCCGGCCCAGCTCGACAAGATGCTGACCGAGGCCCGCCGGATCACGCCGTGGCTGCGTGCGGGCTCCAGCGTCCCGCAGCAGCAGATCATCCGGGACTTCGGCCGGTCCCGCGCCAAAGCCCTCAAGGACATCGCCGAACGCCTGCCGGGCCGGCGCGGCTTCGGTATCAAGGACGGTCGCCTGCACCTGGCGGGCGGGATTGTGCTGGCCGTGGTGTGGTCGTTGGCCTGCCCGGCGAGCCGTCGTCGGTGCGGGTGTACCGCGACAGCCTCGGCCACTGGTACTGCTCGTTCGTCGTGCCCGCCCTGGTGCAGCCGCTGCCGGAGACGGGGCGGGTGATCGGCATCGACTGGGGCGTGCGGGAGACCGCGACCACCACCAGCGATGACCACGATCTGCCGCACCCCGAGTACGGCAAGAAGGCCCAGGCCAGGCTGGGCCGGTACGACAAGATGATGGCTCGCCGCAAGCCCGCCAGAGGGCGGCCCGGCTCCAGGGGCTACCGCGAGGCGAAGACGCTGCGTGCCAAGCAGTACAAGAAGGTTGCCCGCCAGCGGGAGGACACCGGCCGTAAGTGGGCCAAACGGGTCGTGCGCGATCATGACGCGCTCGCGGTGGAAGACTTCAAACCGAAGTTCCTGGCCAAGTC
>NZ_JBFANV010000126.1:0-25055 GCF_040674955.1 Nonomuraea sp. NPDC049695 | reverse complement strand
GGCAGTCCACGTTCGGCGGGTCGGCCTGGACGAGGGTGCCGGACGGGCAGTATTACCTGCACCTGTTCGCTCCCGGGCAGCCCGACTTCAACTGGTGCGACGCTAGGGCGGTCCGCGCCGAGTCCGCGTCGTACGTGACTCGTCACTTGCACCTGCACCTGGCGTGCTACGCCCTACACCGAAAGCAGTACGGCTGGAGGGAGAGGCCGATCGCCTGCGGCGGCCCCGTAATTGGGTTGCGGATGGCCGCATGATCTTTTTATGTGGTCGGTGTGACCACGCCGACCGACTCGTACTTCGTCTGCGCCACCCCTCGCACCGGCAGCTCGCTCCTGCTCGGCCTGCTGGGGTCCACCGGCGTCGCGGGCCGGCCCGAGGCGTACTTCCGCGAGCCCGACGAGCCGATGTGGGCCGAACGGTGGAGGCTGCCGTCCGCCGCCGACTATGCGAGGTACGTCCAGGCGGCGCTCGCGGCGGGGCGGACGGCGAACGGCGTGTTCGGCGCGAAGCTCATGTGGGGCACCCTGGACCAGGTGGTCGCCAAGCTCGGCGCGGTCCACCCCGATCTCGCGGGCCGGGACGTGGCGCTGCTGGAGCGCGCCTTCGGCCGTACGAAGTTCGTGTACCTGCGCCGCGACGACGTCCTGGCGCAGGCGGTGTCGTGGCTGCGCGCCGAGCAGACCGGCGCCTGGTACGTCGGCAGCAACGGCGAGATCGATGACGCCACGAGGAGCGGACGGGAGCCCGGCTACGACGCGGACGGCATCCGGGCCCTGATCGAGCAGATCGGCGAGCACAACGCGGCCTGGGAGGAGTGGTTCGCGTCGCAGGGCGTGCGGCCGTACACCGTGCGGTACGAGGACCTCGACGCCGACCTGGCGGGCGTCACGCGCCGGATCCTCGGCTTCCTCGGGCTCGACCTGCCCGAAGGGCACACGATCGAGCCCCGGCACCGCCGCCAGTCCGACGGGCTCAACACCGCCTGGATCGAGCGCTACCGATTGGAATCGGACTGAGCCCCTGACGCGACGGCAACATGTCAGCCGCGTGCAGAAACTTTCTGGAAATTTAGCGTCGGGCCCCTGCCTCAATCTCTTGGTGACCTCGGCAAACGTCGCACTTTGCGCACCCCTTGACACGCCGAAACCTTGACCCTTAAGTTGCCGCAATATTAACGGGAATTTTTTGAAAGTTTCGGTGTCATGCCGGCGAGCAGCCGAAAGGGTGGCATGAGGGGCCAGGTACCAATCGACAAGTGGCGGGACACGCAACGGTCTCCCGCCGAGCGGGCCGAGGCGCTCATCCCGCTCATGACGCTGGAAGAGAAGATCGCCCAGCTCGTCGGCGTCTGGGTCGGCGCGGATGCCTCAGGGGGAGGCGTCGCCCCGCACCAGGCCGACATGACGGGCGTGGAGTGGAGCGACGTCATCGCCCATGGGCTCGGCCAGCTGACCCGTCCGTTCGGGACCGCGCCGGTCGATCCGGTCGCGGGCGCCCGCTCGCTGGCCGCGTCGCAGGCGCAGATCATGGCGGCGAGCAGGTTCGGGATCCCGGCCCAGGTCCACGAGGAGTGCCTGACCGGCTTCGCCGCCTGGCGCGCGACCGTGTACCCGGCGCCGCTGAGCTGGGGCGCGTCCTTCGACCCCGAGCTGGTCGAGGAGGTGGCCGGGCGGATCGGCCGGTCCATGCGGGCCGCCGGGATCCACCAGGGCCTGGCCCCGGTCCTCGACGTGACCCGCGACTACCGCTGGGGCCGCACCGAGGAGACCATCGGCGAGGACCCCTACCTGGTCGGCACGGTCGGGGCGGCCTACGTACGCGGGCTCGAGGGCGCCGGGATCGTCGCCACGCTGAAGCACTTCGCCGGCTACTCCGCCTCCCGGGGCGGCCGCAACCTCGCGCCTGCGCACATGGGGCGCAGGGAGCTGGCCGACGTGATCCTGCCGCCGTTCGAGATGGCCCTGCGCCTGGGCGGCCCCCGGTCGGTGATGCACTCGTACGCCGAGATCGACGGCCTGCCCGCGGCGGCCGACGAGGCCCTGCTGACCGGACTGCTGCGGGACGGGTGGGGATTCGCGGGCACGGTGGTCGCCGACTACTTCGGGATCCGGTTCCTGCAGAAGCTGCACGGCGTCGCGGCGGACGCGGCGCAGGCGGCCGGCCTGGCTCTGCGGGCCGGGGTCGACGTCGAGCTGCCCACGGTCGACACCTTCGGCGCCCCCTTGATCGAGGCGGTCAAGGCGGGGCAGGTCGACGAGGCGCTCATCGACCGCGCCCTGCGCCGGGTGCTGACGCAGAAGGCCGAGCTCGGCCTGCTCGACGAGGACTGGCGGCCGCTGCCCGGCGAGCCCGAGGACGTGCGCCTCGACGACGAGGAGAGCCGGGAGCTCGCCCTGCGCCTGGCGCGCGAGTCCGTCGTCCTGCTGCGCAACACCGGAGATGTCCTGCCGCTCGCCCCGGGCCGGCGGGTGGCTCTCGTGGGGCCGGTGGCCGACGACCCGATGGCGATGCTCGGCTGCTACGCCTTCCCCGCGCACGTGGGCCCCCATCCGGAGCTCGGGCTCGGGCTCGACATCCCGTCGCTGCGCGAGGCGCTCGGCACGCTGGTCCCCGACCTGACGTACGAGCCGGGCTGCGGCATCACCGGCGACGACACCTCCGGCATCGCGGCCGCCGTCGCCGCCGCCGAGCAGAGCGACGTGTGCGTGCTCGCCGTCGGCGACCGGGCGGGGCTGTTCGGGCGCGGTACCTCCGGCGAGGGGTGCGACGCCACCGACCTGCGCCTGCCTGGCGTGCAGTCCGAGCTGGTCAGGGCCGTGCTCGCGACCGGCACCCCGGTGGTCCTGGTGCTGCTGGCCGGGCGGCCGTACGCGCTCGGGCCGGAGTTCGACGCGGCCGCGGCCGTCGTCTTCGGCTTCTTCCCGGGCCAGCGCGGCGGCCAGGCGCTCGCGGAGGTGCTCACCGGCGCGGTGAACCCGTCCGGGCGCCTGCCGGTCAGCGTGCCGCGCGACGCCGGCGGCCTGCCCGCGACGTACCTGTCGCCGCCGCTCGGACGCCGGACCGAGGTGTCGTCGGTGGACACGACGCCCGCCTTCCCGTTCGGGCACGGGTTGAGCTACACCACCTTCGCGTGGGAGCCCCTCGACGCCGGCGCGGCCGACTGGCCGGTGGACGGCGAGGTCACCGTCGGAGTCACGGTCCGCAACACCGGGCCGCGCTCCGGCGCGGAGGTCGTGCAGCTGTACCTGCACGACCCGGTCGCGCAGACGACCAGGCCGGTGGTGCGGCTGGTCGGCTACGCCCGCGTCACGCTGGAGGCCGGTCAGGCCGCGCGCGTGTCGTTCACGGTCCCCGCCGACGCCGCCTCGTTCACCGGGGTACGCGGCCGGCGCATCGTCGAGCCCGGCGACGTCGAGCTGCGCTTCGGGCGCTCCAGCGGACAGGCGGAAGTGGTGGTGCCGCTGCGCCTGACCGGCGCCGAGCGCGAGGTCGGTCACGACAGGCACCTTCTGGCCACGGCTCACATAACGCGCGAGGGGGAGTGATGAGTACGACCCTGGACGATCCGCCGCAGGACGCGCGGCGGGCGCGGCCGGCGCCCAGCCGGCGTAGGCAGGCGAAACCGGGCTCGTGGCGGCACGCCATCCGTCGCGACTGGCAGCTGTACTCGCTGGCGATCCTGCCGCTGCTGTTCTTCGCGATCTTCCGGTACGCCCCGATGATCGGCAACGTGATCGCCTTCCGGAAGTTCGAGCCCGGCGGCAGCATCTTCGGCGAGTCCTGGGTGGGCCTGCGGTACGTGAAGATGTTCCTCAACGACCCGTCGTTCTGGAGCGTGTTCACCAACACGCTCGTCCTCGGCGCGCTGACCCTGCTGTTCTGCTTCCCGCTGCCGATCGCGCTGGCGCTGCTGCTCAACGAGGTACGCAGCCGGCGCGTCAAGCGGTTCCTGCAGTCGGTGTCCTACCTGCCGCACTTCCTGTCGATGGTCATCGTGGCCGCCATGGTCATGCAGATGCTGGCCATCGACGGGCCGATCAACCAGATCGTGAAGGCGTTGGGCGGGGAGGCCACCCCGTTCATCCAGAAGCCGGAGTGGTTCCGCACGATCTTCGTCTCGTCGGAGGTCTGGCAGACCGTCGGCTGGGGCACCATCCTCTACCTGGCCGCGCTGACGACCATCGACGAGCAGCTCTACGAGGCGGCCCGGATGGACGGCGCCGGCCGGTGGCGGCAGGTCTGGCACGTCACCCTGCCGGGCATCCGGCCCACGGCGATCACGCTGCTGATCCTCAACATCGGCACGTTCATGGCCACGGGCTTCGAGAAGGTCCTGCTGCTGTACAACCCGCTGACCTATCCGACCGCCGACGTCATCTCCACCTACCTGTACCGCATGGGCGTGGAGTCCAGCAGCATGAGCTACGCCGCCGCGATCGGCCTGTTCGAGGCGCTGATCGGCGTGGTGCTGATCCTGTCGGCCAACCTGATCTCCCGTCGCGCAGTTGGGACGAGCCTGTGGTGACGATCGACAAGAGCCGTGGCTACCGCGTCTTCCGAGGGATCAACGCCGTCATCCTGACCGGCGTCGTGATCGTGACGCTGTACCCCTTCATCAACATCATCGCCCGCTCGTTCAGCGAAGAGCGCTACATCGTCGCCGGGCAGGTCAACCTCATACCGCGCGGGTTCAACCTCACGACCTACAAGATCGTGGTGTCGGACCCGATGTTCTGGACGAACTACGGCAACACCGTGCTCTACACCGTCGTCGCCACGGCCATCGCCATGGTGCTGACGACGTGTTACGCGTACGTGCTGTCCAAGCCACACCTCAAGGGCCGCACGTTCCTGATCTGGGTCGCCGTCTTCACCATGATCTTCTCCGGCGGCCTGATCCCTCAGTACGTGCTGGTCAACAGCCTCGGGCTGACGAACTCCATCTGGGCCATCGTCCTGCCCAACGCCATCAGCGTCTTCAACCTGCTGGTCATGAAGGCGTTCTTCGAGGGACTGCCGCACGAGCTGGAGGAGGCCGCCGCCATCGACGGCCTCAACACCTACGGCGTCCTGTGGCGGGTCGTGCTGCCGCTGTCGAAGGCGGTCATCGCCACGATGGTGCTGTTCTACGCCGTCTCGTTCTGGAACTCGTGGTTCACCGCGTTCCTCTACCTGAGCAAGACGGAGTTGTTCCCGGTGACCATCTACCTGCGCAACCTCATCGCAGGGGCAACCGGAGCGGAGTCCGCCGGGGCCTCGCTGTCGGACGTGTCGCAGGCCGCGTCCAACATCCAGTCAGTGACGATCATGCTCACCGTCCTTCCCATCCTGGCGGTCTACCCCTTCGTGCAGAGGTACTTCGTCTCGGGCGTCATGCTCGGCGCGGTCAAGGGATAACCATTGTCCATCCGAAAGGAACCCCCCATGCAGCACATCTCCCGGCGCCAGGCACTCATCGGGCTGGGTGCGCTCACCTTCGCCGTCGCGGGCTGCGGCGAGGACGAGGCCCCGAAGAAGGCCGCCGACGTGTCGGCGAACAAGGCGGGCGCCATGGCGAACTACGGCGTCAACCAGCAGTTCAAGGCCACCGAGCCGGTCTCGTTCGACACGCTCTACAACAACCACCCGTTCTACCCGGACAAGAGCGACTGGCTGTTCTGGCAGGAGCTGACCAAGCGGACCAACGTGACGCTCAAGCCGGTGGAGGTGCCGCTCAGCGACTACGAGAAGAAGCGCGGCCTGCTGGTGGGCTCCGGCCAGGCCCCGCTCATCATCCCGAAGACCTACCACCCGGCCGAGGAGGCGTTCGTCTCCTCCGGCGCCATCCTGCCGGTCAGCGACTACTTCGACCTGATGCCCAACTTCAAGGACAAGGTCGCCAGGTGGAAGATGGAGCCGGAGCTGGACACGCTGCGCCAGGCCGACGGCCGCATCTACCTGCTGCCGGGTCTCCACGAGGAGATCTGGATCGACTACTCCCTGGCGGTGCGGACCGACATCCTGGAGAAGCACAAGCTGGAGATCCCGAAGACCTGGGACGATCTGTACACCGTGCTGAAGGCGCTGAAGAAGGAGTACCCGGACCTCTACCCGATGACCGACCGGTTCGGCGTCCCCACGCCCGGCGGCAACCTGTTCAAGCTCGTCGCCCAGGCCTACGGCGCCAAGGGCGGCTGGCAGTACCAGCACGCGACCTTCGACACCGCGAGCGGCAAGTTCGTCTACACCGGCGCGATGCCGCAGTACAAGCAGATGCTGGAGTACCTGGCCAAGCTGGTGAAGGAGAAGCTGCTCGACCCGGAGAGCTTCACCCAGCAGGACGAGCAGGCCAAGCAGAAGTTCAACTCCGGCAAGTCGTTCGTGATCAGCGCGAACGCGCAGTCGATCGTCAACGACTACCGGCCGTCGCTGACCAAGCTCGTCCCTGGCGCGAAGGTCGCCAAGATCCCGGTGCCCATCGGCCCTGTCGGCGAGTACAAGATCGACACCCGGCTCGAGAACGGCATCATGATCTCCAAGAAGGCGCTGGAGAACAAGAACTTCGTCGCCATGATGCAGTTCATCGACTGGCTCTGGTACTCCGACGCGGGCGAGGAGTTCGCCAAGTGGGGCGTCGAGGGCACGACGTACACCAAGGACGGCTCCGGCAACTACAAGCTGGCCAAGGACGTCGACTTCGTCGGCCTCAACCCCGGGGCGCCCAAGCACCTGCAGAAGGACTTCGGCTTCTCCAACGGCGTCTTCGCCTACGGCGGCACCACCAAGCTGCTCAACTCCACCTTCTCCGAGGAGGAGGTGGCGTTCCAGAACGTGATGAACACGCGCAAGCCGTACCCGATCGAGCCGCCGCACCCGTTCACCGACGAGGAGCGCGAGCAGGCCACGCTCTGGGAGACGCCGCTGAAGGACTACGTCACCCAGCAGACGCTCAAGTTCGTCCTCGGCGAGCGCGACCTCAGCGAATGGGACGCCTACGTCAAGGAGCTGGAGGCCAAGAACACGACCTCCTACATCAACCTCGTCAACACCGCCTACGAGCGGTTCAAGAAGGACCACGGCTGATGCGGGTGCCCTCGGAGGCCTCGGGGCGGCTGTCCGACGCCTGGCGCTTCTGCGTCGGCACCGGCCGCTTCGAGCTGGCGCTGCGCCGCGACTACCAGGATTCGCTGGCGCTGATCCAGCGGGAGATCGGCTTCCGGCACATCCGGGGGCACGGGCTGCTCAGCGACGGGGTGGGCGTCCACCAGCCGTACGAGTACGCGGGCGCGCGGCACGTGCGCCACTCGTTCACGTACGTGGACCAGGTGATCGACGCCTACCTCGAGCTCGGGATCGAGCCCTTCGTCGAGCTCGGCTTCATGCCCTCGGGGCTGGCCTCCGGCGACCAGACCGTGTTCTGGTGGCACGGCAACGTCACCCCGCCGAGCTCCTGGCGGGAGTGGGCCGACCTGGTCAGGGCCACCGTCGCGCACCTGGTCGACCGGTACGGGCTCGACCGGGTGCGCACCTGGCCGATCGAGGTGTGGAACGAGCCCAACCTCAAGGACTTCTGGCAGGACGCCGACCAGGAGGCCTACCACCGCCTGTACGAGGTGACCGCGCACGCCGTCAAGGAGGTGGACGCCGCGCTCCAGGTCGGCGGCCCGGCCATCTCGCCCGGCTCCGACGAGTTCCTGGTGCGCTTCGCCGACTTCGTGGTCGAGCGGTCGCTGCCGATCGACTTCGTCAGCCGGCACGCGTACACCTCCGGCCCGGCCCAGCACGTGCCGTTCGGCGTGCACCAGACGCTGACGCCCGCGTCGGGGCTGCTCGAGCAGTTCGCCACGCCGCGGCGCCAGCTCCGGGGCGGTCCGCTGGAGGGGCTGCCCGTGCACATCACGGAGTTCAACTCCTCCTACCGGCCGGACAACCCCGTCCATGACACGGCCTTCCACGCCGCCTACCTGGCGCCTGTGCTGGCAGCCGGGGGAGAGCTGGCCGACTCCTTCTCCTACTGGACCTTCAGCGACATGTTCGAGGAGCAGGGGGTGCCGACCTCGATCTTCCACGGCGGCTTCGGCCTGCTCACCCACCGCCAGATCAAGAAGCCCACCTATCACCTGTACGCCTTCATGGCGCGGATGGGCGACCAGCTCCTGGCGCGCGGGGACGACCACCTGGTCACCAGGGACTCCACCGGCCGGGTCACCGTGCTGGCCTGGGCGCCCGTGGACGTGACCGGCGCTCCTGCGGTGGACGGGCACACCGTGCGGCTGTCCGTCCCGGTCGGGGACGTCGTCTCGGCGTTCGAGCTGCGCTCGTCGGTGAGCGAGGAGAAGGGCAACGCCTGGGCGGCCTGGTGTGAGATGGGCCGCCCGCGGTCCCCGCGGCCGAGAGAGATCGACGTGCTGCGGGAGGCGGCCGAGCCGGTCCGCAGCCACCGGAGCCTGCCGGTCGCGGGCGGGTACGCGGACCTGGATCTCACGCTCGGCCGCCACGAGGTTACGCTGGTCGAGCTCACGCCGGTGGTGGACGAGACGCCGCCGTGGTGGGACGACAGGCGGCTGCTCGGGCTGAGCCGCCCGGACTGAGCCGCCCGCACTGAGAGGAGAGCCGATGAGCGAGGTGACGGCTGCTCGGCCGGAGAGCGGGGGACCGGCGCGCGAGGTGACGGCTGCTCGGCCGGAGAGCGGAGGACCGGCGCGCGAGCGGCGGTTCGGCCAGGGGCCGCTTTCGCGCGCCGCCACGCTGATCTACAGCCTGCTGGTGGTCGAGGGCATGTTCCTGCTCGCGAGCGCGCCCGGCCTGCTCGCGCTCACTCTGCTCGGCGGCGACGCGAGCAACGTGCCGCTGGTGGCCGCCTGCGCGCTGCCGATCGGCCCCGCGCTGTCCGCCGCCCTCTACGCGCTGCGCCACCGCAGCAGGGACATGGCCGACCTCCATCCGGCGGCGGCGTTCTGGCGCGGCTACAAGGCCAACGTGCGCGGGGCGCTGAAGGTCTGGGTGCCCTGGCTGGCGGGGCTGGCCGTCGTCGGGACGAACCTGGCGAACTTCGCCATCGCCGGCGTTCCCGGCTGGTGGGCGGCGCTGCTCCTGCTCGTCGCGGTGGCGGCACTGCTGTGGGTGGCCAACGCCCTGGTGATCACGTCGCTGTTCGAGTTCCGGGCGGTGGACGTGGCGCGGCTGGCCTCGTACTTCCTCATGCGCCACCCGAAGGCGACCTTCGGCAACGCGTCCCTGCTGGTCGTGGCGGGCGGGCTCACGGTGGTCGGCACCGAGCTGGTGCCGGCGCTGCTGGCCTCGGCGTTCGCGGCGGCGCTCCTGTGGAACAGCCGCCCGATGATCGCCGAGGTCAGGGAGCGCTTCACCGCCTAGGGGATGTGCCGTCCGTGCGCGTCGGGCACGCCTGATTTGCGGAAGAAATAGGCGTTGATCTGGTCGCGCCACTCCTCGGCGCAGCGGAGCTGCTCGTCGAGGAGTTCGCGCACTCTGGCGTGCACGTCGGGGGCCACCGCGCCGGCGACCTTCTCCCAGAGCAGCCGCGTCTCGGCGACTTCCTCGGCGCCCGCGAAGTGGGTGTCGTAGATGTGCTGGATCACCGTCGAACCGCTCTGCAGCACGTGCCCGTACGGGACGTGGTGGAAGAAGAGCAGCAGCTCGTCGGGGCAGCGCTCGAGCGACTCGTAGATGTCCGACCAGGGCTCCGGGTACTGGCCGGTAAAGCCGGTGCCGGTGGCGCGCGTGCGGTCCACGCCCACGCCGTCGCGGTCGGCGAAGTGGTACGTGCCCCACGGCGTGTACTCGTACCCGTCCACGTCGGGGCCGTAGTGGTGGCCTGGGCGCACCATGAACCCGACGCCGAGCGGCGCGGTGTAGCGCTCGTACGTGCGCCACGAGCCGTCCATCATGGCGTGCAGGGTGCGCCGCAGCGGCTCGCCGGGCCGCGCGAACGTGAGGTCCGTCCACTCGTCGAGGATGGCGGCCGGGTCGAGGGCCGGGTCCCAGGCGAGGCGGCCGAACGCGTACAGGTTGGCCTGCGCGAGCGGGTGGCCGGTCCAGTAGCGGTCGTCGCCCACGTTGGAGACCGCGACCAGGTCGCCCGCCTCGGCGACGTCCTCGAACCCGAGGACCTCGCTCCACATCGGGGCCAGGTAGCAGACGTGCCGCTGCTGGCCGGTGTACTCCTGCGTCACCTGCAGCTCCACCGCCAGGTGGGTCCCCTGCATCTGCAGGATCACCGGGGAGACCGGCTCGCGCGGCTGGAAGTCCATGGGGCCGTGCTTGACCTGAAGGATCGCGTTGTCCAGGAACCGGCCGTCGAGCGGGGCGAAGTGGTCGTAGGCCGCGCGGGCGCGGTCGGTCGAGCGGTCGCGCCAGTCCTGCCGGTGGTTGTAGACGAAGGCGCGCCAGTGGACGACTCCGCCGAAGGGGGCCAGGGCGTCGGCGAGCATGTTGGCGCCGTCGGCGTGGGTGCGCCCGTACGCGAACGGGCCCGGCTGCCCCTCCGAGTCAGCTTTCACGACATATCCGCCGAAGTCGGGAATTGTCGCGTAGACCTGCTCCGTGGTCTCCGCCCACCATCTGCGGACGTCCGCGTCGAGCGGGTCCGCGGTGGACAGGCCGCCCAGCGCGATGGGGGAGGCGAAGTTGACGGACAGGTGCACGCGGATCCCGTACGGGCGGAACGCGGCCGCGATGGCGGCCACCTCGCCGAGCCGGTCGGTCAGCAGGTGGGCCTCGGTGGCGTGCACGTTCACGTTGTTGATCGCGACCGCGTTGATCCCGCACGCGGCCAGCAGGCGCGCGTAGGCCCGCACCCTGGTCAGGTCCGCGCGCAGCGCGCCGTCCGCCCAGAAGATCGACCCGCCCGCGTAGCCGCGCTCGACCTGGCCCATCACCGGGTGCACGTCGATGTTGTCCCAGTGGTCGAGCATGCGCCGCCGCATAGCGGGCCGGTGGTGCTCGACCGGCCGCTCGCCCTCGAAGGCCGCCTCGCCCAGCCGTACGACGTGGAAGAACCCGTAGAGCAGCCCGGCGGGATCGCCGCCGGCCACGGTCGTGACGCCGTCCCGCCGCGAGATCGCGTACCCGTCCTCGCCCTCGGCCTCGGACAGGGTCAGCACGAGGTCGGCCGGTCCCGCCTCCGTGAGGCTCCCGCCGGCCTGCGCGACCTCCTGCCGCACGGTCTCGGCGAGCGGCCCGTACGCGCGTACGATCGTGCGGCGCGAACCGATCGCCCTGAACGCCTCGGGCGGCAGCCACGCCGGATGGACGTCGGTCAGTTCGGGAATGCTCACGGGGCTCCTTCGATACGGCACCGAGGGATGAATTTACCGAAACGGCCCCCGCCGCGAGCGGTCAGGGGGCCGCATCCGTCAGGCGCCGCGGGGTGCCGACAAGGTGGCGGAGATCTTGGCCACGCGGCCGAGCGGGTCGAACTCGACGAGCGCCTCGAAGCCGGGTCCCGCGAGGGTGAGCTGATCGGCGTCCTGCCCGGGAACGACACCGAGGCCGCGGCGCACGGCGTAGCTGTGCACGGCGCGCCGGTGGTCCGTCAGCAGCGGCAGGGTGAGCGCCTGCTGCAGGACGCGCATGAGGCGGGCGGGCTCCGGCGGCGGCAGCTGGAAGTCGGGGTGCTCGATGAGGAACGCGGCCCGGGTGCCGCCGCCCGCGTCGCCGTTGTAGGCGCTCCAGCGGCCGGTCACGGCCTTGGCGGCCTCGGTGAGGATCGCCGCGGCGAAGTGCGGCTCGGCCGGGGAGCCGGGCAGCGCGCCGAACGGGACCTCGGCGGAGGCGAGCTCCGCGATGCCGTACTGCTGCCCGAAGTCCCGCAGCGTCGCGGAGAGCGCCGTCAGCGCCTCGGGGAAGCCGGACGGATTCGCCCAGGCCCACAGCCACGAGTCCGGCCCCGGGGCGGCGGTGCCGAGCAGGTGGAAGCGGGTGCAGGTGATCGTGCGGCTCCCCGTGAACTCGAAGCGCTGCTCCCGCAGGTCGACGCTCCAGTCGTGCTCGCCGAGCACCTCCTCGAGGTGGAGCTGGTGCTCGAGCGAGAGGATCGCCGCGTCGTCAAGGAGGTTGGCGAGGGTGAGTGGTTCCGGCATCCGGGCAGATTAAGGGGTTCGCGGGGATGCGTCTAATCGGGTGGCCGCCCGCCCCCGGGGCGGGCGGCCGACCTTTCAGCGGACTCTCACCTGCGAGGCCGCCGTGCCCGCGCCGGACGCCTCCCAGCCCGCCACCACCGTCGGGTGGGCGGCCAGGGCGCGGGTCAGCGGCACGGTCACGGTCGTGGTGCCCTTGCGGGAGACCGTGACGACGCGGCTGCCCGCCGTCCCCTGGTCATCCCGGACGAACACGTGCGCCTTGCCTGCCGCGTTCGCCCGCACCGTCACCTTCACCCCGTTCTGCCCGGCCGTGGCGGAGGTGACCCAGCCGCTCTCCGACTCCTTCGCCGCGGGGCCGCCCGCGAGCGGCACGTGCACCCGTACCGCCTGCTCCAGCGACTGCGGCGAGTCCAGGCTGGACAGGGCCGTGTCCGGGATCACCGGGTCGGGGACGGGCCGGTCGGCGGGCGGCTGGTAGCCGGCCAGCGTGGCGAGGCCCCACCGGTACGGGTCGCCCTGCACGCCGCCCCACGTGGACCAGCCGATCCGGGTCTGGCCGGTCTTGTCCTGGGTGTCGGAGTCGTAGACCAGGATGTTCAGGCCCAGATGGGCGGGGTCGACGGAGCCCGGCAGCAGCGCCATCGGGATGGACATCTCCACGGTGTAGCCGCCGGAGGCGACCTTCGAGGCCACCCGCATGCCCGGCGCGGTCTGCTCGCCCGGCCCCTGCCGGTTGTCGGCGTCCCGCTCGAAGCACGGCGGCCCTTCGGCCGTCACGGGCAGCACCGCGGCCTTGAACGTGGTCGAGGTGTTCTCGGACGTGCCGCGCGGGTCGAACGTGACCTCGACCGAGTCGGTACGCCAGTGCCGCTTGCAGTCGGCGGCGGCCAGCCGCGTGCCGAGCACGTCGTCCTTCACCTGGACCAGCAGGTAGAGGGTGTCGTCGCGCCAGGCGAGCTTGGCCGTGCCCGAGCAGTCAGCGGCCGACGAGCACGCGGTGCCCTCCCACAGGCGCGAGATGTCGAGCGCGGCACCGGGGTACTCGCCGTCGCCCGCCACGCCGTCCACGGTGGGCGACGCCTGCGGAACGGAGGTCTTCGGGACCAGCTCCAGCGCCGGCCTGCTCGCGACCGCGCCGTCCACGCTGATGGTGTACGCGTAGTCGCCGCCCTCGTTGGAGGTCTTCAGTGAGGGGTCGGAGTTGGTGACGGTGAACGGCACCGTCGTCGAGGCCCCGGCGGCCAGCTCGGTGTAGGAAGCCTCCACGCGGTCCGCGGTGAACCCGGCGGGCAGCTCGACGCGTACGGTGCCGGACTTGGCGGTGTCGCTGACATTGGTCACCACGACGCCGACCTGCCGGGAGCCGCCCGAGGGCAGCGTGAGCACGGGCGTGACGGTGCCGCGCAGCTGCGGCACGCCGACCTCGGCCGTCCACTTCTCGAACTGGGCGACCTGGGGGAGCAGCTGCTGCGTGGCCCGCACGGCGGGGCTGAGCTCGACCTGGCGGTCGGTGTACCCGCCGCCGTGCTCGGTGGTCAGCGTGGCCGAGACGCGGGCCCGTCCGGTGCCCTGGCCGGGCGTCACCGTGAACGTCGCCGACCCCGCGCGTCCCGCGGCGAGCCGGCCCAGCTCTCCGGAGCCGCTGACCTGCCAGCCCTCGGGGACGCCCAGCTTCACCGACGACCGGCCCAGCGGTTCGCGGGCGGGCGCGGTCGCGGTGACCTTGACGGTGAACGGTGTTCCAGGCCGGACGTCGAACGTGCTGGTGCTCAGGCCGAACGACGTGCCGAGCGGGACCGTCCCGGACGCCCTGGTCAGAGCCCCGTCGAGGATCGCCGTGGGCGCCGAGGCCGCCGCGCTGCCGGGCACGGGGAACGGCACCCGGGAGTCCACCTGCGTGAAGAAGTCGCAGCCGAGCTGGCCCGGGTCCGTCGGCACGTCGGCGAAGCCGGCCCACCCCTGGGAGGCGTACATGCGCTGCGCCTCGCGCTCGACGGCCGCCCACGTCTTGCCCTGGCTCTGGGAGGGCCGCCCGCCCCACACGCCGTACACGTTCTGGGCGGGGTTGACGGGACGGAAGGTCGAGGCGCAGGACGGGCCGGTCTGCGAGGTGCCGCGACCGCCGCCGAGCAGCAGCCGGGCGGCCGCGAACGGCTTCAGCCCCTCACGCGTGATCTGCTCGGGGAACGCCTTGGGATCGGCCGCCGCGTAGAACGCCTGCACGGCCAGCCGCGCCGCCTGCTGGTGGTTGCCGTGGTTGCCGGGAGAGGGGGCCGGGTCCATGGTCAGGATCACCTCCGGCCGGGTCTGCCGGACCACCCACACGACCTTCTCCAGGGTGTCGGCGCCCCAGATCTGGTCGGTCAGCGGGGCGCTCACCGTGTAGTAGAAGTCGACGTCGTCGAGGTTGAACACCTCGCGCACGCCCGCCTTGCCGACCGCCGACCGCTCCTCGGCCTCGCGCAGCAGGCCCAGCGCCGGACCCTCCTCGGGCCCGACCGCGTTGCCGCCGCCCTCGCCCCGGGTGACGGTGACGACGCCGGTGCGGACGTCGTGGTCCTCCTTCCACTGGCCGAGCGTGGACAGGCTGAACGCCTCGTCGTCGGGGTGCGCGCCGACGAACAGCGCGTCGAGGTCCACGGGCGGATCGGCGGAGGCCGCGGACGGTACGGCGGGTAAGACGGCCAGCGCGACCGTGGCGGCCAGCACCAGCGACAGGCGTTTACGCATGGGACCTCCGGAAGGACGGCTACTCGCGGACTGCCCCCTGGAGCAGACCGCGGACGAAGTGGCGCTGAAGGAACAGGTAAAAGATCACCACCGGGGTCGCGACGATGACGGACCCGGCGGCGAGCAGGGTGAAGCCGGAGGTGTACTGGCCCTGGAAGAAGGCCAGGCCCAGCGGCGCCGTCCGCAGCGACTCGCTGGTCACCATGATCAGCGGGATGAGGAACTCGTTCCACGTCCACATGAAGACCAGCACGGTCAGCGTGACGACGGCGGGCCGGGCCGGCGGCACCAGCACCTGCCACAGGATGCGCCAGGTCGAGGCGCCGTCGATGCGGGCGGCCTCCACGATCGCGCGGCTGGAGGCCCGGAAGTACGCCCGCATCCAGAACGTGCCGAACGCCACCGACAGCGCCACCTGCGGCAGCGCCACCGACCAGAACGTGTCGATCAGCCCGAGCGAGCGCAGGTCGAAGTAGAGCGGCACCGCGATGGCCTCGCTCGGCATCATGATCCCGAGCATGAACAGGTAGAACAGCACCGACTGGCCGCGGAAGCGCATGGTGCCGAACGCGTACCCGCTCATGATCGACAGCACCACGCTCACGACCACGACGAACGACGACACCGCCAGGCTGCTGCGCAGGTACGTGCCGAAGTGGCCGATCTGCCACGCCGCCGTGAAGTTGCCCAGCCCGGACGTGCCGCCGCTGTCGGCGGGGCCGAGCGCGGCGGACAGGATGGTCACGATGGGGAAGAGCGCGAACGCGGCGAACACCGACAGGATGACGTAGTTGGCCACCCGCTCACCGCGCGAGATCACGAGACCCTCCTGTCCGCGAACCGGTTGATCCCGAACGAGATCACGAAGATGACGACGGTGAGCGTGACGCCGATGGCGGCCGCCGAGCCGATCTGGCTGAGCCCGAAGGCCCGGTGGTAGACCTCGTACGACGGCACCGACGTCGAGTCGCCAGGCCCGCCGCGCGTGGTGATGTACACCAGGTCGAATGTGCGCAGCGCGGCGATCACCGTCAGCGTCAGCGCGACGGCGATCTCCCCGCGCACCGACGGCAGCGTGACCGCGAAGAACTCCCTGACCGCGCCCGCGCCGTCCAGCCGCGCGGCCTCGTACAGGTCGCCGGGGATGCGGCTCATCCCGGCCAGCAGCAGCACGGTCACCAGCCCGGTCTCGAACCACGTGCCGACCACCCCGACCGCGGGCAGCGCGAACGTGTAGTCGCCCAGCCAGCCCCGCGTGAGCGAGTCGAGCCCGATCGCGCCGAGCAGCGCGTTCAGCGTGCCGTCGGGCGCGTAGACGCGCCGCCAGGCCACGGCCACCACGACCATGGCCACCACCTGCGGCAGGAACACGACCGTGCGGAAGAACCCGAGCCCGCGCACCTTGGCGTGGTTGAGTATCGCGGCCAGCCCCAGCCCGATGACCAGCGGCCCGGCCGCGTAGAACACGATCAGCACGAGCGCGTGGCCGAACGCCGCCCGCAGCCCCTCGTCGGCGACGATCGCGACGTAGTTGTCCAGGCCGACCCAGCGGCCGAGCGACAGCCCGTCCCAGTCGTACAGCGACAGCTGCACCGCGCGCCCGATCGGGTAGAGCAGGAAGACCGCGTAGACGACGAACGCCGGAAGCAGGTAGAGGTAGGCGACGCGGCGCGGCTCCCCGGGAGGCCGGCCCCCGGTCATCGGTCGGGTCACCCGTTGCTCTCGGCGAACGTCTTGTAGTCCTTCTCCAGCGTGGCCAGGAACTCCTGCGGGCTCTGCTTCTTGGCCAGCAGGTCCTGCAGCGCCGCGCCCAGCGTGTCGGCGAACGTCGGCGTCGCGTAGTCGAGGTACGGCACCAGCCCGTCCTTGGCCGTCACCGTGCCGAACGCGGTGAAGACGTCCTGCTGCGGCCCCGCCGGGACGCTCTGCTGCGCCGTGTCGGCGACGGGCAGGTTGCCGGTGGTGGTCAGCACCTTCATCGCGTCGGCGTTGGTGATGAAGTCGATGTACGCCGCCGCCGCGTCAGGGTGGGGGCTCTTGGCCGTGATCGCGAACGGCAGCCCGGTCCCGCCGGTCGCGACGGGCGGCGCGTCGGCCGTGGCGCCAGGCGGCAGCATGAAGCCCAGGTCCTTGCCCAAGGACTTCTGCAGGTCGGCGAGCAACCAGGTGCCCGCGATCAGGAAGACGCCCTGGCCCTTGCCGAACGCCTGCCACGCCGGGTCGTAGCCCTGGCCGTTGAAGCCCTTGTTGAAGTAGCCCTTGTCGACCCAGCCGACGATCTCCTCGGCGGCCTTGGTGTTCTCGGGCGTGTTCCACGAGGCGCCCTTGCGGCCGAAGGCGAGCGTGCCGATCTGGTCCTTCGGGACGCCACGGCTCTGCACGGTGCCGAACACGTGGATGGCCGGCCACTTGTCGAGGTTGCCCAGCTGCATCGGCACCTCACCGGCCGTCTTGGCCTTGGCCAGTGCGGCCTCGAACTCGGCCCACGTCTTCGGCGGCTGCAGGCCGAGCTTGGTCAGCTTGGCCTTGTTGTAGTAGACGCCGACGACCTCGCCGACCTGCGGCAGGCCGTACAGGTTGCCCTCGCCGAACACCTTGCCGTCGGGGCTGTAGCTCGCATAGCGCAGCACGGACTGCGGGTAGCGCTTCTTCCAGCCGTACGCCTCGGCGTAGGCGTCGAGCGGGCGGAGTTGCCCGGCCTTGACGAAGGCGCCCATCGAGGAGCGTCCGTTGTTGGCCTCCACGACGTCGGGCGGCTCGTTGCCGCTCAACGCCAGGCGCAGGGTCGTGTTGAGGTCGTCGAAGGAGCGGCTCACCCGGTTGAGCTTGATGTTGGGGTATTTCGCCTGGAAGGCGTCGTTGAGCTGCTTCATCTGGGCGGCCTGGCCGCCGCGTACCTCCTGGTCCCAGACCGTGAGCGTGACGTTGCCGAGGCTCGGCGCGTCGGTGCGCACCGACGAAGCGGGGGTGGCCGCTGGACTGGGCGGGGCCGAGGAGCCCGGAGCGCACGCGGCGAGGGTGAGGGAGCCGGCGGCGAGCACGGCGAGCGCTCGGAGCGGGGGGTTCATGGTGTTACTCCTTCTGCGCAGGCACGCCAGGCGTGCCGGGGTCCTCGTCCTCGGGCCGGTTCGGCCGCGTCCCGGGGAGCTGGAGGCCGACGTCGGCGTACCGGGCGATGGTGGCGGCGGCACGGCGCACGGCGCCCACCGGCTCGACGGGCACCAGCTTGTCGAGGAAGGCGTAGCGGCGGGCCAGCGAGCTGCCGTAGGCGCCGCTGTGGTCGGCCGAGTCGCGCACCTCGTGCCACCAGTCGGCGATGTCGCCCCAGCCCGGCGCGGCCAGCGAGCCGCCGAACTGCTGCACCGCCAGCGCCGCGCAGAGCTGCGCGAACGCCAGCCGGTCGGAGAGCGGCCAGCGGCACAGCGTGCCGAGCACGAAACCCGCGCCGAAGACGTCGCCCGCGCCGGTCGGGTCGAGCGCCGTCACCCGTGGCGCGGGCACGAACGCCTCCTCGCCCGTCGCCGAGTCGATGGCCATGGCGCCGTTGGCCCCGTCGGTCACCACCGCGACGGGCACCTTGTCGGCGATCGTGTAGAGGGCGTCGCGCGGGGTGTCGGCGCCGGTGTAGGCCATCGCCTCGACCGCGTTGGGCATGAACGCGTGACAGAGGGCGAGCTGGTCCAGCAGGGACCGCGACCACGCGCCCGAGGGGTCCCAGCCCACGTCGGCGAAGATGAGGGCGCCGTCGCGGCGGGCCAGCTCGGCCCAGTTGACCGGACTGTCGGGGGAGTCGAGCGGCTCCTCGGTGGACAGCGGCACGATCACCGCCTTGGAGCGGGGCGGCTTGCCGATCATCTCGGAGGCCGCCATGGGCGCCGGGTGGCCGTGCGTCACCATGCTCCGGTCGCGGTCGACCGCCATGGAGACCGTCACCGGCGAATGCCAGTGCTCGAAACGCCGCGACCTGGACAGGTCGACCGACTCCTGCTCCTCCAGCGTCCGCCAGCAGAAGTCGCCGTAGTCGTCGTCACCGAACGCGGCCGCCAGCGAGGTGCGCAGCCCCAGCCGGCTGGTCGCGATGGCGAGGTTGGCGATGCCGCCGGGGCACGAGCCCATGCCCTCCGCCCAGATCTCGGTGCCGGCCGCGGGCATCGCGGGCAGACCGGTGAAGATGATGTCGAGAAAGACCGTGCCCGCCAGGAAGACATCGAACTGCGGCCCCTCAGGGGTGCGCTCGTCGGCGAGAGGGTCGTAGGCCTGCATGGACACGGGAATGAATCCTCCTCGACACATATCGAGCTGTGGGAAATCTTGCACGTTTGCTCGCGCACTTCAAGTCTCTCCTGGGAGTTTTTGGTCAAAGGTGCATGTTCCTGCGCGAATCTGACTGATACACTCGCGCCGTGCTTCAGCGCCTCAGGCATGCGGAGATCATGCGCCGGGTCCGACTCTCAGGCGCCACCAGCGTTCGCGATCTCGCCAGCCAGCTCGGCGTGAGCCCGTCCACCATCCGCAGGGACCTCGAGGTGCTCGACCGCGACGGCACGCTGCGGCGCGTCCGCGGCGGGGCCTTGGCAAGCGTTGACACCGACACCGACGCCGACCGGCCGTTCGCCGAGGTGGCGGCCGTGGACGAGCAGGACAAGGAGGCGGTCGCGGTCCGCGCCGCCGAGCTCGTGAGCGACGGCGAGGTGGTCCTGCTCGACATCGGCACGACGACCATGCGCCTGGCCCGGCGGCTGCGCGGGCGCCGCGTCACCGTGGTCACCTCCAGCCTCGCCGTGCTCGACGTGCTGCGCTCCGACCCCGAGATCGAGCTGCTGCTGCTCGGCGGCATGGTGCGCCGGCCGTACCACTCGCTGGTCGGGGTGCTGACCGAGGCGGCGCTCAGCCAGGTGGTCGCCGACCGCGTGTTCCTGGGCGTCAGCGGCGTGCGGCCGGACGGGCAGCTTGTGGACACCACGCTGGCCGAGGTGCCGCTGAAGCGGGCCATGATCGCGGCGGCGGGGCAGGTGGTGCTCCTGGTCGACCGGCACAAATTTCCCGGCACCGGCGCCCTGAGGGTGTGCGGTCCCGAGGACATCGACGTGATCGTGACGAACGAGGGCGCCGACGAGGCGACGCTGCGCAACTGCGCGACCGCCGGCGCCGAGGTCCTGCTGGCGTGAAGGGATTCCGATGAGACTGGCCGTTCTCGGGGGCGGCGGCTTCCGTGTGCCGCTCGTGTACGGCGCGCTCCTGCGCGACACCGCCAAGCCGCGTGTGGAGCAGGTGGTGCTGTACGACGTGTCGCAGGACCGGCTCGAGGCCATCCGCCACGTGCTGCGCCGGCTCGCCGCCGGGCACGACGAGCCACCGGAGATCCAGATCACCACCGACCTGGACACCGCGCTGCGCGACGCCACGTTCGTCTTCTCCGCCATCAGGGTCGGCGGCCTGGCCGGCCGCACGGCCGACGAGCGGGTCGCGCTGGACCTGGGGCTGCTCGGCCAGGAGACGACCGGTCCCGGCGGCATCTCGTACGGCCTGCGCACCATTCCCGTCGCGATGCGCGTGGCCGAACGGGTGGCCGCGCTCGCGCCCCAGGCGTGGGTCATCAACTTCACCAACCCCGCGGGCATGATCACCGAGGCCATGCGGCACGTGCTCGGCGACCGCGTGATCGGCATCTGCGACTCGCCGATCGGGCTGATCAGGCGGGCCGCCGCCGCCCTCGGGCTGGACCCGGCGCGCGTGTCGCCCGACTACGTGGGGCTCAACCACCTCGGCTGGCTGCGCGGCCTCGCCCACGACGGGAGCGACGTGCTGCCGGGGCTGCTCGCGGACGACGCCGCGCTGCGGCAGGTGGAGGAGGCGCGCATCTTCGGCGCCGACTGGGTGCGCACGCTGGGCGCGCTGCCCAACGAGTACCTGTACTACTACTACTTCACCCGGGAGTCGGTGGCCGCGATCTCCGGGCAGACGCGCGGGGAGTCCCTGGTGCGGCAGCAGGACGACTTCTACGCGGCCGTGCGGGCGCGGCCCGGCGACGCGCTCACCGAGTGGGTCAGGACGCGCCGGCTGCGCGACGAGTCGTACATGGCCGAGGCCCGCGACGCCACCGAGGCCGGTGAGCGCGACGCCGCCGACCTGGAGGCGGGCGGGTACGAGGGCATCGCGCTGGCTCTCATGGCCGCCATCGCCCGCGGCGAGCCCACTTCCATGATCCTCAACGTGCGCAACGGCGCCGCGGTGCCCGGCCTGCCCGCGGACGCGGTCGTCGAGATCCCGTGCGCGGTGGACGGCTCGGGCGTCCGTGCCCTGGCCACCCGGCCCTTGCCGGGCCGCTTCCTGGGCCTGATGCAGCAGGTCAAGGCGGTGGAGCAGACCGCCATCGAGGCCGCCATGACCGGCTCGGCCCGCCTGGCGGTCGAGGCGTTCGCCCTGCATCCCCTGGTCGACTCGGTGACGACGGCCCGCCGGCTGCTGGACGGCTACCGGGCCCGCATCCCTGAGCTCGCCGCCGTCATCCCCGGTTCCTCCGACAGACCGTGACCGGCGGGTCCGTGGCCCGGGAGGGAAGTTCCCGCGCGCCGGCCGTGTTGCTGGGAACGTGGAGAACCGTTTCGCGGACGTCGATGTCATCAAGCGGATGCTGCACGAGGCACACACCTGGGCCTTCGTGGGGCTGAGCGACAACCCGGAGCGTACGGCCTACGACCAGGCGCGGCTGCTCCAGGCGAGAGGTAAGCGGATCATCCCCGTTCATCCCGCCGCCGAGACCGTGCTGGGCGAGACCGGATACCCGTCACTGGCCGAGGTGCCGGAGAAGGTGGACGTCGTCGCCGTTTACCGGCGCTCCGAGCTCGCGGGGCAGTCCGTTGACGAGGCGATCGCGATCGGGGCCGGGGCGATCTGGCTCCCGCTCGGCGTCATCGACGAGGCCGCGGGCCGGCGTGCCCTGGACGCCGGCCTCGACGTCGTCATGGACCGCTGCCCCGGCGTCGAATGGGCGTTGCGCAGAAGCCTTTAGGACTCCCAAGTTCAGCACCAGTGCTCTCCAAGCCGTCATCCCTGGCTTCGTCACCAGACACACCTGGAGACACCGCGAGCGAGGCGACTGGCACATGACCATCTACCGCGAAGAGGCGCTGCGCCGGTACGCCGACCCCGCCGCCCGGGAGAGTGAACCGCTGGTCATCCGGCGAGTGTGGTTCGTGCTGCTCTGGGCCCTGGTCGTGCTCCTCGCCGCCGGGGGCGGTCTCGCGCTCGTCGTGGCGTCGGGGATCTCGTCATGAGCAAGCACGGCATGCTCGCGCAGGTCGTGCTCGCGTCGCTGCTGCTGCAGGTGCTCGGCCCGGTGCTGCCAATGTTCTCCCAGGTGCTGCCCTACCGCTACTTCGCGCTGCGCGGCACGGGAGACCTGGTCACCAGGGTGCGGCATCGCGCTCGGCCTGGTGGGCGACGCGCTCAGTGGGCGTGTCGCACGGCGAGGGGTGGGGCCGTGCGACGTGCGACGGTCGGTGGTGGGCCGGGCGGCGGGTGGGCGGGCGGTCGACGGGTGGCGCCGGGACGCGGGGCCGGGGCGCGTCGCCGGTGACCGGGTCAGCGGGCCGCGCCGAGGCGGTGGGCCAGGCGGTCGAGGGAGAGGTTGATCAGGATGAAGATGGCCGCGATGAGGATGGCCGCCGGGATGACGTTGGAGAAGTTGGCCGCGATCCCGTTCAGCCCCCGATCCACCAGCTCGTCGTAGCCCACGATGAGCCCCAGCGCCGAGTCCTTCAGCAGCACCACGAACTGGCTGACGATGGCGGGCATCATGGCGCGGAACGCCTGGGGCAGCAGGATGAGCCGCATGACCTGCCCCTTGCGCATGCCGACCGCGTAAGCCGCCTCCGCCTGGCCCCGGGGCAGGCTCTGCACCCCGGCCCGGATGATCTCAGCGATCACCGAGCCGTTGTAGAGGGTCAGGCCGAAGACGACGGCGGCGAAGGCCGAGATGTTCACGCCGATGAGCACGTACGAGCCGAAGAACGCGAAGAAGATCAGCAGCAGCAGCGGGACGGACCGGAAGAACTCCACCACCGCGGCCGCGGGCACCCGGATCCACCGGTGCTCGGACAGGCGGCCGGTGGCGAACACGAGCCCGAACAGTCCCGCCAGGATCACCCCCGCCACGGCCGCGCCCAGCGTCCCGGCCAGGCCCGGCAGGATGAACGTGGCCCAGACGTCGCCGCGCAGCAGCGGCGTCCACTTCTCGGCCGTCCACTGGTCCTTGGCGTCGAACCGCACATAGACCACGTACGCCAGCGCCAGCAGCACGAGCGCGACGCCGCCCGCCAGCAGCCGGTTGCGCCGGATGCCGCGCGGCCCCGGCCTCTCATAGAGGTTCGCGTAACTCATGCCATGATCTCCAAGGTGCTCATCGGGCCACCGCCATCCGCCGCGACAGCCAGCCGAACAGCAGTCCCATCGGCAGGCACAGCAGCACGAATCCGGCCGCGAAGCCGAGGAAGATCTCGATGACCTGGTCCCCGTACGTCTCGATCATCTCCCGCATCCGCACGGACGCCTCGCTCACGCCGACCACGAGCGCGATCGTGGTGTTCTTCGTCAGCGCGATGAGGATGCTGCCCAGCGGCGCCACCACGGCGCGGAACGCCTGCGGCAGCGTGATCAGCCGCAGGGTCTGGACGAAGCCCAGCCCCAGCGACCGGGCCGCCTCCGCCTGCCCGACCGGCACCGTGTTGAGCCCGGACCGCAGCGCCTCGCAGACGAACGCCGAGGTGTAGGCGGTCAGGCCGATGACGGCGAGCCAGTAGTTGTTGGTCGCGATGTCGTCCGACAGCTCGACCCCGAGGTTCGCCCCGACGCCGAGGCCGGTGAACAGCAGCACCAGGGTGAGCGGGGTGTTGCGGGCCACGGTCACGTAGCAGTTCGCGGCGGCGCGCAGGGAGGCCAGCGGGGCCACCCGCATGGCGGCCAGCAACGTCCCCAGCACCAGGGAGCCGAGCGCGCTGACCGCCGTCAGCCGTATCGTCATCCAGAACGCGGCGAGGATCGTGTCGCGTTCGGTCAGCAGTGCTTCCATGCGATCAGTACCGCTCGAGCTGGGGGGCCTGCGGGAGGGCGAAGCCGGAGGCGCCGACGCTGGCCTGCAGCGCCTTCGTCCAGCTGCCGTCGGAGAACATCTTCTCCAGCGCGTCGTTGACCGCCTTGCGCCCGTTCGTGTCGTCCTTCTTCAGCCCGATGCCGTACTTCTCGGTGCTGAACGGCTTGCCGACCACCTTGAGCTTGCCCGCGTGCTGCGCGGCGTAGCCGGCGAGGATGACGTTGTCGGTGGTGATGGCGTCGAGCTGGCCGCCGAGTACGCGGTCGACGCAGGCCGAGTACGTGCGCTCCTCCTGCAGCTGCACCTCCTTGGCGTACTCCGACTTGACCTTCTGCGCCGGGGTGGAGCCGGCGACGGAGCAGAGCTTCTTGCCGTTCAGCGTCTCCGGCCCGGTCAGCGCCGCCTCGTCGGCCCGGACGAGCAGGTCCTGCCCGGCCACGAAGTACGGCCCGGCGAAGGAGACCTTCTGCTTCCTGGCGTCCGTGATCGAGTAGGTGGCCACCACCATGTCCACCTGGCCCTGCTCGAGGAAGGCCTCCCGGTTGGCGGACACCGTCTCCTTGAACGTGATGTCCTTGGCCTCGACACCGAGCTGCTTGGCCACGTACTTGGCGACCTCGACGTCGAAGCCGGCGAAGGTGCCGTCGGGCGTGCGCAGCCCCAGGCCCGGCTGGTCGGCCTTGACGCCGATCACCAGCTTCTTGTCGTTCTTGGCCTTGTCCACGACGGAGGCGTAGCTGTCCTGGCCGCCGCCGCAGGCCGTGGCGGCGGTGGCGAGCGCGATCACCGTGAAGGTCGCGTAAAGGGATCGGCCGAACATGTTGGCTCCTTAGTGGGTGAGGATCTTGGCGAGGAAGGACTGGGCGCGTTCGCTGTTCGGGGAGCCGAAGAACGCGTCGGGGGTGTTCTGCTCGACGATCTCGCCGTCGGCCATGAAGACGACCCGGTCGGCCGCGCGCCGGGCGAAGCCCATCTCGTGGGTGACGACGACCATGGTCATGCCCTCGCGGGCGAGCGAGGTCATGACGTCGAGCACCTCGTTGACCATCTCCGGGTCGACCCCTCCCTCGGCACCTGATCATTTCACGCACCGACCCGGAAGCGAATTCGCCGCGTCCACAGCGGAACTCGGCTATCAGCGAATTCGTTTCCTG
>NZ_JBFANV010000125.1:0-25666 GCF_040674955.1 Nonomuraea sp. NPDC049695 | reverse complement strand
TTGCTATAACTACTTTTCCACTCCACGTCGTTATCCGTTTTTTTTTATTTCTTGCGCGCCGCCCTCCGGGGGGGGGGGCTGTGCGGCGCCGCCGCCCCGCCACGGTGGTCAGCCCAGTAACCTGCCGCGTCCCGAAGCCCTCATCGCGATCGGTAAGCGCGCGGGCCTGGAAGGAGAAGCCACCGCCCACCTGGGCCGGCACACCTTCGTCACCTCGCCCATCCGGCGGCGAAGACCGGATCACCGTGAGTCCGCCTGCAGATCGAAGCCAAGGGCGGCTCGGAACCTCGCTGCCTACACCGTTCAAGGGTGGATGTAGCTGGCTGCGCTGTCGCGGCGGGAAACGTGACGCGGATGTTCGTCGCCCTGGGGCGGCGACCTCGGTGACGAGACGTGACGACAAGGCGCCGTCCGGCAGTGAGCCGGCGTCCCGCCGGGCCCGCCGAAGAGTGACCTCTGCCGCGTCATCCGTCACCGTGGTCGGCGCATTGCCTTGATGAGGGGGTCGAGCGGCACACGGGCGAATCCGACGCGGGTGTCGCTCGCCCCGTAGGGGAGCCACACGGCGCCATCGTGGAGCAGGCCGCCGCAGGAGTACACGACGTTGGGCACGTAGCCTTCGCGTTCGGCGCCGTCGGCGGTGAGGAGCGGGCCGGGCAGTTCGGCGATGACACGGTGTGGTTGATGGGAGTCGAGCAGCAGGGCGCCGATGGCGTAGTCGCGTACGGGGCCGACCCCGTGGGTCAGGACGAGCCAGCCGAAGCCGGTCTCGATGGGGGATCCGCAGTTGCCCACCTGGATGAGTTCCCAGTCCCGGCACGGGGTGTGCAGGGGTACCGGCCGTTGCCATCTGTTGTGCCGGTCGAGCGTCGTAAGACCGATGGTCTCACCGTCGGAACGGCACAGCGCCAGACTGCGTCCGCCGACCGGTCGTGGGAAGATCGCCATGCCCTTGTTCACGGCGGCGGGGCCGCGCATGGGAGTGATCTCGAAACGGCGCAGGTCGTCGCTGGTGATCAGGTGCGAACGGATGTGCTGCCCGTCGTAGGCGGTGTAGGTGGCCCGGTACGACGGCCTGCCGCCCTCGTCGACAATTCGCACGAATCGCGCGTCCTCCATGCCGTTGCACTCGGCCGGGGTCGCCGGCCAGAGGACTCGCCGGTGAAGAGGGAGATCGGTGGGGAAGGCCACGGCGTACTCGGAGCGCGTCGCGCGGCGCATCTCTTCCAGGGTTTGCTGCGTGGTGGTACGGGTGAGCAGATCAGCGGGGAGCTGGGCGATCGCGTATTCGAAGCCGTCGTCTTCGAAACGTTCCGGCAGGGATCGCAGCATGCTGGCCGTCACCTCGTTGTCCCAGGCGTTGTCGGAGAGCCCGGCGGCGAGCAGGTCGCGCCGGTGGTGGGCCGGGTGCCGGCGTCCGACGGACAATGTTCCCGAGCGGTCGGCGATGGCCAGCTCGGAGCCGGGCCCGAGCAGTGCCGTGGCGAAACCGATGGATGACAGGTGCCCCTCGCCGATCTGCCGCAGGCTGATCGCCGTGCGGAGCTGTCCGGGGCGCAGGCCGGACTGGTCGGGATGCGGAACCATCGAGGGATTGCACACCGCCGCGGCCTCCACGGCGTACTCGTGGCTGAAGTAGGCACCCACGAGGAGCTGGGCCGGCAGGGACAGGTCGACGTCGCGCGGGACGCGATGGCGGACCAGGTCGTGGTGATGGGCGAAGGTCGCTTCGAGGTCATGGTGCCGGCCACCGAATCGCTGCAGCGTCCGCTGGAGCATTTCGGTCGTCTGGTCGTGGTCGAGGAGCATGATGCGGTCGATCAGCGCGGCGGCCCGGGTACGGGTGAGCGCGGCGTCCTCACCGGGCACGAAGAGCTTGATGATCACTCTTCGCGGGTCGGAAGAGAGCGTCGGGCCGAGCCGGGTGGCCAGCTCCCCGCTGGTCATGAGAGCCACCTGGCATGCTGCATGGTGGAGATCAGCGCGATGGAGGACTCCGCGCCCTGGTTGAGGTTCGGACCGTGCTCGGTCAGGCCGTCGTATCCTCCGCCGGTCGCCGGGTCCCACATCGGCACACCGGCGTCGTTGGCGCCCTGGAACCAGGCCACCGACCGGCGTACCCTCTCCTGCCACGCGGGGTCGGTGGTCACGAGTCCGGCAGTGGCGCAGGCGTCGGCGAGCGCGGCCACCTCGATCGGTTGCTGGTCGTAGCGGGACCTCGGCGCGTCCTGCCGCCAGCCTGCGGCGGGCACGACCGATAGCCGGCCGTGCGTCGTCTGGATGTCACACAGCCACGCGAGCATGCGCAGGCCGCTACTGAGCAGCTGCCGATCATCGCTCAGGTCTCCGGCCGCGATGACAACTTCGGCGAGGGCGGCGTTGGCGTACGTCAGTGATGGCTGTGGCCACGGCCAGGAGGGGTTCTCGGAGGGAGCGCCGATAGCCTCCACGGCGTCCATCAGCAGGGCGGCGGCCGCGGTGCTGTCCGGGCTGGCGCGTAGGACCTCCGCCGCGCCGAGCCCGGCGAAGGCCATGGCGCGTGGATGCGGGGAGCGCTGTTCGGCTCCGAGCGTGAAGGCGTGCAGAGCCTCCTTCCGGATCCACGGAGTGGGGTTGCGCACCGCCGCGGTGCCCAGACCCCACATCGCCCGGCCCCACCAGTCGCCGACGCCTGGCTCGTCACGCCACCGCCGGTCGAAGGAGAGCCGGTTGCGGAAGGCACCGGAACGATCCTGAGCGTTCGTGAGGAAGGCAAGGTAGCACTCGACCAGCCGGATCAGCCGGTGGGCACGGATCGGTTCCCGGCTGGCGATGACCAGCCCGCGGGCGACGTCGTCGGTGCAGTAACCGTGGTGGCGCAGGGCGACGGCTCCCCGGGCATGCTCGAACAGGCCGGTGTCGTCGCTCAGCCGTAGCAGGTGCTTGAAACCGGGAGCGGCGGTGCTCACGGTAGCATCGCGGTTGTCGCGGTCGGCCGCTTCGCGCGGAGAGACCGGGCGAGCCTCTCGTATCGGGCTGCGACCGCGGGCCACAGCAGGGTCGGGATCAGGGCGCGGGTACGTCCGGTGAGATCGTCGGCCAGCCCGGGTTGCGTGAGGACACGGCGTACGGCGGAGGCGAGAGCGGCAGGGTCGCCGTGGGGAACCAGCAGTCCTGGACCGCCGGTGAGCAGCTCCACAGCGTGCGGGAAGGCGGTGGCGACGACCGGCACGCCCGCGGCCACGGCCTCGATGAGGACACCGGACGTGACCTGCTCCGCCGAGTCATAAGGCAACACGACGACGTCCGCCGAGCGGACCAGTCGGCTCAGCGAGTCCTGATCCCGGTAGACGGGGTCGTGGCGTACGGCCGTGGACACCCTGAGCCGAGTGGCGAGCTCATGCAGGCCTTCGCGGTAGGCCTCGCCCTGGAGCTCCAGCACCTTGGGGTGGGTTTTTCCGGCGATCGTGTAGATCGGTGACGGGTCGAGACCGCCCAGGAGCGCGAGCGCGCGCAACGCCCACTCGATGCCTTTGCCGGGTCCGAGCAGTCCCCAGGTGAGCAGGTGCGGACGGGAACGACGCCGAGCCGGGACCCGCAAGTGGTCAGCGGCTCCGTGCGGTATGACGAAGACCTTGCCGGCGTCCACCTGGTAACCGGCCGTCAACCGGTCACGAGCGGTGCAGGTCATGGTCACGATCGCGCCGGCGGCGGCCCCGATCTCCTCGAGCAGGGCTTTCTGCCGGGGAGTGGGCCCGGCCAGGACGGTGTGCAGGACCACGACGCTCGGTACGGCGAGGCAACGCAGCAGCGGCAGGACGTCCTGGCCGTCCGCGCCGGGGTAGATGCCGTATTCGTGCTGCACGATGGCCACGTCGAAGTCCTCGAGAGCGGCGCCTGCGGCCTGCCAGCCGCCGGGGCTGCTGGGAGTCCAGGTGTGGACGACCCCGGGCTGCGGCCGTTCGTCGTCGCCTTCCGCGGTGACGCGGACGATCCCGCCGAAGCGGCCATCCCCGGTGAGATGGGCGGCCAGGGCGGAGTTGAAGGTCGCGAGTCCGCACTGGGTGGGCGGGTGAGTGCTGAGAAAGCCGTATGTGAGGGCCAACTGCCGTGCCTTTCGGTCATCCGGCCGCACCGGAATGGATGCCGATGCGGCTCGCTCGGTGAAGACGGCTACCCCGTCTGCCTGTGCGGTGGAACCCGGAGCCTTCACCGGGGGCCCGCCCTCATACGGGGGCCCGGCGGTCGCAACCCTCAACCGATAGCGGTGGTCTGCGGCTACCTGACACTATCAGTCGGCGACTTCGCGGTAGGTGCGCAGGATCAGGCAGTCGAGGGAAACGGGCAGTTCGCGCCCAGCTCATCTCCCAAACTGATGACCGCTTCCCGTCCACATGGAGACCGGACGGCACAAGCGGCGGAGGCCGTGCCGACCGCGGAGCGGTCTCCGGTCACAGCACCGGTGAGGGGCCTGCGCGGGTCCCGGTCAAGCCTGGTCCAGTAGCCGGATCGTTGTGGTCGCCTGACTGAGCGGTAGGGGACTTGAGCGACTATGCGCGGTTTGCTGGGCAGCTCGCGGGTAATGGTAGACACAGTCAGACTGCCCCGGACCCCGGTGGTCACCATCTGCCCGTAAACGCTCGCGGGCGAAACGATGAGGGCCAAGATGTCCGAGGCGCGCAGATTTACCCTCCGTCGGGTTTCTTCCGTACCGACTGCGGCGGCACCCACTTCCGGTACGGCCATCCAGGCCGTAAGAAGCGGCCGCATCGCCCGCAGGGAGCAGGTGCCAAGGCCGCCCCGCTCGGTCATCGCGCCTGCGCGGATGCGGCTGGTCCTGGTGCGTCAGGTCCCTCGGCCTGGCCCGCGCCTGGTCGCCGGTGATCTACCGGTGTGACATGACTGACGGTGTGGTGGCCGGCGGGGCGGACGGAAGTGACCTCAGCCGGCCAGTGATGGCGTGGAGCTTCGGTCCGGGCGATGTTGCCACTCTGCGGCGTGCTCTGGCTGCTCATGCCCGGTATCACGGGTTGAGGGGCGGCGACCATGACGATTTCGTGCTGGCGGTGCACGAGGTCGTGGTCAACGTGGTCGGTCATGGCGGCGGGTCCGGCTGGGTGCGGCTGTGGCGGGCCGGCCGATCGTTGTGCTGCGAGATCAGCGACAAGGGGCCGGGCATTCCGGCGGGATATCTGGATCAATCACGGATGCCCGGACATGAGGGAGTCGGTGGGCGTGGCCTGTGGCTGATCACTCAGCTGAGTGACGGGGTCAGCTTCGAGAGTGGCGAGGAGGGTACCGTGGTCAGGCTCGCGAAGATCGTCGAGTAGTGCCGGCACTCGTCTTCTGGCATCACTTCTGTGGCGGATGCCGCCGATCGGCTGCGGAGGTGACGTCTGAGCCGGGGGGCCGCAGGTCGGGCTCGATGGCGCGGGTCACGATGGCATGCGCGAGATCCGTCAGGTTCTGGTTGTGACTGCGGGCGTGCTGGCGTAACGCGGTGAACGCCTGGTCCATGGGCAGTGCGTGGCGCTCGCTCACGATGCCCTTGGCCTGCTCGATGATCACGCGGCTGTTCAGCGCATGCTGCAGCTGCTCGGTCAGGACCTGTGCTTGGCGGATGGCGCGTTCCTGCAGCAGCCCGATGGTGGCGATGTCGGCCAGGGCCTGAGCCAGCGCCGCGGTTCCAGCATCCAGCTCGCCGGGTGCCGCCCGGAACAGATTCATCGCGCCGATGATCTGGCCGCGCAGCCGCATCGGCAGCGCGCTGACCGCGCGGTAGCCGACCAGGCGGGCCCGCTGGGTGAAGCGCGGCCACCCTCGGGCGGCATCGGCTGCCGCCAGATCGGCGCAGTGCACCGCCAGGCCGGAGTTGAAGCAGTCGAGGCACGGCCCCTCGTCGCTTTGCAGCTGGAACAACTCCAGGACCCGGCTCTGTTCGCTGGAAGCACCCATCACCTGGAGTTGACCCGCCGGATCGGCCACCAGCACTCCAGCGGCGTCGACACCGATCACGCTGACGCATTGCTCGGCCAGGGTGTGCATGAAGTCGATGATGTCGAACCCGGTCACCAGCGTGTCGGCCAGCCCGATGAATGCCTCGGCCACCTGCCGTTCCGGGCCTCGGGACAGAGCGCTCTCCATCCTCGGCAGACTACGCGGCTCCCACGTGCTTGAGGAGATGCGCATCAGCTCGGCGATCCTCCGGCCGAAAGTCTGCCGGCGCAGACCGCACAACATTGTCGCACTGGGCAGGGCTGTGGAATCGCCGGAAACGACAGCGGCCCCGTGCGGATTGTGGCTCTTGGGCAGGCCTACCGGGCCCTACCCGCTCATTCCTCGACATGGCCCGCGTGTGGCGGGCCGCGCCGGTCATGGGCTCTCGCCTCGTCCGCGTAGCGGTTCAGGCGCTGCGCGGACGTCTCCAGGTCGGCGGCGGCCGCCGCGCAGGCTGCGAGGTGGGCGGTCACCGACGCGTGCAGCCAATGCGGTGCCCCGCCGCCGGCCCTCAGCTCTGCCTCGATCGCGCGCAGCCGCTCGGCGCAGGCAGCGAGGGCGCGGGCGTCCGAACGCAGAACTTCGGCGTGGGCGATGATCGCGGTGATCTGGGCGGACATGGCTCCTCCGTCAGCCCGGCGGCACCGGGACGGCGGCGTCCCGGAGCGTCTGGCGGGTGGTGGTCGACAGGCACAGCAACGGGCGGGCGCCGTCGAGCGCGAGCTCGCGGAGCTGGTCGGCCAGCGGGTGGGCCGACAGCGGCTCGATGACCAGCCGCAGTGACGGCGCCGCGTGCAGCCGGGCCTGCCCGCGGGTCCGTACGCAGGATCGCAGCACGGCACCGGCCTCGCGGGTATAGCCGACCAGGCCGGGATCACGCAGGGGCAGTCCCGGACCGAGCCGCCCACGCAGAGTGAGGATCTGGTCGACGGTGACGTGGGCGGACCGGGTGCCGAGCCGGAGTTCCAGGGGCGTCAGGTACGTCTCGCCACCCCACAACTGCGGGCTGAGGGCGCGAACGCTCGTGGTGTCGACCGCGGAGCCGACGAGGAAGCTGCCGGAGCGGCGCAGGTCCGCCGCCCGCAGCAGGTCAGGCCAGACGGAAAGGCAGGAGCGTCGCCTCAGCGGGCCGGACCAGACGGGAGAGCGGGAGCGCCGACGGAACGGGCCGGGCACGACGACGCCGACCTGCAACTCCCCATAGCCCCCCGCAGTGGTGTGCCGGTTCCGTGCGATGTGCACGGCGACCAGCGCACGGCCCGTCACCTGCACGGCGGGACCGAGCCCCGTGCCCTCCAGCAGGCGGGCCGCCGCTGCCGGGCACGCGGCGAAGTACGCCGTGAGCGCGTTGCCGTCGCGGCACCTGATCGGCAGTTCGACGGTTCCCTCGGGACCGTCCACGGCGCGGGTGGGCACGGTCAGGAAGGGAAACTCCTCCGGGTCGGGCGGGCGGTCGAACAGCAGGTACGCCTGGGAACGCACGACCTGCCCCCGAAACGGCGTGAGCCGCTCCTCGATGAGATCGCGAGCCTCGGGCAGGTCGTCGGCGATGTTGGCGAGATAGCGCTCGATGCTGTGGCAGTGCGGGAACAGGTGGGTGGAGTCGGCGTAGTCGACCACGTACCAGCCGGGGTGCAGGTTGAAGCAGGTGCCGGCGCCCTGCCCGTCGAGGGTGGGGATGATGTCGTGCTGGTTGGTGACGCTGGCCACCCAGGTGCGCGGATCGGCGGGGCGTTTGAAGTCGACGGGCGAGCCGACGGCGACGGCGTGGGTGACCGTGTGCCGGGCGCAGAAGTCGGGGTCCTGCGCCAGGTTCATGATCGCCGCCCCGCCCGCGCTGTGTCCGACGAGCGCCAGTTCGGCGCCCGGAGGCAGCCCGTAGTCGGCGACGGCCTCGGCCAGGGCGCGGCTGTAGGGGCTGCTGGACAGGACGGCGCTGCTGAACGCGCCGAGCAGGTCCTGGGGCGATTCGCCGTCGGGACGTCCCACTCGCATGCCCGGCGCATGGAGGACGTGACGGATCACCCCGTCGGGTCCTTCGACGCTCTGGATGAGGGCCCGCCCGGTGGTGCCGATCGTGCTGATGTTGGTCAGGAAGCCGAGCAGCGACCCCCGCGTGCACAGCCGGGCGGACTCGTCGGCGGTCAGCTCGATCCGGCGTGCGGCGCCTTCCCCGGTGTCGAGAACGGCGATGGCCCTGTTGCTCATGCCGGTGATCGGATCGGCGGTGGCGAAGCCCTTTCCCGTCGCGATGAGCCAGGCGGTGGCGTCGTTGAGCGGGTTCTCGTCCAGCAGCGCGCGCAGCGCGAGGACCTCGCCGAAGACCGGGGCGAGCTGGCTGAGCGCGCGCACCGCACCACGGTCCTTGAGCAGGGCGCGCAGGGCCCGGACGGCCTCCAGATCGCGGTCGGCGGCGGCCGCGTCGATGAGCCGGGCGAGCATGGGGTCCCCGGTCAGCTCGGGGTGAGTGACCGCCACGGCTGCCACGCGTAACCGCAGCGACGTGGCCAGCACACGTACGGCCAGACTCTCGGTCCCCAGCATGGCACCGGCCTTGGCCGCCGCGGTGGCCAGCCCGCGGCCGGTGAACGCGTACCCGAGGCCCTGACCGTTCGTCGTGGCCCGTAGCAGCGCGCGGTAGGCGGGCAGGGCCGCCGAGGGAGCGTGCGGCAGGGCACGCAGCAGCGCGTCGTCGGTGAGCGCGGCGGTGGCGTGAGCCGCCGCATCCTGGATCGTGAGCGCGATGTCCACCAGCTCCCGGGCCACGGCGCGCAGTGGCCCGGCGGCCGGATCGTGCTCCCCGGTCATGACCGGGTCCGCCGGGACATGCTGACCAGGCGGGGGCTCGGGTCCTCCGGCGTGTTGCGGCGCAGCACGTCCGACAGCGTGCGCGTGGCCGCGATGACCCGCACGCCCTGCGGGGAGAACGTGGCGGCGTTGAAGATCCGCGGAGCCAGCAGCGGGTTGGTGAGCGCCTGGGAGAAGGCGTCGATAGCGATGATCTTGGTCAACAGTGGAGGCAGGATCGCGGCGGGGGATCCGGGTTCCTCGGCGAACAGCCCGACGTACAGGTCGACGTCGTCCACGTCGCGGTAGAGCTCGCGCAGCGCGCCGCTGACCCGCCGATCGCCGGAGATCTGCTCGAAGGCACGCACTCTGGGGAAGCGGCAGTGCTCGCGGTAGCTGTTGTACGGCGCCAGGCCGAGCGCCCGGGAGTCGGCGATGCTGGCCACGTCGACCACCTGCAGGACGGGGTCGGTGTTGAACAGGCTGATGCGGCCGGCCCGCTGGCGGGAGGCGTCCTCGAACAGCCGCCCGAGGCCGGGGCCGGGGATCAGCGCGCCGCCGAAGAAGGTCTGGGCCATCGGCAGGTCGCGCCCGCCCACCGACAGGTGGGACGGGATCAGGCTGTGCCAGCGGTAGACGAGGTTGAACTCCACCGAGGCCCAGTTCTGCCGGTGCCAGGGTGCGTGGGCCAGCATCGCCGACAACCGCGGGTCCAGGGTGAACCGGAAGTGGTAGGGGGTGATGTGGTTGATGTACTCCTCGACGACCAGTTTGATCAGCAGCACGATGAGGACGTTGCGGGCCGTCTGGAACAGCCGTTCGTCGTCCCAGCGTGGATGTTCCCCGGCGAGCAGCCGCGCCACCCTGTTGTGCTCGCGCAGGAACAGCACCGTGAGCATGGTGAAGCCGATCTGGCCGTTGCCCCGGTCGCTGCCGGTGGCGAACAGCGTGTCACGTTGCGCGTCGGAGAGCTGGTCGAAGCGGATGACGCTCAGCGGGGCGAACTCCGGCTTGATCTTGCCGTTCTCGCACAGGTAGGGCGGGAACTCGCCGCCGTTGATGAGCTGGCTCTTGAGCAGCCCGCCGTCGAACGTGCGCAGTGCGGCCGTCGCCGCCTCGTCGAGGCCGTACACCTGGTTCAGGTCGATGTGATGGTTGGAGCTGTTCTTGCGCGGGTCGCGCGGGATGTTGGTGTCGCCGCGCAGGAACCCGTCGGTGAACCATTGGGCGAAGTACGCGAAAAGCACCGTGGAGCGCGGGCAGGGGATCATGGACTCGCCACGGGTGAACAGGCCGCCGGCGCTCTCGGGAGTGGGAAGGTTCCTCCCGGCCACGGGGATCGGGGGCAGATGCCTGCCGCTGTAGGTGCGGTCGGTCAAGGAGGCCCACGAGGTGTAGTCGGCCATGGTGCTCAGCGGCTCGGGGCGTGGCGGCATCTCGCGGATCGCATGGTCGATCAGCGAGGCGTTGATCCGGCGCCGGACCGGCTGGCTTCTCTGTACGAGGTCCCAGAACGGCCGGCCGTTGGTCAGGGCCAGGAACCTGAGCCGGTTGGCGAGACCATCCGTGGCGATGCTGCGTGCGCGTGCTCGGCTCGCCGCCATCGTCAGCCTTCCCTCCCGTCGTCGCCGGGCCTTTCGCCGCCGGGCCTTTCGGCGCCGAGCCCGAGGGCGAAGGTGTCGGGGAAGATCCCGAGTGATCGCTCGACGCGGCCCGCCGGCGGCGGGAGCGGCCGCACGCCGGGACGCAGCAGCAGGCGGCGTACGGTCTCGGCGATCACCGGGCCGGCCACGTGCACGCCGAGGCAGGCGTGATGACCGGAGCCGAAGAACAGCTGATGGTGGCGAGGCCGGTCGAGGCGGAACGCGTCGGGCTCCGGCACCACGGCCGCGTCGAACATGGCGGAGGCCGGCGCCGCGAGCACGAACGTGCCCGCGGGGATCACCGTGCTGCGCGAGGTGCCGCCGGCCAGGACATGGTCGCGCTCGCACAGCCGGGGGAGCAGCTTGAAGAACGGGCTGAACCGCAGTGCCTCCCACACGTACGGATCGAACCGTTCGGGGTCTCCGGCGACGGCCGCGGCCTTCGCGAGCACCCGCGGCCGCAGCAGGAGCTGCTCGACCGCCTCGACCATGGCCCCCGGCGCGCTCTCGACGAAGCCCAGCGGCAGTCCGGCCATGTTGATCACGATGCGGTCGTCGGTCACGGCGGGCAGGGAGGAGCGGACGAGGCGGGTGAAGACGTCGTCGGGGAGGTCCCGTCCGGCGCGCAGTGTGGCCCGGTGCTCGGCGAGGCGGTCTCGCAGGTATCCGATCAGCTCGCTGCCCGCTCTGACGGACGCGGCCTGGATCTCCGGATCCCCGAGGAAGTTGGCGAAGCCGTCGGCGACGATGGCCCGCGTCCACCGGCCCAGGGTCTGCGGATCGGGCCCGGGAACGCCGAAATACCGCGCGCACACGCCGAGGGCGACAGGGCGGAACAGCCCGTTGACCGCCTCGAGGCGCCCGTCGGGCCAGGCGGCGTCGAGCAGTTCGTCGGCGAGGCAGCCGGCCAGCTGGCGTACGTCGGCCGCGTCCCGCGGGTCGAGCATGAGCTGCATCAGGCCCTTTTCCCGCCAGTTCATCGGCGTGGCGTCCCTGCCCAGCATGAACGGGGCGCCCAGCGCGGCGTCGAGGCGCGGACCGAAGGCACGTACCGAGAAGACCTGCTCGTGGGAGAGCACCTCGGCGACGTCGGCGAAGCGGGTCACGATCGTGAAGGCGGGTGTGACGAAGATGGGGCGCCGCTCGCGCAACTCGGCGAACAGGCTCCGCCAGTCGGTACGCATCCACTCCCGGACCAGGCCGAACGCGGACATCGGGTCCCTGGCCAGCGCCTCGTCGTATCTCTCCAGATGGCCGCCCGTGGTCGCCTGATCGACAGCACCCATTCCGTGGACCTTCCGCATGATGTCGGAGCGCACAAGGTTGATCACCTTGTGCAATCAAAATCTAGGGAGGCGTCACACCTTTTCTTCATGACGACCGAGTGCAGTGTTTTGCTTCCTGACGGTAATCACTCCGTTACTGTCGGGACATTGCCGCAGTCCGTGGGCCTGGCCGTTGAATAGGGAGCCGGATCGTCCTGTACCGCTCATGGGAGGAAACGTGACGTCACCCATGCCGCAGCCGGGCACGGCGGAGACGGTGACGGTCACCACCGGCCGCCGCACCGCCTATCTGATCGTCCTGGTCGTCCTGCCCGTGCTGCTGCTGGCCCTCGCGGTGCCGGCCGCCTGGGGCTGGGGCATCGGCCCCCGCGACCTGGTCATCGCGGTCGCGATGTACCTGGTGAGCATCTTCGGGATCGCCATCGGCTACCACCGCCTCTTCACCCACCGCGCCTTCAAGGCCAACCGGGCGCTACGGATCGCGCTCATGCTGGCCGGCGGCATGGCCGTCGAGGGCCCCCTCACGCTGTGGGCCGCCGAGCATCGCCGCCACCACAAGTACGCCGACCGCGAAGGTGACCCGCACTCGCCGTGGCGCTACGGCGACAGCGGCCCGGCACTGCTGCGCGGCATGCTGCACGCCCACATCGGCTGGTTCTACACGGCCCAGCAGCGCTCCAGCCGCCGGCATTGGGTGCCGGACCTGCTGACCGACCCGGACGTGCGACGTTGCGACGCCGCCTACCCGGTGGTCGTTCTCATGTCGTTCGCGCTCCCGGCCGCCGTCGGCGGGCTGTGGTCGATGTCGTGGTCGGGCGCGTGGAGCGCGCTCCTGTGGGGCGGCCTGATCCGCTACGCCGTGGTGCACCACGTCACCTGGTCGGTGAACTCGATCGCCCACACCTTCGGTGACCGCCCGTTCCGCACCAGGGACCGTTCGTCCAACGTGTGGTGGGTGGCGATGCTGACGCTCGGCGAAGGCTGGCACAACTGGCACCATGTGGAGCCGACCTGCGCCCGGCATGGCGTGCTCAAGGGCCAGTTCGACCCCAGCGCGCGGCTGATCCGCTGGTTCGAGCGAGCAGGCTGGGCCCACGGCGTACGCTGGCCGAACCCCGACCGCCTGATGACCCACCGCGCCGACCACAGCCCCGACCAGGGTGCCGACTCGCTGCGATGACACGGCGAGCCTGCCGCCCAGGTCCAGCTGGCCGACGTCTACGACCCCGGCGGGCTTCGAGCGCGGGCTCGTTCGAGTCGCCAAGCTGTACGACGCTGCAGACCAACGCATTGCAGTTCCACCGGCCACCGGCCCTGCCGGTCGATGATGACGGTGGCGGGCTCGTACAGATCCCTCGGCAGAGCATCGAGCACGGCCTGCGCCGACTGCAGCGACACCTCCACTCAACCGGGGGCACATCAAGGTCTCCATCAAAGTCGGGGCGGTTCACATCCGGCCCTCGTCATCCACGAACATCTGATCCATGGCAAGGGATATCGGCGGGTCCTGATCAGCCGAAGCGCAGCGGCAGCGCATCCGGGCCCTGGATCCCGAGGGGGCCTTGCCAGGTGATCGGCCCCACAACGGAGGGCGGGCCCAGCCGTGCGGCGAGGATGGGGAGCGCCTCCCCGATCTCGACGCGGGCCAGGGCCGAGCCCAGGCAGTGGTGCGGGCCGGCGCCGAACTGCAGTGGGGGTTTGTCCCTGACAGCCGTGATGTCGAAGCGATCAGCGTTCTTGTGGGCGCGCGGGTCGCGCTGCGCGATGCTCACGCACATGGTGAGGAAGGTGCCGTGCGTGATGTGCAATCCCTCGTAGTCGAAGTCCTCCGCGGCGAACCGGTAGATGGAGCCCGCCGAGGGAAGCCAGCGCATCACCTCTTCGACGGCCTGGGCCGCCAGCTCCGGCTGCCGCCCCAGCAGGGTCCACTGGTCGGGGTGCTCGGAGAAGGCGACCATCGCGTTCGCGAGCTGGTACCTGGTGTTGTCCTGCGCGCCGAACACGAGCGTGACCAGGAGATTGCGCAGCTCGTCCTTGCTGACGCGGCCGTCGTCGGCCTGATAGGCCGCGACCAGGGCGGAGCTGAGGTCGTCGGTGGGCCTGGCCGACTTCTCCTCGATGAGGAAGTCGGCGTAGTCGTTCAGACCGCGTACCGCGGCCTCCACCCTGGAGACGACATCGCCCCCGGCCGCGAGGCTGAAGACCAGGCCGATGTCTCTGGTCCAGGTGCCGAAGACGTCGTAGTCCTCGGGCGGCACGCCCAGCAACCGGCACATGACCGCCAGCGGCAGCCGGGAGCCGAAGTCCTCGACGAACTCGCACGCCTCGGCCGACGCCAGTCCCTCGGCCAGCTGCTCGACCTGCGCCCGGATGAACGGCCGCAGGCTCTCCACTGTGCGCGCGGTGAACGCCCTGCTCATCAGGCGGCGCAGGCGGCGGTGATCCTCTCCTTCATGGTTGACGATCATGGGGACGAACCACTCGTAAATCGGACCGTCGAAGACCCCGTTCGTCTCCAGGTACCGCTTGCCGTTGTGGTCCAGCCTCCGGTCGCGTAAGAGGTCGTTGGCCTGCTCATATCGCAGCACGAGCAGGCCTATGGGGCTTGTCGCGTACCAGCTTTCCGCTTGGGCCGCGAAGACCTCGGGGGCGCCGAAGTCGAAAGCCGGATCCAGCACATCGAGGAACGGCACGTTCTGGGAAGAGGGCTCCTGTCCCGCGGATGTCGACAACGTCGTCCTCCCTGCAGAGATGGGCGTACCGTCCACGCTCCCCGACATCGCGGCGGAAATGAAGTAACGCGCTACGCATTGTTTTGAGTTGTGGCCGTCCGTCCAGTCGCCGGCCATCACCCATCGGATCACCTCGCCGGCCGAGCTCGCCCGGCACCACGTCATGCAGAGTTCGCCGAGGAAGATATTCCGTTCGATCAGGTCTTTGTAGTGAATCCTTATATACGCCTTGACTTATATAAGTGCCAGCGCAATACTGACGCAGTGCCGCGATCATCCAGGCAGAGATCGGGAGCTCCCAGCCGGGGAGTGTCTCCACACCTGCGTGTGCTTCGAGCGAGCGGGTTCACGACGGTCCGAGCGGAAGGCGCGCGCCGCCTCTATGCCGTGGACGCCGCGCCGCCGCAGGAGATTGACATGTGGTTGGAGCGTTTCCGCCGGTTCTGGACCCAGCATCTGGACGCGTTGGGCACCGAACTCGCGCGCGGCACGCGCGAGCGACGCGACCAGCATGCACAGCGCGACCAGCGCGAAACCACCACGGGGGCGCCCGCTGCGGGCGGACATCCGACGACAGAGAACGAGGAGGATACGTGATCGACATCGTCAACCAGAGCACTGCCATCCACCGGGAGATCGGGAACAGCCCCGCCGAGATCGTGGACGAGATGGCTCGCGCCTACGGGCCCGGCGGCACCATCGGCATCGGCTGGGACCTCGCCCTGCCGGGTCTGGACCGCCACCTTCGCGGCGCGGGGCTCGACCTGGCGACTTGGGAGGACACGCCTGAGGTCAAGGAGTTCGACCCCCGCAGCTGCGACGCCTGGGGATCGCTGATCCAGGCCGCCTGGGACGCCAGTGACGAGGACACTGCCGCCGCGATCGCGTTCGGCGTGCGGCACTACGCTGCCGAGACCACCGGGAGGGAGGATGCCTGACCTCCGCCTGGTGGAAGCGCACGGTTCACAACTCATGCGGGTGCCGGTGCGCGTGACGCGTGCCGTGGAAAGGCCGGCTCGATGACCAAGAACACCACCACAGCGGCGGACACGGCGCCCGCCGCGGCCGACGGGTCAACGAGGACGCTGCTGATCTGCGGCATCATCGCCGGCCCGCTCTACATCGTCGTGGTCGCTGTGCAGATGCTCACCAGGAGCGGATTCGACATCGGCCGGTACCCGGCCAGCATCCTGAGCAATGGCGACCTGGGATGGATCCAGATCGGCAACTTCCTGGTCAGCGGCCTGCTGTTCGTCGCATGTGCGATCGGGTTGCACCGCGTGCTGGGCCCGGCGTCGGGTTGGGGCGGCACCTGGGGGCCGCGGCTGATCGGCATCCTGGGCGCCGGGATGACCGCCGGGGCCGTCTTCTCCGCCGACCCTGTCGACGGCTTCCCGCCCGGGACGCCGCTCGGCGCACCCACGAGCATCAGCTGGCACGGACTGATGCACGTCCTTGTCGCCGGGGTCGCCTTCATCGCACTGATCGCCGCGTGCTTCGTATTCGCCCGGCGGTTCGCCGCGGCTCGCCGCTACGGCTGGGCCGCCTTCGGCCGGGTGACCGGCGCGCTCTTCCTGGCGACCTGGATCTCCATCTTCGTTCTGCCCGGCGCCCGGCCGGCCAATGTCGCCTTCGCCATCGCCATCGCGCTCGCTCTGACATGGACCTCGCTGCTGGCCCTACACCATCTGACCCGACGCCGACGACTGAGAGCTGTACGGTCGAAGTGACGGGCAGCAACGAGCGCAGGCTGAATCCCGCACGTGAGGGACAGGAGGCCGAGGTGGTCGAGACGACGCTGACGGAGACGATGGCGGAGGTGATGGCCGAGCTGGCCGAGCTCGAGGACCCGAAGACACGCGAGGTGAACGAGAAACACGGTGACGATCACGGCGTGAACCTCAGCAAGTTGCGCGCGCTCGCGAAGCGACTGAAGACGCAGCAGGAACTCGCGTGCCGGCTCTGGGAGACGGATGACACCGCGGCGAGACTGCTGGCGATCCTGATCTGCCGCCCGAAGGCGTTCGAGCGTGACCAGTTGGACGTCATGGTGCGCGAGGCGCGCGCACCCAAGGTGCACGACTGGCTCGTGAACTACGTGGTGAAGAAGAACCCGCACTCCGAGGAGCTGCGCCTGGCCTGGTCCGCCGATCCGGATCCGGTGGTCGCGAGTGCCGGCTGGGCGCTGACCACCGAACGCGTGACGAAGAAGCCCGAAGGCCTCGACCTCGCAGGACTGCTCGACGTCATCGAGGCGGAGATGAAAGACGCCCCAGATCGCCTGCAGTGGGCGATGAACCACTGTCTGGCTCAGATCGGGATCGAGCACGGCGAGCACCGCGCCCGTGCAATCGACATCGGTGAGCGCCTGGCGGTGCTCAAGGACTACCCGACTTCCCCGGGCTGCACGTCTCCGTTCGCGCCCGTCTGGATCACCGAGATGGTGCGCCGACAGCACGACAAGACGGCGACTCATTTGGTGAGTCGGCGGTGACAAGGAAAGCGGTTTGATCAAAAACGGGCCGCGCAGGCGACGCAGCCGACCCTGCCGGATGCCGTTGGGCACCCGCTCGGGGCGACGCTGGGCGGTGCGTTGGCGCTCGGGCGCGGCAAGGGCAGCGCGCACCCTGGTGCCGCCCAGGTCGATCGGCGCGCCATCGTCGGCACACGCCAGAACCGGGCCCCAACGCCGCAATCCGCCTGCGCTCCAGGCTACCGATCAAGCACTCCCTTACAGCCCGCCACTGCGGCTGGAAGCGGGATATAAGCCGCCTGTCAGAGCTGCCGGACATCGTCGAGGACATCGGAAGAACAACCCGGAAGGCAGTGCGATGGCAGCGAACGAGAACGTGCAGCAGGTGCTCGACTGGTCGGTGGCCGAGGTCGGCATCCCCGGCATCGTCGCCGAGGTCAAGGAGGGGGACCGGACCTGGTTCGGCACCGCCGGGGTGGCCGACATCGAGACCGGCTCCCCGCGCGTGCCGGGCGAGTACTTCCACACCGGCAGCAGCGGCAAGGCCTTCACCGCCGCGACCATCCTGGCCCTGGAGGCCGAGGGCGGCCTCAGCCTCGAAGACACGGTCAACGCCCACCTGCCCGGTGTGCTGGACGTCAACGGCTACGACGGCGACACGATCACCATCAGGCACCTGCTCAGCAACACCAGCGGCCTGTTCCCCACCGGCCTGGCCCCGGAGGTCAGCTACCGCTATGCCACCCGCTCCGGGTTCGACCAGCATCGCTTCGACACCTTCAGCACCGGAGAACTGCTGCGGGTGGCGGTGTCCCAGCCGCCGGTCGGTGCGCCCGGCGAACGTTTCGAGTACGCCAACGGCGGCTTCTACATCGCCGGCGCGATCATCGAGAAGATCACTGGCAACAGCTACGCCGACGAGGTCGACCGCCGGGTCGTCCAGCCCCTCGGCCTGACCCACACCCGGGTGCGCCCCACCACCGACACCACCTACCCCGCTCCGCACCCGCGCGGCTACTCCCACCAGTTCCTCAAGGACGGCGCCGACCCGGCAGCAGTCACCCCGGAGAACTGGCAATCGCTGCTCGAGGAGCCCGGCCTGCCTCCCCTGGACGTCACCGTGCTCAACTCCTCCCTGGGCTACGCGGCCGGCAACGTCGTCTCTACCACGGCGGACATGATCCGCTTCTTCAACGCGATGACCAGCGGCAGCCTGCTGCCGCCCGCCCAGCACCGGCAGATGTGGACCACCGTCTCCACCGAGGGCAGCTACTGGATGCCGCACGCCCGCTACGGCCTGGGCGTGTTCGAGTTCGACAGGGAGGCGACCGGCGGCCGGACGCTGCGCGGCATCGGCGGCAGCTTCTGGGGCTCCTATTTCTTCGCGGTCGGCACCCCCGACGGCCGGCACACCGTCGCCGTGCACACCAACACCGAGTGGAAGTCCTGGGACCCCATGTTCAAGGTCATCGAGGCGGAGTTCGGCGTCTCCATCAGTGCGTAAGCAACCCTTCCCCCCTGAAAGAAGAACCTCAATGAATACCTTTGACACACCGCAGCGTACGGCGCGCAACACCTGGTCGTCGATGCCGAGACCGCGCAGCACGGTGTCGGAGTGCTTGGCGATCAGCAGCGACGGCGCCTCGGCCACCGCCTGCTCCAGGGCCGGGGTGAGCTGCTCGATGGCGACGACGTTCCGCACCTCCAGGGCGTGCGTGGTGGAGTTGACGGTGTAGAGCCGCTTGGCCGCCCAGCCGTAGGCCTCGTCGTGCGGCACGACGTTCAGCAGCAAGAACGTGTCGGTCCCGTCGTCCGGTGCCAGACGTCGGTGACGCGGATGGTACGCATCCGCGGGTCTCGCGCGTTCACCGCCGACTCCAGGTGCAGGCCCTTGTCGGCGTACAGACCGGCGATGGAGAGCTGCTGGAACCGTTTCATGGCCTTGCGCACGCCCGCCTTGACCGGCTTCTCCAGAGCGTCGAAGCTCTCCCAGGAACTGTTGGCGAAGGCGAGCTGCGGCATGCGGGTCCCTCCGGAGGCGAGCGGCGGATCACCAGAGTCCGGGCGAGCCCTTCGCCGGGCCAGCGATCACGCACGATCGCGATGGCTCACCGCGTAAGCACCCGTCACGCTCGCAGGACGGTGACCTCTCGGCCGGATGGGGTGGTGGCCTGATCGAAGCCGCCGCGTTCCTTCCAGGGTGGGGCTTCGGGGCGGCGGTCGAAGATGACCAGGACGCCGGTGGGCAGGGTCAGCCGGTCGAGGTAGCGGTCGAGCTGGGCCAGACCCTCGGGCTTCGGGTCGTCTGCGCCGGGTCGCCACACCTTCAGTTCCATGGCCTCGCGTTGCATCAGCCGTCCACCGTCGGGGCCGCTGTACGGCCAGCGAACGAGCACGTCCAGCCGTTTGGTGCCGGCGGCGTATTCACGGTCGAGGTAGCCACCGCCGTTGACCAGGCGGTGCAGGAAGGCCATGAGGATGATCTGGCACGCGGCCTCGTGGTAACCCTCCTGCTGGATGAGGACCTCGCCGTGCTCGCGCCAGAACACCACGAACTCCTCCAGCAGGCGTGGCAGGTCGAACCGGCCGTCGGGGAGCACGAAGCTGTGCGGGTCGGCGTGTACGTTCTGTTCTGTCAGGTCGCCCAGCACGCGCAGGATGACCTCCCGGTAGATCGGGTTGGCCACCTCCGGCGGAGGTTTCTGCGTGATCAGGCCCAGATCGCGGGCGTAGGACAGGTCGTCGGAGTTGGTGCGGTCGGTGTAGAGGTCGCCGGCCACGATCGGTTCCATCACCCGCTTGACCCGAGGCTCGTGCAGCCGGGCCGCCAGGGAGTCCAGGTGGGTGGCGCGTGCCCGGATCAGCCGCTCTTTTGCGTCCTCCACCTGCTCGTCACCGATTGTCCCTGTCACCCCCATCTTGAAGGTGATCTCATGGGCGAGGGCGTTGACCAGCCAGGGTTGTCCTTGGGTCAGCTCGAAGACCCGTTCCACCGCGTCCTTGGTGAATTCCTGACCGGTCGCCTGGGTGTGCTGGTCGTAGAGTTCGGCGATCTGGTCGGTGGTGAAGTCGCTCAGGCGCAGTGAGTCAGCGATGATGTTGAATGGGCCGGCCGCATTGAACCGGTCGCGGTCGTCGCCCGAGGCGGCCTTGTAGTCACGCAGGTCGCGCAACCCGCACTGCTTCGAGCGCCTGGGACAAGCCATCTCGGACGCCAACGACTCGTTCCTGAAGCCTGCCCTTCCCCGCAGACGAACCAGACGATCTTGCCGTCCGGCGCAGGATCGACACCCCATCGCTCGGGCCTGGGGGTGTCCTGGCTACGGCCGAGCTCGGGACGGGCGGCCAAGAGGCTGGCGGGTGCCACCCTGGGGTGGAGCGTCAGGAACCCAGCGCCCCCACGATACGTAACGAACCCGTCACTCAAATGACTATGGTGACGATTAGTGATCTCCCGAGAGCATTGAGTCTCCCGAAGAGTGGAGGCGGATGTGGCCAGTGAGTTCCAGCGTAGAAAGGTTGGCGGAGTCTTCCGGGCGATGGATGTGGACGGCGACGGCCGACTGACCCAGGCCGACTTCCAGGCGCTCGCCCACCGCTGGACGGCCGTCGCGGGATCCGTCGACCCAGAGCGACTGGCCTCCATCATGACCGGTTGGTGGCCCGTGCTCCGGGCCGCCTCCGGCTCTGGCGGCGATGACGCCGTCTCCCTCGACGATGTGCTTCGCGTCGTGGAAGGACTCAATGACATGGCTGACGCGGTCTCCGGCACCGCCGACGCGATGTTCGAGGCCATCGACCTCAATGGCGACGGCCTCATCTCCTGTTCGGAATACGGCGCGCTCATTGAGACGTGGAACGGGGCGCCCTCGGCGACCGATGAGATCTTCCCGCGCCTCGACCTGGACGGTGACGGCCACCTCACCCGCGACGAGTTCCGCATCCACTGGACGGAGTTCTGGGCCGGCGACGACCCGGACGCTCCCGGAACCTACGTATTCGGCGCGCTGGTGGAATAGCCCGAAGGCGGCGTCATCAGTGAGGTCATGTACTCAGTGAGCCAGCCAAGGACTTCGGTTGTGGACGCGGGTCGGGTCACCTGACGGCGGACGGGGCCATGTCGAGGGCGTCGATCGACACGGCGGGACTGAAGTTCAGAAAGGGCCGCTCATCGGCGTCGTTCAGGTCAGTCGTGACGAACCGCTCGGGCGAAGACCCCGGACGCACGACCCGGCCACCGGCGATGGCGAGATAGGCGCTGAAGTTTCGCCTGGTGAAGCGGTGCTCGCTCCTGGTCGGGACGTCGATCCTGATCAGAGGGCTCTCGTCGTCGGGCTCCGCGTAGACGATGAGTTCCCGGTCGGACATCCAGACCGAGTGCGGCCCGGGAAGGGCGACCCGATCCTCGTAGACGCCGATCGTCTTGCCGGAAAGGTCGAGGACGACGGTGGTGAGGACGTCGTCCAGCGTCAGATAGGTGGCGGCGAGGAGGTGTCCGTCCGGGGACCAGCTGACGGAGGCTTCCTCCCAGTAGCCCTCGGCGGACCAGAGCAGCTGCCGGGCGCCGGTGGCGGTCTCGATGAGGGCGATGCCGGCGATCTCGTCGCCCACGCCCGGGATCCCGGGGCCGTTCGACAGATCGGCCAGGACGGCGATCCGGCTGCCGTCCGGTGAGAGCGCCGCCCGCATGAAGTCGTCCGAGGCGAACTCCTGCCGCGCTGCGGTGGCGAGCGTGTACAGCACCACCCGTTTGGGTCCCGCGCCGTCGTCCTGCCGTGCCAGGAAAACCAGCTGCGTCCCGTCGGAGGACAGCGACACCGTCTCCCGGGAGAGACGCGCCGGGAGCCCCGGTACGTTCACGAACTCGTCGCTGTCGGCGTCCAACACGAAGACGGCGTCCCGATCGAGGCCTTGAGCGGCGACGACCATCCGAGCCGCCCGCACCTGCCGTGAAGCCAGCGCGTCGAATGCGATTTCCCACGACCGGTCGACGACCACGGTACCTCCCAAGAACGGATCCGGACCGCAGCCTAGTCAACGGTCACGCAGCGTGGCGATTCAAGATCTGTCGCGAGCTGATCTTCATGGTGTACCGTTCCCGCCGGCGATCTTTATGCCTCTTTTATTCGGGGTGAATACATGCGGCGTCTCTGCGTGATCATGGTGAGTGTACTTGTGGCGTCGCTGTTATCAGCCGTCCATGAGGGGTTATCGGCAAGACTGGCCGCAGCGGCAACGGCGGTGACCACAGCCGCCGCCCCGTGCCCGCCGAACACCAACAGCTGGGCGAACGGCAGAAGCGGTGAGAAACTCTGCGTGTTCAATGGCATGTACTCCACCCGCCGCCGGATCAAGGCGGACTGCCTGACCAGCCGTCCCGTGCTCGGCACCTACATCTACCAGCAGCCCAATGAGTGCAGCAGCGGCGGCGGCATCGAGGCCATCGGGCAGGCGCGGGCCCTCAAATACCTGAACGACCACCTCGGTGCCACGCCGCCCGCAGGGCAGCCCGGCGCGATCATCAACCCGGACGTCCAGTGGGAGACGTACCTCAACAACGGCCGCGATCGGCCCGACATCGTCTACTACGACCGCATCGGCACCACCTTCGCCGAGGTGGTCGAGGCCAAGGTCAAGGGCAACCCGGACTATGAGGGCTGGGCAGGCCAGGTCAGCCGGTACGTCAGAGCGATCGCCGCCAACGGCGTCAACGGCGTCCGCGCCGGATGGGTCCTCGACCGCTGGGGCGCGTACGAGGACTGGTTCCAGGTCTACAGCAAGGAAAAGACGTGCCCGCTCGGTGACGGCAACAAGGGGTTCCAGCTGTCCACCTACCGGGCCACCACGCCGGTCGCCGGCCTCCTGGACATCCGGGAGGTGAAGAAGGAGCGCAAGTGCGAGAGGCAGAAGGACCCGGCAGATCCCAACAGCCCGCCCGCCAAGATCCCGGTCGTGGACGAGAACGACGATGACTTCAAGTGGGATCCGCCGGACTACCTTCTCCCGCTGATCAGGGGCATCCGGACCGTCGGCCCGACCACGCTCGCCGAGGACATCGGCGCCTACGGCAGCGTCGAGGCCGCCGCAGCCGAGCTGACCGCTGAGATCGAGCTGTTCCTCGCCAGCCAGGCGGGCAGGGCGTTCCTGATCGATGCCGGCTTCATCACGGTCGAGGCGGCCCTGGCGCTCGGCGCGATAGCGCTGGTCGGCCTGATCCTGTGGTGGTGGCTCTCCCACCATGGCAGCCTCGTGAAGGGCGAACCGCACTTCTCCACCCTGGACGGCCTGGGCTACGACCTGCAGTCCGTCGGTGAGTTCATCGTCGCCCACTCCGAAAAGTGGAACCTCGACATCCAGGGCCGGCTCAGCCCCGCGAGCGGCGGCCGGGACGTGTCGGTGATGTTCGACGCCGCCATGGAGGCCGGCGACCACTTGGTCGAGTTCCACGAGAACGACCTGTACATCGACAACCAGAAGCGCACGCTCGACACCGACAAGCTCCTCTACCTGGGCAAGAACGCGTTCATCCTGCGCAAGGATGACAAGTGGGCCCTGATGTTCGACGGACTGGAGGGTCCCGTCCTGTCCTGGAGGCGGGGCGCCGCAAGCCTCTACGTGCCGCCGACTCCCGACAGCGATCTCGAGGGCCTGCTCGGCAACGCCGACGGCGACCCGAAGAACGACCTGCGGCTGCGGGACGGCACCCAGCTGCCCGCCAACGCCTCGCCGGCCGTGCTGCACAACAGCTTCGCCGACTCCTGGCGGATCGACGACAATGAGTCGCTGTTCACCTACGGTCCGGGCGAGAGCACCGCGACCTTCACGAACAAGCAGTTCCCTGCCAGCATCGTGACGATCTACGACCTGACGCCCGAGCAGGTCCAGCTGGCGACGACGCAGTGTGAGGCGAACGGCGTCTCCGCGGGCGTCCAGTTCAACGACTGCATCCTGGACATCGCACTCACGGCGGACACCTCGTTCGCGCAGGCCGCCGCCGAGCAGAAGAAGGTCACCTTCGATCCGACGGCGCAGACCGTCGACGGGAACGGGGACCTGGCGATCGATTTCCAGGGGGCGCTCAGCTCCAACGTCCGGCCGTCGCGGGTGTCGACCGATCCGGCGGTGAGTTCGTTCGCCGGACCGTTCAGCGGGACCGATTCGTACCGGTTCTTCGTGCAGGGGCTGCCCTCTCACAAGACCGGTACGCTGAGCTTCGACCTGCTGACCGTGGGCGACTGGGCGTCCGACCCGGACACCGAGACGGTCAAGGTCGAGACCGACCGCGCCGATCCGTACACGATCACGCCGAGTGCGCTGACGCCGGTGGCGACCGGGAAGCTGGCGACCGGCCTGCCGTGGGCCAAGTACTGGATCACCATGCCGGTCACCCACAAGAAGAGCCAGATCGAGTTCAAGACTTCGGCGGACGGGGTGGCGGGCATCTCGAACCAGGCGTTCGGGATCGACAACGTCAAGCTCCACCTGGACGTCGTCCCGCCGCAGACGTTCGCGGTGTCCCTGCCGTTCACGGCCTCGGACGGCGTTCCGGCAGCGGGAGCGGGCAACCTGGAGAGCGAGGTCGCGCTCGACGAGTACCGGTTCACGCTGGCCGAGGCGGGTTCGATCTTCGTCGACGTGAAGGAGTGCCCGGGGAACTGGCTCAACTGGGAGTTGTTGAACGCCGCGGGCGCGAGGATCGCTTCCGACGCTCTGTGCCGTGCCGAACGCGTCGACGACCTCGCGGCCGGCGCGTACCGGCTGCGCGTCTCGGCGCACGACGACGAGTTCGGCGCCTACAAGCTCAGCGTGAGCACGATCGCGTCCGACGTCGTCAAGACCGCGGTGATCGGCGGGCCGAAGGTGCCGCTGGAGACCGACGCCCCGGGCCAGTACGGCATCTGGACGTTCGCCGGAACAGCCGGGCAGAAGGTCTCGTTCGAGTTCACTGACAGCAGTCTGAGCAGCCTCAGCGACGCGTACGTGCGGGTCAAGAAGCCCGACGGGACCGTTCTGGCGCAGGAGCTCTGCGGCAAGGCCTGCTTCATCGACACCAAGACCCTGCCTGCCACCGGCACCTACTCGGTGGTGTGGGATCCGAAGGACGCGAAGACCGGCTCGATCGCGCTGCGGCTGTATGAGGTGCCGGATCTCACCGGGACGGTCGCGATCGGAGCGCCGTCGACGGTGACGACCACGGTGCCCGGACAGAACGTGTCCTGGTCGTTCGCCGGGAAGGCCGAGCAGCGGATCGCGTTCTCGCTCAGCGGGCTGACCAGCCCCGCCTACGCCTCGGTCCGCAAACCGGACGGAACGCCGCTGTATGGCTCCACCTACTGCTCGACGGCCTGCGCCTTCGACACCGTCACGCTTGCCTCGGACGGCACCTACACGCTCGTCGTCGATCCGACCGAGGCGGGGACGGGGCCGATCACCGCGCGGGTGACCGTGGGCGATGTCACCGGTTCTCTGACCGTCGGTGGGGCGCCGGTGAAGCTGACCACGACCGGGCCGGGGCAGAACGCCATCTGGTCGTTCGCGGGGACGGCGGGGCAGCGGATCGCCTTCGCCTTGACGGACGGGACGTTCGAGGGCAACGGGTATGCGCGCGCGTCGGTGCGTAACCCGGATGGAACAGACCTGTTCCGGCCGACCTACTGCAAATCGTCGTGCGCGTTCGACACGGTCACGTTGCCGGTGACCGGGACGTACACGGTGCTCGCCGACCCGTACGGGGCGGCCGTGGGCTCGATCTCCGCGGGGGTGACCGTG
>NZ_JBFANV010000124.1:0-25788 GCF_040674955.1 Nonomuraea sp. NPDC049695 | reverse complement strand
GAGGCTGCGCACTCCCGCGCGCAGCCTCCGCGCCGGGCGGGACGGCAACACCTTCGCCGCCATCGATCTAGACCCCGTCAACCAGCGCGTCGACGTCGTCGCCTGGTTGCCCCGCAGGTACCCGCGGCCGAATCAGGCCTGGTGGGTGCGCTGCTCTTTCGAGGTCGACACCGACGAGTACGACGAGGTGTTCCTGACCCCGATCTGGGGAACCGAGTTCGCGGTCTGCGGCAGGAGCGGGAGCACCGTTTTCCACGACCCGCAGGACGGGCCTCTCGGACGAATTGTCGGCCGCTGGTATCTCGAATGGCTCGGCCGCGGCGCCGTGCGTAAGGAGCTCGGCCTTGTTGCCGTCGAGCCCGCGCGCGCCGCTCTCCCCTTGAAGCACTTTCTCACCCGGAGTATGCAGCTGTTCAGTTTGGAGATCGTCCACGGTGCGAGGCCGCCCGGACGGGTGAGATTCGGCGACGCGGATTGCCCGATCGTCGCGGACCACCTTCCCGACAAGGTGCTCGGCTGGATGGCTGGGCACGGAGCCTTGGGCAGCGCCCTGGATGTCCACGTCCTGGTCACACCGTACGAGCAGAAGCCGACCGAGTCAGCCGAGACCTCCACGTACCAACTCCTTGACACGCGGGTGGGGTATTTCTTGGCGGCTCAGCCCGGCGAAAAGCTGGCGTGAGCCCTGGCTGAGGGAACGGAAGACGTGTTCGGTGCGCCGTCTCACCCCCGCCGATTCCCAAGCCTGGTCGCTCAACGCGCGCCGCAATCCCGGGGGCATTCCGCAGTGCACGCACCGAAGCTGCAGCTATTGCCCGCGTTGGACGCTGGCCGGCCTGGCATCGCGACATCGTCGACCGCGATCTAGCCACAGCCGAGATCCCCTACGCGCAGGGTGATCCGGCCGCCATCCGCGCCACGATCGCCGGCTGGAGGAGCGCACGCCGCAGGCCGAACCGCGCATCCACGGCTGGCCGCCAGACCAGGCCGCCGATGAGACCCAGCTCGTTCAGAGCCCGGCTTGAACCGACCCCTCTCGACGCGCCCCGGGCCCGGCGGGCGGCTGGACGTCCCCCGCAACCCGTGTCCTGGCGGAAGAAAGGATTACCCCATCCCTTCCCTCACCACCGGCCCCACTGCCGAGATCATCGAAAGCGCCCTGCACACCCTCAGCTCGACCTGGGAGTGGGACGTACGGATCGATCCGCGACGCACCAGCGTCACCATCAAAGTCGAACGCGACGCCTCCGTGGTCGTGACTGTCCCGACCGGTCTCAGCGCCGTCGACGTCGCGACAGCGGTCGCGAGCAAACTCGCCTGGATCGCCCGCCAGGTCCGCTCAGCCCAGGAAACCGCCCCCGCGCACCCGGTGAAGCAACTGGTCGGCGGCGAAGGGTTTCCATGGCTGGGCCGTTCACACCGGCTTCGCCTCGTCGACGACGGACCCATCGTCACCCTGGAACCAGGTCCGTCCGGATGGCTGCGGCTGCGGCGCGAGCACGCCGGCGACGCGCAAGCGCTCATCGCCTGGTACAGCGAGCAGTTCCTCGCTCATCTGACCGCCGCCACCGCGCTCTGGCACCGGCGCATGGGGCTCGGCCAAGACGTCCGCCTCGCTGTCGCCGACCTAGGCGAGGAGCTATCGAGCCTACGACTCGGCACCACTCCCAAGGTGAGCCTGCACTGGGCCGCCGCCCAACTGCCGCCCTCGCAGGTGAGCTACCTGCTCGCCCGCGAACTCGTCCATGTTCAGGCCGGCCGCCGCCTCGCAAAGCGCGCCCACGCCCAATGTCTCGACCGCCTCATGCCCGGCTGGGCAGATCATCACCGCGACCTGACGCAGCGATGGCGCCACACCTGGACCGGCGCCGTTTCTCCCCGCGTCACCGCCTCGACCACATCTGACACCGGGCAGATCTTCTGCCGGTTCTGCCAGCATGCCGTTGCCTCCTCTGCCGCCTTGCGCATCGGCGCCGCAGAGTCCGACACCAACCCCTGGTGCTGCCCGGACTGCTGGGACGAGCGCCTCGCCTGAACAGCACAACCCCTCGACCAGATCCGCGCCATCACCGCCAAGGAGAATCCGTGCGCGCCTCCTCCACCAGCGATCAAGCGGACCACCGCAGCCTTGAGGCACAGGTCAGCACCCACGGAAGCGACCGCCATCCTGTGCTGATCCGGATTTCCACTCAGCGCCGCAACGATGACATCCGCCCCTACTTCACCACCACGACCCCCGAGGTGCGGGACGAGGCGGACCTAGCCCTCAATCTGAACCTCGCCACCTCGGCGCTGGCCATCCCCGGCCACCGCCCGCATACCGTCGGAATGATCCTCAAGTTTGACAAGGTGACCGACATCGACCACCTCATCGAGCTCTTGACCCAGCTGCGCGAACTGCACAAGCCATAGCCGTCGTGCCCATCTACCTGCCCGCCCCCGCCCATCAGCCGCGCGGGCCAGACGGACAAGGGTGGAACCGGCTGAGCATCGGCTGGGGAGCCGTCTACCCTGGCCAGTGCGCGCTCCGGCCCACCTCTTACGCCACCTTGTGGGAGTCGCAGGACACCCGTCGCGCTCGCTGGGGCGGCTTTCAGCCATGCGTCCGCGCCGGCTCATGCGCATCCTGTCCCGTGCTTCACCCGCCCCATCGACGAACGCTCATCGGTGCCGTTGCCGAGGTCTTGGTCCGCTTGGCGCCGCAGAATGGTCACTACGACGTGCCGCATGTCATGGATCACGCCGAGACCGGGTGGGCGTCACCATCACAGCGATGGAGCTGGACCGACATCGCCCGGCTGGAAAAGTGGCGGTTAGGCCGTCCGCATCGCGACGAACACAGCGACGGCTTCTGGCTGCACGCCACCCACGCCACCGACAGCTTTTACGGGCAGGGGAAGTCGCTCCTCCAGCCGTGACCCCTCACAGCATCCACCCGCCTCACAGGAACACGACTTAGAGCAGCCCCGCCGTTGGGCCCATCGTCGCCGCGCTCGACTGGCTCTGCGGTCTGAGGCCAAGCCGCACGGGTGCTCCCGGCGCCCGTCTGGGTTGTATCAGCGGCCCTCCGCTCCGGAAGGCCAAGCCGCGCTTCGCGCGATCACCTACGGTGAGCCTTCCTCCGCTCCCGGGACCGCCGGGCCAGCAACTCCCAGGCGCCGGGATCACCCGCCGCCACAGTCGCGCGGACGCGGGAGTGATGATGCGGCCCAGTGAGGAACGAGCGGATGAGGCAACCTCGATCGCCGAGCGGATCGAACAAGCCAAGCTCGCACTCGACCAGATGCCAGCGAACACCGATGAGAACAAGCGTCAGAAGATCACCGAGCTCATCATCAACTTGATGATCTACTCGCACTCGCTCAACGGGCGCTGGCGGAACATGGCTAACACCGGGCAGATCCTCGCGGAAGTCACCGCAGTCACCGCCGAGATCGGCCGTGCCAGCAACTCCTCCCGGTGGGACTACCAAGCACCGGGATACGTCGAGGAGGCGGCCTGGCTCGTGGGCGAGCTGATGGCCGAAGCCGACGCCCGCACCGAAGCCACCAGCGCACGCCCACCCGCGCTGAAGCTGCTGGCCCTAGCTCTTCTCAACTACCAGGCCAACCGACCCCGCCATGAGTACCTCGCCTACGACGAGTTCCCCGAACCGTGGGATACGGCCAACGAGCTGCGGGTTCTGCTCGGCGAACTCCAGCAGGTCCTCAGCAAGGTCGTCACCGCTCACCCGGAAGCGGTCATTGAAGTTCTCAGCGAAGCGCTCGGCGCCTACACCGAGCGGTGAGCACGCGCCGAGCAGCACCGGATCCACCGCGACGTCTGGTGAGCACAGGTCGGAATCACGCCTGAGAGCTCGCGGACGCCGGGCCGCTCTCGGCGCCTTCCCGGTTCTACCGCGGAGACCTCTCCAGGTGTCAAGGACCGCCAAACCCGGGCGGTCCTTGACACCTTCCGCGGCATCCGCAGTGGCGGGAAAGTCGGCGCCGGGAGCAGCCCGGCCGCCTCCCCACACGATGGGAGTGCCCGATGAACTTCCCCGACGCTGCGCTGTCCGACGACATCGAAGCCTTCTCCTATGAGAAGACCACTGCCCGGTTCGACCTGACACGGCCCGGGGATCTCGTCTTGGCCGTTGGCCTCGTAGCTGCGGCTATCCAGCTCAACACAGCGATTCAGATCGCTCAGGTAGACCACGGCCGTGCTCTACCGATCAGCCCCGCCTATGTCCCTCGCGCGGTCACCGTCAGCTGGAACGGCCTCAACAACCGGTTCCTGCTCACGGTCATCAGGCACGGCGATGGCATGGCCATCAACCACGGGCCCGTCATAGAGATCACGCACCCGTAGCGCCGACACAGCGCCTCCCCTGACGAACTGATGCCAGCGGCGTGCCATGACCAGCTCACCTGGAGGCAGGGCGAGCAGTCCCCACACCCCCACCTCATGTCCCCGCCACAGAAGTCCGCGAGACACAGACATCCGCAGGCACGAGCCAACCCCTCGTCCTCGCGATTCGACGAGCGCCGATGACAACCCGAGCCGTCCACCACGACAGCCGCCACGGCGAAGCCGAAACCCACACCGCCCCTTCAGAAAGCGAGCCCAAATGACCGATAACCGCCGCCCTCTTGGCCGCGCTGTGCGCGAAGAGTTCGAAGAAGGAACGGGCATCACGTTCCGCCCTTGGCGCTGGCTTGCCAGGATCGCTATCGCAGTCGTCCTGATCGCACTTCTTGCATGGGCGCTGGCCTGGGTCACCCAGCCGCTGCGTACGAGTTCCGGCATCCGGGAGCGCATCGGCAACCCTGACCACGCTCTCTTCCAGTACGAGCATTTCCACGATCTATGCGCGGGCGTCATCGCGCTCGACCAGAAGATCGCCCTCAAGCGGGACGAGATCGCCGACTACGACCAGCGCTACCCCCAAGGCGATCAGAACGACCGGTACCAGGCCGCGCCCAAGCGTGACCGCCTGCAGACCGAGATGACGGGCCTCCAACAGCAGCGAGCCGATCAGGTCTCGAAGTACAACGCCGACTCGGTGAAGTTCAACCGCGCCCTCTTCAAGGACCGCAACCTGCCCGAACGCCTGAACGAGTCCACCCCGTCCTGCAACTAGCCCCGGCCACTCTCGGAGAGCATCCATGAAAAAGTTCATCGCCGCCCTGACCGTCGCCGCACTGGGTGTAACCGCTTGCACAAGTTCCACCACCAGCGATCGGGAGAAGGCTCAGGCCGTATCCGGCGAGCAGCAGCGCAAGTACGACGCGGCCGTGCCGTTCCCTGCGGGTGAGTTAAACCATCCCCTCGACCGCGCCAATCTGGCCGAGTACTTGAAGCGCAACAACGACCCGAACCGCGTCAGCTACGTCTACCTGATCGACCACGGCCTGATCATGGGTTACCACGCGATCAAGGGCAAGGTGACCTCGGTCTCCTCGCAACTGCTCCCTCAGGACGATATTCAGCACCCCTGCGGCTACAGCGAGTGCTACTTGACCACCGACTCCGCCGGCGACGACGGCACCTACGGTGGCAACGAACCAGGCGTCTTTTTCTTCACCACCGACAACGTGCTCGTCACATGGACCGGCACCTACATGCAGTCGGACCGCCCCCTGGACATGAAGACCCCACCGCTGCTCGTGGCCAAGGTCAACTAGCCGGACCAGCACGTCAGTTCGTCTCCTCAGCAAGCAGCCGGCGCCCCGTGGACCGCGAACAGTCGCCTGTCCACCGTCACGCCGCTGGAGGCGCGGCGGGCAGCCTCCCGGCGCACCCGCTGCTGCCGTGAAGAGGTTCGGCAGCTCCTCCCTGCGGCGCCCCCCTTCGTCACCTGAGGAATCTCTCGCACGTGGTTGAGTTCCGGCGCCTGCCTGGGTCTACGGCGGAGACCTCTCCATGCGTCAAGGCCGCCACAACCAGGCGGCCTTGACCCATTCCGAGGCATCCACCGTGCGCGAGATCCAGGCGCCGGAGCTCAACCCGGCCGCCTTCCGCCGCTGGTAAGGACTGCGCTCTGGGAGGGCCCATGCACACCATGATCGTCGCACACGAGGAAGCGCCAAGCCACGGCCACATGCTGGTCGTCGCCGACTGCGGCCATCAGGCTGGCTGGCTGCCCGATCGCCGCAGCACTCTGGACCGTCCGGGCAACGCCGCTCGGGTCATCCTCACCGGCAGCGATCGCCGCATGATGGTCACACATGCAGACCCCTGGGGGCGCATCAACCTCAGCTCTGCCTTCTGCTACGCCGACGGCAGAGACCTCACACCAGGAACCCACGAGGCAGATGCCTACGCCGTCCTCACGGACCCACGTGCGGTCGCCGAGGTGCTCTACCCGCCCTACGTCGGCGACGTCATGCAGCGCCCCAGCGCTGAGCACCTCGCCGAACCTGACGTCTGCTTGCTCGCAGGCGACACGTTCGTCGTGCACCGCAGGCGACGCGCCATCGTGTGGATCAACGCCATGGGCGGTCACGGCAGCCGAACCGCTTGTTCCTTCACCGCGCCCCTGCTTCCCAGCGGTGCCGTGGCCTGGGAAGCAGGGGCGCAGATCGACAAGTTGCCGCATCCGTACCAGCGCGACCTGTGGCCTTTGGCCGACAGCCTGTGGGCGGAAGCCGAGCAAGACGACTACTTCTAAATCTCTGCCAGCTCGTGGCGGCGTTCGCCGCCTGGCAACCAGGCCCAGGTGACGAACGCCGCTGTCGTGAAGACCCATCTGAGCTTCTCTCCTGCCGCCCCCTCCCATCACCGTCTGCTCCTCGCTCACCCGGTGGCGAGGAGCGGGCGTCGCTGCTACGGAAGGCCCTCGCGTGGACATCCAGCTTGATCCGCTTCCCCGCGGAACAGCCGTCACTTACCACGGCTCCCTGGCCGAGCAGCACGGCACCTACACCGTGGAGCAAGCGTGCGACTGCGACAATTGTGACGAGCGATGGGACAGCGTGTACTACTCCCTTCCTCCGCTCAGGCGCCACCTCATCGCCCGGATCTACGCCCCCTTCCAGCGCTATGCACTGGTCGCCGAAAGTGGGATTCGCCTCCTATGTGTTCGTCGCTCAAGCATTACCGCCTTCACTGCCTCACCGTTGTGCGCCCCCGATGCGCGTAGCAACGGCCTTGCTCCACCGAGAGATCGCCATCCCGTTTCGCGGGCGGAAAATGGACAGGCTTCGCCTGACGCCCTCATGCCGCCCTTGCCCCGGCACCCACCCCACCGGCCCGCTTTGCGGAGCAAGTTAGTGCAAAACTCGGAGTAAACGAGCGAATCGGGGGATTCGCTGGTTATAGTCCCCATCGAGCAGGCCGGACGATTTCAAGTTCGGATGGCGTCAAGGAGCTAGTCAAGGTAAGGGATGGTTGCGATGGGACGACGACGGGGACGCGCAGATTCACCGCGCGACAACCGCGTCGGACCATTATTTCTCAGCGACCGCGAGCTTGCCGCGCTGAAACTCGCTGCTCAGCGCGAAGGGTTGGACGTGGGAGCGTTCGCGGCGTTGGCAGCGGTGTCGGCGGCGGAGCAGCGACTGACGCTCGTCCCGCTGAATCGCCGTCAGGAGATGGCCGAGTTCGTGCAGACCCGGGTGGCCCTCAACCGGATCGGCAACAACCTCAACCAGGTGGCCCGCGCGCTTAACAGGGGAGACGCGGCGTCCGAGGCCGAGGCCGTTGTCCAGCTTGTGGGCCGTGCGATTCGACGGGTCGAGGCGGCTGCTGACCAGGTCGCCCGGAGCCGGAGCCCGGAGTGATCGCCAAAGTGCTGAAGGGCTCCCGTACCTACGGCCTGCTGCGGTACCTGTTCGGGCCCGGCCGGCATGAAGAGCACACCGACGCGCACCTGGTCGCCGCGTGGGATGCCCACGAAGCCGATCCCGCGTCGGAGCCCGAGCATCTGCGTGATGCCGCCCTCTACACGCTGGCGCAGCATCTGGACCGTCCTCTCGAGCGTGCGACCGGCACGATCGCGCGGCACGTGTGGCACGCCTCGGTACGGCTGGCGCCGGGTGATCCGCTGCTCAGCGACGCGCAGTGGGCGCACGTCGCCCGCCGCATCGTCGCCGCCGGCGGGCTCGCGCCGGAAGGGGATGAGCAGGGGTGCCGGTGGGTGGCGGTCCGGCACGCCGACGACCACGTTCACGTCGTGGCCACGCTGGTGCGTCAGGACGGTGCGCAGCCTCGACTGCGTGGCGACTTCTACCGGCTCCGGGAGGAGTGCGGACGGCTGGAGCTCGAACTTGGCCTTCGCGTGACGGCGCAGGCCGATCACACCGCGGCTCCGGCGCCAAAGCGGGGTGAGCGGGCTAAGGCGCATCGGGTGCGTGGCGAGCGGGTCTCCGCGCGTGAACGGCTGCACGCCGCGGTGCGACCGGTTGCGCTGGAGTCCACCAGTGACGACGACCTTTTCTCGCGTCTGAAGAAAGCCGGGTTGTTGGTCAAGGTGCGCCGACTGCCGTCCGGTGACGTCGGCGGCTATGCGGTGGCGCTGCCCGGGGACCTGGCTCCGGACGGCAGACCGGTGTGGTTTTCCGGGTCCAAGCTGGCACCGGATCTGTCACTGCCCCGGATCCGGCAGCGCTGGAACGTCCCGCTCGCTGACGGGGCGTCTGCGCCCGCCGTCACGCGCCCACGGAGTGCCGCGAGCCGATCGCGTACGCGCGCGGGCGGCGCCGAGCAGGTCCGCATCGAGACCTGGCAGCAGGCGGCCGCGGCCGTACGCGAAGCGACCGCGGTCCTGCAGCGCGGCACCGGGCCCGAGGCGGCGGCGACGGCGGCCGCGCTGGCCGATCTGATGACGGTGGCCGCCCAGCGCTCACCGGCGTCGGTCCGGCGCGAGCTGGAGCTGGCCGCGCGGCACATGGAGCGGCTGGGCCGCGAGCCGTGGCGGGAACTGAATCGGGCTGCGCGCCGTACCCGCACGGCGCTCCAGGCGATGCTGTCGATCGGTCCTATGCTCGGCCGCGCCGACGAAAGCGCGGCGGTGCTGGCGTTCGTCGTCGCGGTCGTGCTGGCCGCGCGGGCGTTGCGGGCCCATCATGTGGCCGCGCGCAAGCAAGCTCACGCCCGGGTGGCGCGCTTGGCGGGTGAGCACCTGCAGCACGCGGCCGAGCTGCTCGGCGCGCGGCCGAGAGCGCGAGCCGATCATGTGGCGGCGCGGCGGCCGGACCTGCAACGCGCCGTACAGCGCGCGGTGGCCGGCCGGGCCGATGCGGTGGCGATCTTGAGCGGGCCGGAGTGGCCGGCGCTGGCCGGGATGCTGCGGCGGATCGAGCAGCTCGGCCATGATCCCGCTGCCGTCTTGGCCGGGGTCGTCGGGTGGCGGCCACTGCGCACCGATCTTCGAAGCCCGGCGCGGCGCGACGCGCAGGTCCTCATCTGGCGCCTGGAGAACTGGATCGCGGGCCAGCGTGCCGGGGATGGCGCGCCCGCCGCCGCTGGCAGGGCTGTCCGTTCCACCGGAGATGCGAGCCGTCCCCGAAGCGACAACCCCACTCCTCGCCCTGACTCGGCCGAGATGCGACTACGTGAATGCCTGCGGACCACCATGGACCGGCACGCTGATGCCGAGCGCGTGCTGCGCGACCCAGGCTGGCCGCGCCTGGCTGCTGTGCTCACCGAGATCGACCGGGCGGGGCACGATGTCGAAGGCGCCCTGCGCGCGGTCGTCGCCGAGCGGCCTTTGAGCGGGGATCCGACCAGCCCGTCCCGCAGTGACGCGCAGGTGCTGACCTGGCGGCTACGCCACTGGCTGGAAGCGACCACATCGAGCGCCCCCGCGCCGCGCCCGCCCTCGCGCGTAGCCGCCGATTCCGTTCCGGAGACGATCCGGGATGGAGACGATCGGGTCTTCCGGCGTGCCGTGGTGGCGGTGGTGGAATCGCAGACGTGCTCCCCCGAGCACCTGGAGCGGACGCTGTGGGTGCGGCCGGATAAGGCCAGCGCCCTGGTACGCGCGCTGTGTGAGCGCGGCGTCGTCACGACTTCCCCGGATGGCGGCTATCGCGTGGCGATCGGCGTCGAGGAGTTGCCCGCGCTGAAGAAGACGCTGACCGCGAGGTCGTCGCGAGCGGCGCGCCTGTCCTCCTCCACCGCGCGCTCACGGCCGACTCAAGGTGAGAACCCGGCGCCCGCTCCGCTGCCCGGCGACACGCCGCCGAAGCAGCGACGTCCCCGCCAGCGGTAGCGCCACTCACTAGCCCCGAAATCTACAACGTAAAGGCGCTGGCGTGGATGCCGCGCGGCTCAGCTCGCTCGGCCACCTCACGCGCCAGCGAAGCGCAACCTCCTACCTCCGTCCGGGCCGAAACTCCTGACGCCCGACCTATCTGACCAGACGCGGGCCGGGCTGAACTGTCCGGCCCGTCCTTCGCATTTCCAGAGTCCTTGAAAGGAAGCCCGCTGTTGCATGCCACGACCTTCCCCGAGGCCCACGAGTGCGCGGCCATCCACGCCGCCGCGCGCTTCCACCCGATGACCGACCCGGACCATGAGCTGCCCGCGATCGAGGTGGCCGGCCTTGTCACCTTCGTCTACCTCGACGCCGGCGACCGTGTCGTCCGCGTGGCGGTGCACCTGGACACCAGCGACCCCCGCCTGCTCACCCCCGAGGGGAACGTGGCTCTTGAAGTCGTGATCGGCGACACACTGGTGTTCTGCCACCTCGCACCCGACGCCGACTCATGCAAGCCGTCTCGGGCGTCGGTGAGCGGCCGATGATGGTCATGATGACTCGCGCTGACAGCACCAAGGTGTTCGCGCTCGCCCAGGACTTGGCGAACCGGCTAGGCGAAGGGTTCGAGCCTTCGCTGTGGGAAGCCGAGGACCGTCCGCACCTGGCGAAGGTCCTGCTGATCCATCCCGATCACCGTCGCATCCTGATGCACTACCGAACGTTCACGAACATGGACCGGCGGCTGATGAGCTTCACTGCTGTGCCTCCCGAGCAGGAGCTGAGGCGCTGGGCCTTCTCCCTCGGCCCCAGCGTGAACATCACGATCAGCCGCGACATCGACAAGGTCGCCGCAGACTTGAAGCGACGCCTTCTGCCCGAGTTGGCCGTCTACACCGCCAAGCACCTGGCGGCCGAGGCCGAGCGGCGCCGATGCGCGAGCGACCGCGAGAACGAGCTGCACCGCCTCGCCGCGCTGCTACCACGAGGCCGGGTCGTCGCCGGACGGCATGTCGAGTTCGGCACGCAGCCGGTGATGTTTCTCAGGCCCCTGCGTCGTCCCCGCGACGGTGCCTTGGGCTACGACTTCCAGTTCGGGCCCGACCCCGGAACGCCGGCGTTCTTGGCCGACCTCGTACAGCTGATCGGCCGCCACTACGGCGACGGCGATTCGGGCCCGACGCTCTGACCCATGGCGGTGTTCGCCATGTGCTCACCGACAAGGACATGAAAGGTCGCTGCCGCATGTCCTGCTACCGTGCGCTGATCCCGTGAGACAGGGCCAACTGTCGCCCCTGTCTCACCCGGTCAGCGCGTCATCGCCGCATCTGCGGAATGTCAGTCTCAATCTGAAGGATGCACCTATGAACGATGCCCCTGCCCTGACCGCGCTGGCCAACAACGCCGCCTACGCCGAGGCGGTCCAACTCGCCGTCGACTCCGCGGCGGCCTACTACGCCGACGGCACCTCCACCCTCGACGACGACGCCTACGACCGGCTGGTGCGCGGTATCGCCGCCTACGAGGACGACCACCCCGACGAAGTGCTGCCCGGCTCGCCGACGGGCAAGGTGGCCGGGGGTGCGGTCGTGGGCGACGTGCCCCACCTCGTGCCGATGCTCAGCCTCGACAACGTCTTCGGCCCCGACCAGCTCGCCAAGTGGGCCGCATCGCTGGAGCGCAGACTCGGGCGTCCGGTCGAGGCGTGGAGCGTGGAACCCAAGCTCGACGGCCTGGCCATCTCCGCCCGCTACCGCGAAGGCCGTCTGGTCCAGCTCGTCACCCGAGGCGACGGCACTGCGGGCGAGGACGTCAGCCACGCGATCGGGACCATCGTTGGGCTGCCCGACCGGCTGGTCCACCCCCACACGATCGAACTGCGCGGCGAGGTCATGATGACGACCGTCCAGTTCGAGGAGGCGTGCGCCAAGCGCCAGGCCCATGACGGCACCACCTTCGCCAACCCGCGCAGCGCGGCGGCGGGCACGCTGCGGGCCCAGGACCGTCCCTACGTCTGCGAGCTGACCTTCTTCGGCTACGGCGCGCTCCCGTACCCCGACGACGCCTCCGAGTTCGCGGCGCGGCTGCGCGAGCTGCCCCACAGTGACGTCATGGCATGGGTGGCGGGTCAGGGCGTGCAGACCACGGCCGCCACGCCGGTCGCCGGAATCCGGGCCTTCACCATCGAACAGGTGCAGGCGCGGGTGGAGGAGATCGCCGCCGCTCGCCCGACGCTGAAGTTCGGTATCGACGGCATCGTCGTGAAATGTGACCTGGCCGCCGACCAGGCCGCGGCCGGGTTCAGCTCGCGGGCGCCGCGCTGGGCCACGGCCTACAAGCTCCCCGCCACCGAGAAGATCACCAAGCTGCTGGCCGTGGAGTGGAACACCGGGCGTACCGGGATCATCGCCCCGCGCGCGGTGCTGGAGCCGGTCGAGCTCGACGGTTCGATCGTCACCTACGCCACCCTGCACAACGCTTCCGACATCGCCCGGCGCGGGCTGATGCTCGGCGACTCGGTCGTTGTCTTCAAGGCGGGTGACGTCATCCCGAGGGTGGAGGCGCCGGTCGTGCACCTGCGCACCGGCCAGGAGCAGCCGATCGCCATCCCCGGCGTCTGCCCGTCCTGCGGCGATGCCATCGATGCCAGCCAGGAGCGGTGGCGGTGCGTGCGCGGTCGTGCCTGCCGCGCGATCGCCTCCATCCAGTACGCCGTCGGCCGCGATCAGCTCGACATCGAGGGCCTGGCCGAGAGCCGGATCCAGCAGATGCTGGAAGCGGGACTCATCGACGACTTCGCCGATCTGTTCTTCCTGACCCGCGAGCAGATCCAGGGCCTGGAGCGGATGGGCGAGGTCTCCACCGGCAAACTGCTGGATGCCATCGAGCGCGCGAAGGCTCAGCCGCTCAGCCGGGTGTTCTGCGCGCTGGGCGTGCGCGGCACCGGCCGCTCGATGAGCCGCCGCATCGCCCGGCACTTCGGTTCGATGGAAGCAATCCAGGCCGCCGACGCCGAGGCAATTCAGCAGGTCGATGGTCTCGGTCCGGAGAAGGCTCCGGTCATCGTGGCCGAGCTGGCCGAACTGGCGCCGCTGATCGACAAGCTGGTCCAGGCGGGCGTCAACATGGTCGAGCCCGGCGTCGCCACCAGCGGCCAGCACGGCGGGCAGGCGGCTGCCGCACTGCCTCTGACCGGCATGAGCGTCGTGGTCACTGGCGCGATGAGCGGCGCGCTGGAGGCGTTGAGCCGCAACCAGATGAACGAGCTGATCGAACGCGCCGGCGGGAAGGCGTCCTCCAGCGTCTCAGCCAAGACCTCGCTGCTGGTAGCCGGTGAGAAGGCAGGCTCCAAGCACGCCAAGGCCATATCACTGGGCGTGCGGATCGTGACGCCGCAGGAGTTCGCGGAGCTGGTGTCCGATGTCCTGTGATCCGGCACACCGCACGGTGCGCGCCTTCGGCCGAGTCGGCTACCAGCCTGGGTCCTCATCATGAGCGGCATCCGCTACGTGCGCGGAGATGCCACGGACCCGATGGGCAGCGGCTCACGGATCGTCGCGCACTGCTCCAATGACACGGGCGGCTGGGGGCGCGGGTTCGTGCTGGCGCTGTCCCGGCGCTGGCCCCAGCCGGAGGAGGCCTACCGCCGTTGGTATCGCGGCCGGGCGGGGAACGACTTCGGTCTCGGCGCGATCCAGCTCGTGCCGGTCGACCAGGATCTGTACGTGGCCAACATGGTCGCCCAGCACGGAATCCGGTCAGCCGCGCGCGTCGGCCGGCCGCCGATCCGCTACGATGCGCTCGCGCAGTGCCTGGCGAAGCTCGCCCAGCACGCCAGCCGCCTGGAGGCGAACGTTCACCTGCCGCGCATCGGCGCGGGCCTGGCCGGTGGCAGCTGGGACGTCATCGAGCCGCTCATCCAGCAGCACTTGGCCGATCACGGAATCAGCGTGACCGTGTACGACCTCCCATAGCAGCGAATCTCGACGGATCGAAGAGGGAGGGGCGTCGGTTCGCGCCGCGGTGGTCGACGTACCGCCACGCGGCGCGAACCAATGCCGCCGCTGCCCGGTCCACTTCCCAGCCTTGAGCCGCAGGATCCAGCACTGACGGTGCAATCTGGTAAATACACCAACATGGGCATCCTGCGGATCGTCAGCACAGCCGGAGACCTCGCCAAGGCCGCCGCGAGTGTGCCCCCCACGGTGCCCATCATCCTGGGGGTCAGCGAGATCGAACCCGGCGCCGATGTCACCGACGACGCCGCCTGGGCCGTGGTCGCTGAAGACGTCATGGTGCCGGCCACGGAACAGGGCACCATCGCTGGGCCCGGTGAACCAGCAGCCATCGTGACCGAGCTGTCGGCCGAGGGCGTCACCCGCCGCCTGGCCGGCGTGCAGGTCCTGCTGCTCCGGGCCCGGCTCCTGGCCCAGCCCGGGCAGCTCGGCCCGGACGCGACACCGGCGGATGCCGAGATCCGCCGTGCTGACGCCTTCCAGGCCCCTGACGGCGACATGAACCGCTTCCTGCTGGAGTTGGCCGATGCGGTGAGCGCGCTGCGGGAAGAGATCGTCGAGGCCACCCAGGCCGAGCACCAGCCTCTCAGCCCTGCGGCGCAGCGCCGCCTCCTGCACGCCGTCGACGCCTTGGACGGCGCCCGGCTCGAGATCGGCGACGCGGTGCGCTTCGGCGATGTCTGCGAGCTGGCTCGGCGCGGCATCGTCGATGACGATCAGCCCTGCCAGGAGTCGCGTCAGGCCGATGTCCGGGTGTACTTGCCGGACCTGCACGGGGGTTCAGACGAGACCGGCTGCCTCCGGCACGTGGCAGCCGTCGAACACGGCATACCGGGCGCGCACCGGCTGTAAACGGCATCCCCAAAAGAGGGGGTCCACCTCGCCCCAGGGCGGTGTGGACCCCCTCTGGCGTTCACCGCTCAGTGTTGAGCGAACGACGGATCTGCTGCGCGTCGGCGCGTGCATCATCACGCACTCATCAGAAGGAGATTCGTCATGACGACGAGTTTCGCAAGAGACCTGCCAACCGGACCGAACGATTGGAACGTCCAGGACCTCGGTCACGAGGCAGATGAGGAGAACGAAGACAGGACCGTCACCTCGACGTATGTGATCAACGCCGAGAACGCGCAGCAGGCCGAGCTGCGTATTCTGGCCTACATTCACCGCACGTATGACGATTGTCTTTGCCAGGCGGCAGCGTCGGCGGACTCAGCGGCGCAAGCTCCTGGCCGATGGAAGGTCGTCATCGAATGGGACGCGCGGCCGAAGTACTGGTCCCTCACCCTCTGAGGAACATCGCTGGGATCCGGTCTGCGGCCTGCTCCGCGACCACCGCGTGACATGGTCTGTGCAGGTCGACGCATCACGGTCGCCGGTATCCACGTAGTCCTGCGGCCAGCGGGCTGATCCTGCTCACTCTGGGGCACTCCGGTGCTCCGCCGCGTCGGGATCCAACTTCGGAAGCCTTCGTGCGGGGGCCGGCCCGGCGCAGTCTTGAGCTGTCGCGGCTGAGGGAACGCTCAAATGCTGGCCGCTTGGGCGAGGAGCGTCCGATCGCGTTCCGCGAGCGGTGCCGCAGAGAGCCGCCCACCAGTCGCTCGCCGTGAAACTCCAGCCCCGGCGAAGCGTGGTGCGAACCATCCGTCAGCGCCGCGCACCGAACGCCGCCTTCGCCTTCGCAGAAGGCCATCCGACAGCTCAACGGCAAGCCCGGCGCCGGGGCGCCCGCTGCCTGCCGAGGAGCATGTCACGCATCCTCTGCGTGCGGGAAGGCCGAGCCGCGCTCCGCGCGATCGCCCTGCGGGCGAGCCTTCCCTCACTCCGCGCATGTGTGACCCGGCTCGGCAGGGCAGGCAGCGGGCGCCCGAACGCACTCTGCCCCAGCCCGTCCGCGATAGACCCCGGCGTCGAGACGTGGGCACCGAGTCGAGACGCGCCAACGCGATGAGGCACCGGCCTCCACGGAGAATCCATGAACGAAGCACTCGATCTGTCTTCGCGGCCTCGGCGGCTGCTGTCTAACAGCAACCGCAACCTCGCCCGCGACAAGATCTGGAGCTGGGCCATCCCCGCGTACGAAGCGCGGCTTCCCGATGGCCGGACCGTCCGGACGTGTCCGTCCGCCGGCGTGTGCGCCGAGGTGTGCTACGCACGCAACGGCAGTTACAACTACCCCAACGTGCGTTCCGCACATCTGCGGAACCTCTTGTTCGTTCTCGAGGACCCCGCTGGCTGGGAGGCCGCGATGATGGCCGAACTGGCCGCGCCGCGATTCGTCGGCAGCTACGTCCGGGTACATGACGCCGGCGACTACTTCTCCGACCCATACGCGCTCGCCTGGTTGAGGATCATGCGAGCCAACCCGCAGACCTTCTTCTACAGCTACACCAAAGAGGTTCGCCGCTACGAGCGGCTCGTCGAGCCGGACCCGCCCCCGAACTCCCGGTGGATCTGCTCCCTGGGCGGAACCCAGGACGAACGCCTCGACGTCGAACGCCACCGCGTCGCGGACGTTTTCGCCGCCGAACGGGACATCGAGCGGGCAGGCTTCCACTCCCAGCGAGAATCCGACCTGCTCGCCGCCTTCGGGCCAGCACCAGTCGGTATGGCGGCCAACTCGATCCGCCACTTTCAAAAGCGGCAGGGAAACCGGACCTTCGGCGAATGGCAGCGCGAGGTCGACGTAAGCCGGGGCAAGGCCAGGTCGCAGCCACTGCTGAGCCGACGCTCACAGACACGGTCCGATTCCGGTGACGCCGGGAGCAGCTCAAGCTCTGGCCCGGAATCCCCTCAAGATCACTAGGCGTGTCCCGCTCAGCCCGTCCTGCCACCATCTGCGCACGCTGAGCCCTCGGCCGCGCGCCGCTCGCGCCGGGCCCGCCACGGCCGACCTCGGTCATGCCCCGCGTACCACGCTGGCGTCGTGACGCGAACCCTGTCATGACCAGGTCGGTCTGCCCCGTTCATCCATCAATCCTTCTCGCCCGCATGGTGCTCTGCTTCCCGCATCCGCCGAAAGCGGAACACCTGCCGGAGCTCGGCCGCAACACCGTCCAGCCTGAGCTCGTCCACGCCACCCCGTCGCCACATCGCCGCGCATTCATACGCGTCGTCCTCGAACATCGGGCCTCGCGCCCTCACAGCGGGCACAGCCGCCGCTGCATCACCTGCTACTGCCCCGCCCGCCACAGCTACGACCCAGATCTGGGGAGCAAACATGAGCAAGCGCTACGAGGTGGACGATGCCGCCACCGACCTGCAGATCCTCACACCCCATGACGACCCTGACGAGCACCACCTCGACATCGAAAGCGACATGTACGCCCTGGTCATCGGCAACCCGTGGTCCTCCGCCTTCGCGATCGCAGGATCGCCCGAAGACCTGCGCGAGTTCGGCCAGCGTGTGAGCGACCTGATCCAGCATGAACTGCCGGACACGACCCAAGGTGCGCCGACGCCATCCCTGCCCCTCACCACCGACCCCAAACGAGCCACCGAGCATCAGGCCTGCGGAAATCTGTCGCGGCTCCCGGCCGTCCAGCTGGCCGGAACCGACGTGCCTTCCGCCCCGGAGGGCCCGCGCCCGTACCCGCTCTACGGCGACCTCTATGACATCACCCTCCCCCGCGATGAGGACAGGCCGCCGAGTGGCTCCGGAGAGGCGACCGGCCACAACCCGTGCGCTCCGCAGGCCGGCAACGAGCTCGGCGGCGATGCGGCCGGCTCATCGGCCAGCGCGCCATGGTGAGCCGCCAGCTTGCCCTGCGGCTGTCCCCCGTCCTCGCCTTCTATCAGGTCGACGTGGGAGAGGCAGAGGGCCTCCTGATCTCCTGGCGCCATCCCCTGCACCTGCCTGACGCCGAATACCCACACGGGCGTCCCTACACCCGGCCCTTCGGCCGCATGGCCTTCATTATGGAGAACCGCAGCCGGGCCGCCGCCACCGTCATTCTGGCCAGCACCGTGAACAGCAGCGTCTGCCGGCAACAGGGCCTGCACCGGTACAACACGATCGACTTGGCACGCATCGCGCGCAACCCGGACCATCGTGACCAGCACAGTCTGCGAGCGGTCCTGCGGATCGCCCGTGAGTACCTGGCCCCGCTCTGGCTGGGCACCTACGTCAACTGGGACGCGCGCAGCGCCGAGCTCTGCGGCCAACCGCAGATCGCGGCGATGTCCAGCACGAGCCTGCCCGGCATGCCCGGCAGCATGTACCGATTCGACGGCTTCGAGCGCCTGCGCACCAGCAAGGGAGCCAAGGGCGGCGGCCATCAGAAGCCGAGCGCCGCCAACGCCATCGCCGACGGCGCGCGAGGCCTCTGGGTCTACCGCTACCCCGAACCGCTGCGGTCATAGAGCACGGCGCGGCTTCTCGCCCGCAGCTCACGTCCGCCTCAGTAGCGAGCGCGTTCGCCCCGGCCAATTCGGCAAGGCCATCTCATCCGACTCGCTTGGCTCACGTGATGTGCCGCTGGCCAGACGACCAGGTGTCGACGGGCCCGTCATCGCCGGCGAACTCGTTGACCTCGCTCAGCTCAGCCCCGAGGGCATGTGCGTGCTGTACGCAGAGCCCGACGACGATCCCGCCCACGTGTTTCCCGACGACGATCAGCTGGTGATCGAGGCGGAGCACCGTGCCCGGCGTCTGCTGCAGCTCGACACCAGCCGTCCGTTCCTCCTCGGCGAGGACCTGAAGGAGCTCACCGCTCTCGGCCACCGCCTGTACGGCTGACTCTGCCTCCGCCAAGCCGTGCCGCCGGGATTTCACGGCGGCGACCTGCCTGCTCGGCCCGCTGCGATCACGAAAGGTCCCGCATATCCACCTCAAGCCCTCGACGAGGAGCCTCATGATCAGCAACCCTCTGACCTGCCGGAACCTTCAGCTTCGTCTGGCCGCGGCGATCCGGCTCGGCTACCGTCTCCACCTGCCCACCCGAGGTCACGAGGCGATCCAGCTGCTCACCTTGACCGGCGACCCGCTCGACGAACAGAACCTCGTCGACTTCCCCGACCTGGCAGCGGCAGCCGACGCCCTCCTTGACGGCCGCAGTTCCAGCGGCCTGCTGGAGGAGGGCAGGTGGGGAACCAGCGCCCGGCCCGGCTACTCCTGGGAACGCTGCCGCTCCTGCGGCCACGCCGGCCGCGACCACGCCCGCACCCTCTGCCGGGCGTGCGGCATGCCGCAGTGCCTGAAAGGCGACCGGTGCGACATCTGCCTGACCGGCTATCTGCGCGGCGTCTCCTACGGCCTGTACGGCGACGACCGCCAGTGCGGCTACAAGAAATGCCAGGAAGAAGCCGTCACCGCCGCCCCCCGAGTCCGGCGTGTCTGCCTCACGCACCTGGATGGCCCCACCCGGCGCTGGGGCGGAGAAACGATCCGGCTCAGCGACGACATCACCGAGCATGTCGCCCGGCTCGGGCAGACCAGCGGCCTGCGCGACTACCAGATCCGCCGCTGGTTTCCCGAACCGCGGCGCGGCGGACCGGCTACGCCTGCTCCGGGGGCGGCCCGGTGAGCCAGAAACCCGACCACCAGGCCGTCGCCGACCCTGACCACGGCATCGGTGACCAGCCCGCTGCCGACCGGGCCCACCGCGGCGCCGCCGCCGCCCACGTGGCCCGACCGGAGGCGGACATCGCCGAGCCGCAACGGCTGCTCCTGGACTCCCCCGAGGCGGTGCGCGCCTTCTGGGAGTCCGGCGGCCAAGCCGATCCCGGCCTGAGCGCAGACCGGCGTCGGCTGCTGCAGCACGCCGCCAACAAGTACGTGGACGTGCGCCTGTCCGATAACGGCGGCCTCGTGCTCGCCCGCCAGCTGCGCAGCGGACCCTGGCGCGTACTGGACTTCAGGGCGCGGCCCACCTTCGGCGGTGAGGTGGCGACGCTGACCCGGGCGCGTGACCTCGCCCGGAGGCTGGAACGCGACCTGGTCGATGCCGACGGGCTCGCCCTGGACTGGAACAACCCGGATGAAGATCAGCGCTATGTCTGGCGATCGGCGCGTGGCGAAGTGTTCGAGGCCGCCGCCGAGCGCATTATGCGTGAGCACCAGATCGCCTGCGACACCGCTTCGGGCAAACGCGGCCAGCAGGGCCGCACCACGGTCGGCGACGCCGCGGCGGTCCGCTCCTACTGGGCGCGCGGCGGCCGCGCGGACCCTGGCGACGTCTCCCCTAGACAGTGGGAGCAAAACCGTGGCCACATGCGCTGGATGGCCGACAACGTCCAGGATCTGAAGGTGTCCCCGGGCGGGCAGTTCATGCTGGTCCGCGTCCGCAAAGGCCTCCCCTGGGACGTCACCACGATCGATGGCACCTGCGTGCACAAGAGCGTTCCCAGCGAGAAGCAGGCACGGGAGTTCGCCGCCCGGATCGAACGCGAACTGGTCGACGCCGCAGGGAACCGGCTGGACTTCAACGCCCCGGACTTTCTCACCCGAGCCAAGACCTTCCGCACGCGCGGCGGCGAGAGCGCCGCCGAAGCGATGGCACGCATCATCACGGGCGGCCCCGAGCCCGCCTCCGCCTGTCCTCCGATCGAGGCGCAGCCTCCCGGCGGCGGCTTCCCCACCGTGCACGCCCTGCGCGCTCACCTGCGGGAGGCGCCAGGAGAAACGGATGCGGCACGGCGCGTGTTCCTGGCCAGGCTCGCCAACGACCCGACGCTGGAGCTCTCCTCGACGGGCCGGTTGGCGATCGTCAAGGGCAAGGAGCGCGGCAGCGGCTGGCAGGTGTACGCCCCGTGGCAGGCCCGCCTGGTCTCACTGGGCGCCACGCTGAAATCAAAGGCGGAGGCGCGCACCGCGGCCACCATCCTGGAAGCGATCACCAACGCCGACGGCGCCCCGGTCCCCTGGGCGTCACCCACGCTGCTCGCCGACATGAAGAACTGGCGTGACGCGGACGGCCGCACCCTGCACCAGGCCACCCTGGCCGCCCTGGGCCAGCACGACATCGACCGTGGCCGCCCCGACAGCGCGATCGCGCGAGGGTTCCGGTCGGCCGAGGAGAGCAGGCAGCGCACCCGGGCGCTGCAGGAGCGGGCCACAGCGGGCGGCTACCGCATCGGCGACGTCGCAGACCTGGTGGCCGGGGACGAGATCGAGCTGGAGACCACCGTCACCGATACGCGCCGGCCCGGAGCCCTGGGCGGCTGGACCAACCAGGACCTGCTGGACGGGGACGACCCGCCGACCGAGCCGTTCGCGACGCTCACCATCCGGGGCCGCCTGCGGGGTGAACCGGATCTGCGGCACGCCGCCGAGCGGGGCGTCACCTGGAGCTTCGAGCCGCCCGCCACCTGGCACACCGAAGACGGCCGCAGCGGCCCGCTGCGGCAGGGAACCTTCCGCACGCCCGAGCACCAGCGGCGGGTGCTGCTGCGCCGCGACGACGAAACCGAACGAGTCCTTCCCACCGCCGAAGGCCTCACCAGTATCGGAGCGGCCTACGACCTGCCCGCGCCGTCGGTTCAGCGCATGGTGGAGGAGCTGAGCGGCGCCTTCGCCGACCGGTTGCCGGTCGATGCCCGCCGACGGTTTCGCCGCCTGCGAGCCCTGCCCGACGCCGCGCTCGACACGCTGATCACCGACATCCGCACCTACCTGGACGTGCGCCCCCAGGCCGTTGAAGTGATCAACAGGTGGAGGATCGGCAACCCCGCCGGCAACGACTCCCTGATGGACGGGGTCTTCGCCGCCGACCTCACCGCGATCGCCGCCGAGCGGACACGCCGCAGCCTGCCCCCACCAGACCCCCGCTACCTCGCAGGAGCCGACGTCGCCCGACGCCTGCGCGACGGCGAGCCGGTCGACCTGACCGCGCTGGACGGCGACCTCTTGCGCGGCGCCGCGGACTACGCCGCCAGCACGCGCCGACAGTGGGCCGACTACCTGCTCAGCAGCCTGCCCGACCGAGACGAGCGGGCCAGCCGCTGGAATCTCGCCGTCCAGGCGCTGACGGCCGAGCAAGCCCGCCGCGATCGCGGCTAGGACGACCGGCGGCGCGTTGAGCGCAGCCAGGCCGCTCACCTGCCCCGCCCTGGCCGCGAGCGCACCCCTGTGAACGAGCTTCCCCATGACCACGATCAACGATCTTCGTTGGAGTCAGACTGATCATGACTGAACCCGCCCCTGACTCGCGCTACGCCCAGACGGTCGAGAAGTACCTGGTCTGCGAGTGGGACAAGTACGCCCAGCCCGTCCTGGTAGCCGCCACCCGGGAACTGGCTGAGCAGTACATCGCCGGCCAATGGTCGGATGAAGGCTATTCCATCCAGACGATCCAGGAACTTCGCGCTCTGCCCGAACGGCGGACCCTCTACCTCCTTCACGGCCGCCTGCCGTACGCGGCAGAGCTGGAGCCCACCCGCCAGCGACAGGAGGACCTGGAGTTCCCAGGATTGGGCAACGGCGACATCGTCTCGCTCGGCCAGACCACCAGCAGCGTGAAGGAGCGCATCCCCCACGGCTGGGACGTGTTCGTCGCCAGCTGGGACCGCGACGCCGCGGAAACCGCCTTCGAGGCGGCGATGACCGAAGCAGACGCGCGTCGCACCGCGCTGCGGCAGACCTTCAGCCGCTTCCCCACCGGTTGCGCCGTTCGTACCCGCGACGGCCGGACACTGATCCGTGTCAGCGAGAAGGGCATCGCCTTCTGGCGCTCAGCCAGCAACCAGGTGATCCACGACGTGGACCTCACCCCCGCAGAACTCACCCTGCTCACGCTCCCACCCGACGCCGACCCCGCGGGTGAACACGCCTGACCGCGAGGCGGCAGCCGCACGCCCCCTGACAAGCAGCCGACGGCCTGAATCCGCGCCCGGCCCCGGCAGCCCATCCGCACGACGCCGCACGAGAAGCAGCCGCTCTCCCCCACTCCGGCATCCGGTCACCTTGCCCAGAGGCGATGAATCCGGCCACCAGCCCAGCGCTGACCGTCGCCCCGGTATCGCGGCTGCGGTCTCCCCCTCGGCGCGCACCGCGCATCCCCCCTTCCTTCCTCTGTCTGGAGATCTCGCCATGCTCGACATCAGTCCCCTGACGCTGACCAACGCTCAATGGCAGACCGTTTTCGACCGTGTCGGTCCGGACCTCGCCCTCCTCACCGTCGCCGACCTGGCCCATCTGCTGGCCGAGGCCCAGCGCGCCCTGCACCCAGGCCTCACCGAGGACCACGCCTGCCAGCCACTCCAAGGGCTGGGGGTGTACGCCACCGGCACACGCGACGACGAGACCTTCCTCCTCACCGTGGCCACCGGCAACCTTTGCCTGACCACCACCGCCCACCTGGAGATGCGCAGCTTCATCAGCTCTGACGGCAACCCGATCCAGGTCCGGCGCAAGCCGGGCATAGCGTTCATCCGGTCGGTGCTCAGCGAGCTGATCTCCTTGCGCAACCGGCTCCTGGTCCAGGCCGCCATCGACTACACCGAACTGCAGCTGTCCGGCGTGCACGCCTACGCCGCACACGCAGGCCTGGACGTCGAACACCTGGCCCGGCTGAACCCCGACTACCGAGCCGACTTGACCGCAGCCGTCGACGACCTGGTGAAGCGGCACGGTGCTGCTGGCGCCCTGACCAGGATGCGGGAGTTCGCCGAGAGCTTGGACCCACTCGTCACCATCCAAGCTGGACAGCTGATCTGCCCGGTATGTGAGGCGGCCGACATCATCGGTGAGGACGAGGTCGCCACCCGCACCAACATGCTGATCGTCGACGAGGACGACGACACGATCCTCACGGACCTGGGCGACAGCCACTTCGAGCGTGAATGCCTGCGATGCACCAACTGCGACACCACCGTCCGGCTGTACCCGCGCGACGAGGCATCCCTCCGCTGACCAGCCCGCGGCCCATGGTGAGGGTCGGCACCGGCGCCCCTGGTCGCCACGGACCCTTGACTGCAGCCCGCCACCGAGAAAGCGACTGACCATCACGAACCCACCCCACCACCCCAGTAGCGCGGTGAGACAGCAGCCCGCCCTTTTCGAGGTCCCGCCGGAGCAAGCCCTCACGTCCAGCCAACATCCGCTCGCCATGCACGGTGAGCGGATGTTCGCCCGGCACTCCGACCTGCCCCCTCGCTACGGCTGGCTCGGCAAGGCCTACACCGCGCTGACCCAGGACCCGCTCGTCTTCGCCGCGCCCGATGCGTGCCTGCGCCTCGGCGTCGGTCGCGCGGCGCTGACCGCCATCCGCTACTGGATGCTCGCCTTCCACCTGGCCGACCTCGGTCCTGACCAAGGCCCCGGCCGGCCACGACCCCTACTGCTCACTCCGCAGGCGCACTGGCTGCTTCACCCCACCTACGGCGTCGATCCCTACCTGGAGGACAACGCGAGCCTGTGGTTGCTGCACCTGTGGTTGCTGCAACAGCGGCCGTGCCGCGCCCCCTCATGGTGGGTCGCCTTCCACGCGAGCCCCATCGGCCTCGTCAAGCGCGCCGCACTGGAACGGCGCATCCAGATCGAAGCCGAGCGGGCTGGCTGGAAAGCCCCCACGGACGACCAAGTACGGCACGATGTCGGCTGCATGATCCGTATGTACAGCGCCCGGGAGGAGGCCAGCCGGCGTGAGTCAGTGGAAGATTTGCTCGACCGCCCCTTCGCCGGCCTCGGTCTGATCGTCAGCCACGAACACCGGGTGCACCTGCCGATGAACGTCGGCCGTAGGGCGCCAGCGGAGTTGGTGCTCGCCGCCTGCCTGCATTACGCCCATGACTATCGGCCGGAACCGGGCAGCATGGCCCTGGCTCGCCTAGCCGCCGAACCCGGCGCTCCCGGTCGCTCCCTGCGCCTGCTCAGGAGTGACCTAGTAGCAAAGCTGCGTCGCGCGCTAGAAGGACTTGACGACGTCGTCCTCGTCGACGCCGAGCAGGAACATGCCTCACTGGCCTACCGCCGCCCGCCTGCCGAATCGGCCGCGAAGGCGCTGACTCGCCTGTACGCCCACGCTGGCGATCACCCTTTTCCGCAAGGTGCCTGAAGACGCGCTGCCGCGACAGAGGCCTCTCACCATCCCCGATCCGGGCACCCCGCCCGGCCAGATCGCCCCGAGGGGGATGCGGCGCGACCTGTCACGCTTCCGTGCCCGGGGCGTGAGCTGCGCCCAGCAGCTCGACGAGCGCGCGATGGAGTTCCTGCGCGCCTGATCACCGATGCTGCGACGGTGTCGCCTCAAAGCGCCGATGAGCGGCGCAGGCAGGGCCGCTACACGGCAGCAGGGCGGGCGCGCCGGTCAGCCGGTACACCAGCGGCAGCACGGGCCGTGTCCACCACAGCGTGGTGGTGGCGAGGATCATCAACGCCGGTCCCGCCGATCCCAGCAGCGCCCATTCGGCGGCCGTCTGCAGATGAGCGCGGCGGCGGGCGCGGCAGCCGTCGCACATGTGCCGGGGGTCGCGGCCGGTGAGGCGGGCCTGGGCTTCGATGGTCGGCAGGACGTCCAGCGCCATGCCCGTGACCCAGATCAGCGCGAGCAGCCCGTCCGCCCCTGCGCCGCGAGCCGGTGCGCCAGCTCGGTGGTGTGCTGGGCCCCGCCCCCCTTGTACGGGTAGCTCGGGCCGACGATCGCGATCCGCACG
>NZ_JBFANV010000123.1:0-26240 GCF_040674955.1 Nonomuraea sp. NPDC049695 | reverse complement strand
GGCCATTCCGGCTCCTTGAGCCGGATCGCCTTCGCGGGCCGGATCCGGGGCCGGTGGCGTGGGGTGGCGTCGCATTTGCCCCCGGCACCTGGCGCCGCCTGGTCGGCCACATGCTCCGCTCCTACGCCACCCCCGGCACCGACGTCCCTGCACTCGCCGACGCCCCCACTCACACCGCCCTGTACCGCGCCATGATCCGATTCGGCCGCACCAGTCCAGGTCACGAGCCGACCACGCAGGCCGGCGAGTCCGGACGCGGCGCCTGAGCGGCAGCCGAACGGCCAGTGATATCGGCGAGCCCAAGGCGGTACCAGCTGACGACGCCGCCCACTCCTGGCGGGCCCGGCCTGGTGCGCGGACGGCCCACCGGCAGACGGATCCTGATGCGCTCCAGCACGGCGCGAAACTGCGGGCTGTCTCCCGCTTGACCTGAGGTCAGGACGAAGGACAGCGGACGGCATCGCCGCTCGGCCGACAGATGGACCTTGCTGGTCAGCCCACCCCGCGAGCGGCCCAGCCTGGCCACCTTCAGCCGGAACCTGCGCCGCCGTCGTACCCGCTGGCGTCCGTCCTCGTCCCCGCCTTCGCCGTAGTGGCCGTCGTGGGAGTTTTTGCCCCTTTGACGCAGCCCTTTTCCTCTTCGGCGGCCTCTTCCAGCGCCTGAGCCAGCTCGCCGTCCACGACCATGCCGGCGGCATGGTGGTGGGCCCGGGCAGTGGTGGAGTCCACACTGACCAGGTCGAGGTCGGCCTGCCCACGAGCCGCGGCCTCAGCAATCAACGCTTGCATCAGCTGCTCGAACACGCCCGCTGTCGCCCACGACCGGAACCGGTCATAGGCGGTGGGCCATGGCCCGTACTCGATGGGCAGATCCCGCCATTGACTGCCGGTACGAAACCGCCACATCACCGCGTTGAACTGCTGTCGCAGATTCGGGATCGGACCTCGCTCGCCCAGTGGCAGGTGAGGCTCGATCAAAGATCATTCCTCATCGGTGAGGTCTCCGCGCGCCATGGCGAAGGCATACCAGGATCACAGAGCGTAGCGCAGCGAAACCCTCTGATCTCAACTCCATACAGGCCCTAGCAGCGCGGAACCCTTGCCGGCCAGGCGGGAAGCAGATTGCGGCCCGTCGACAACCTGACCCCGAAATCGGCTCTCGCGGGCGTCGACGACCCGGGCTCGGGCTGCTGCCGGCACAGGCAACGTCCGCGCCCAGTAGCACCAGCCCGCCGACGATCACCGTCGTCAGCAGCACCGCCGCCGCGGCCCCGCCGACCAAGGCGAGCGCGGGCCCACCGGCATCAATCGCAGGCCTGGGAGCTCGTCTGGCGGTTGCGCAACCTTGACAGCTCAAAATGTTAGATAGCGGATCGTCTTTAACAAAACTATCTTCTAGTTTCTTATTTATTGTCTCGCCTCCCACGCACAGGAGATGTGGATGTCCACGCGCGCCCTCGTAGCCGACCCCTCTGCCCCCGCGAGCATCGCCTTCGGCGAGGTCGCCGGGCCGGTCGCCGGGCCGGGGCAGGCGCTCGTTGAGGTGATGCACGCCTCGCTCAACTACGCCGACCTCAACAACGCGACCTCCGGACGCATCCCGGCAGGGGCGCCCCTGGGGCTCGACGCGGCTGGGATCGTCCTACAGGGAGCGGCGGACGGGTCCGGCCCCGTCGCCGGCACCCATGTCGTGCTCTTCGCGGACGGCGCGTTCGCCGAGCGAGTTGCGGTCGATGTGTCGGCTGTGGCCGAAGTCCCGGAGGGGGTCGGGCTGGCCGAGGCGGCCGCGCTGCCGACGGCGGGCCTGGCCGCGCTTCGCTCCCTGCGCGGCGCCGGCATCGCGCCGAGCAAGCGCGTGCTGGTGACCGGCGCCTCGGGCGGCGTGGGCCGGTATGCGGTGCGGCTGGCCGCCCACGCGGGGGCGTACGTCATCGCCTCGGCCGGCTCCCCCGAGCGAGGTGACGGGCTGGCCGGTCTTGGCGCCGATGAAGTGGTCGTGGGGCTGGACGACATCAAGGAGCCCGTCGACATTGTCGTGGAGACCGTCGGCGGGCCTCATCTGGTCAGGGCCTGGGAGTTGCTCGCCCCCGGCGGGAGCCTTCAGTCCGTCGGATGGACCTCGGGCGAGCCGGCCGTATTCCCGCCATATGCGACCGTCGGGCCGCCCAAGACACTCACCTCGTACGTCAACGAGTTCGGGGCCGCCGACGACCTGGCCGAGTTGGTGCGGCTCACGGCCGACCGCACTCTGACGCCCGAGATCGGCTGGCGCGGCCCCTGGGAGCGCTTCGCCGAGGCAGCCGCCGCGCTGCGGGGCCGCCGCGTGGGAGGGAAGGCGGTCTTCGACCTCCAGTGACGCCGGTACCTGGTGCGGCGCCACTCGTGTGTTGCGCGAGGACGGCGTGCTGGCCCGGGCCGGCCGGCTCAACGCAGACAGGCCGCCGGTCCTGGACCCCCGACCGTCGCGGCGGCGGCCACGCGGTGCGAGCCGGGGCGGGCTGGGGCGATGGGGCCGTGACCCAGTCGTACGGACCGTCTGCGACCGGCACGCAGTCCCTGCAGAGGCGAAGACGGGCAGGTGGAACACCATCAACCACGGCCCGGACGGCGATCAGCCGTCTCGTCTCGGCCCAGGTGTGGGTGTTGAGGTCGTTTCGGATCACCATCAGCGGTCGCCGAGTTGCCGGTGAGCAGCGCCGAATAACGCCGCGTAGTCGGCCTCGGCGAATGCGGGCCGCTCGGCCAACCGCGCCACCGCCGCGATCACCGCCAGGTGCCGGCCCTACGCCTGCTCCTTGTACACCGCCTCGATGTTGTTGCCGTCCGGGTCATCGACGAACGCGCAATAGGCGCCGTATTCGGGCCAAAGCCGGGGTTCGTGCCGGGACTTACCGCCAGCCGCCAGCGCGGCCGCGTGGAAGGCGTCGACCGCGGCCCGGTCGCGGGCGGTGAATGCGATGTGCGCGCCCCGTGTCACTGTGGCGTCGCCAACGGGATACAGACCGAAGGAGGGTGTGTCCAACTCCTCTTCCCAGAACTCCGTTCCGCCGTCAGCCGCCTCTCCGACAACACCGAGAGGTTTGAGCGCGGCGGTGTAGAAGCGCGTGCTCGCCTCGAGGTCCGCGGCGATGAAGGTCACGTGGTGGATGAAGGGCCATCGTTCTGTCATGACCGCCGAGTCTACGAGAGCCGGCGCCGAATCCTGGTGCCGGGCCTCATGCAGCTCGCGGAGCTCGTCGTCCGACAACGCGACCCCGAAACCAGCTCCCGAGGACATTGGCGACCCGGGATCGTGCTGCTGCCGGCCCACGCGCCCAGGCTGCGGGGATCGGCTGTCTGGGTCCGCTGTCGGCACAGGCAACGTCATTGCGGGCAGAACGGGTGCATGCGCCCGGGCCGGATCCGGTGGGCCGAAGTCGGCGGCATCGTCGCACGTCATCGTGCGCAACTACGACGGCTGCCGAGGAGGGCCGCCGCTGTGTTCTGGAGGCCGGCGCGGCCGCCGCTGCAGCCGTAGATACTTGCACCGATGATGAGGTGTATGACTGCTGTCACACGTCTAGTGACGTTCGTGGATGTCGATGATCAGGCGGCTGACACCATCTCGGTGTCGGCGCGTCACGAAGCAGAGCTCGTCGACGGAACCCGCGTGCTGCTGCTGAATGACCGAGGTTGGGGCTCATCGCAAGGCTGGGCCGCGACATCGGTAGCAGACATACAAGAGACGACACGGGCGGTGGTTGGGCCCGATGAGCCGTTCGATGGCCGTTCCCAGGAAGCCATGGAAGCACACCATTGGGACGCGCTCCAGCAGATCGCCCAGCGGCAGGGAGTCATTGTCGATGCGGCCGCGCTCAGGCGACTGCCGCACGACGTCGTGCTCAGCCAACAGGTACTCGCGCGCATCGGCGGCAACCCAGACACCGGCACCTCCGGCTGAGCCGGGCAGACATGCTCACCATCGCCCGCGCCCGGCGGATCCGCGGTGAATCCATCGCGGCGATCGCCAAGCACCTCGGCGTCGGCCGCTCCATGCTTTACCGGGCGCTGGAGAACAACGACCCGACCGCCACGAGCAGCGCCGGGTAGGCCCACGGCTCGGGCTTGCAGAAATGACCGCAGCAAAGCCGCGCGACACGACGTTGGGGCCGCGTACCGTCACGGTCGTGCCCCCTTCCGACCCGACCGCCAGCAGGTCGATCGGCCCGTCCGCAGACGGCATCGACGCGGTGACCGCCTTGCTCGACGCAAGCCGTCATTACGCCAGGCACGTGCGCCTGCTGGCCGACCAGCTGCGCGCGGCGCCGCTGAGCGCCAATGAGTCCGCTGCAGGATCGTGGCGAAGATGCTGGAGGCGGGAATCAAGCAGCGCCCGGGAACCTGAGTCTCCGTGACGGGGTGGCCGATGACACCCTCAAGTTCATTCACCGGCGCGTCCTGACCTCACAGCCGCGTTCAGTCGTCGTCCCATTCGGGCTCGTCCGGGTTGCGCAGCTCCCGCACGCCGGCAGGGCCGAGATCGGGCAGCGCGAAGGTGTAGGTGCCGATCACGTTGATGTGCCGACGGCCGAACGGCGACAAGCGGGCTACATCCTCCTCCGCGAGCGGGTAGCCCGCCTCCTGCAGAGCGCCCAAAGCCTTTCGATGTAGAAGGTGTTCCACAGCGTGACGCAGTTGAGCACCAGGCCCAGCGCACCGAGCTGGTCCTCCATGCCCTTGTAGTAGCGCTGGTATACCTCGCCCTTACGGCCGTGGAAGATCTTCCCCGCCAACGCGTGGCGGGATTCTTGCAGGTTGCGGATGCCCTTGATGTCATGCCGGTACGGTTCCTCCACCGCGTAGGTGAGGATGTGAAGCGTCTTGAAAATGCGGCCGTAGGCGGCGATCGCGCCCCCGAGCGGGGTGGGGTTGCCGTCGCGCTGCAGCATCCTCATCACGTCATAGGCGCGGATCCGGCCGGTGTAGATCGACACCACCACCCGCAGGATGTCGTCCCAGCGCCGCTTGACCTTGGCCAGGTCGATCTTGCCGCGGGCGAAACGCGCCAGCGGCCCGTAGTCGGCGTCCTGGATCCGCCAGCCCTTCTGGGGGTGTGACCCAGGTACGGCAGAAACGGGCCATGGGATGATCTTGGTCTAGGTCTCGTCGCCCGGCTCGCAGTCGAGGTCGAGCTGGCCGAGGCTCTGGATGACGGGCTCGGGCGGCATCAGGTCGTCCATCGCCTGGCGGTGGTCCGCGTCGTCCCCGCTGGAGATGAGGCGGTCGCTGAGGACGTACCCGGGTGTGAGTAGTTGCGGTACTGGAAATCCCGGTGAGAACGATCATGGTCATGAGCTGAGCGCTGCGGCGTCCGGTCGGGGCCGGGGGACGTCTGCGTTGCGGAGGTCGGCGAAGTCGGCGTGGGCCTGCTCGACGGCTTCGGGGTATGCCTCGCGCTTGGCGTGCTCGGCGAGCGCCCGGTAGATGCTCGCCACCGAGGGGTCCTGCCTCTTGCGCTTGCCGGTAGGGATGATCAGGTCGGGCTGGATCTGCTCGACGGACTCGCCGCCCGCGCGGCGGCGCAGCACGGTGTGCAGCATGTCGTCGGTGATGACCGGGGGCCGGCCGCCGTGCTTGCCCTTGCGGGCCGCGGTGTCGAGTCCTTCGAGCGTGGACTCGCGGATGTTCTCCCGCTCGGTCTCGGCCATCGCGGCGAAGAATGCGAACAGCAGCTTGCCGGGCCCGGTGGGGTCGTAGATGCCGGGCAGCGGCCCGGCGAGCATCTACAGGACGAGGCCGTGGGCGGTGAGGTGGTCGGCGAGCGCGGTGAGTTCGGCGGCGTCGCGGCCGAGCCGCTTCATCTCGTACACGGTGAAGATGACCCGGCAGTGCGGGGCGTGGGCCTTGACCTCCCGCGCGGTCCGCAGCGCCTCCTCGAACTTGGGGCGTACGCGGACGCGGGTGCTGATCTTCTCGCTGAAGATCTTGTCCCTCGGGATGCCGTGCTTGCTGAGCGCGTCGAGCTGGGAGTCGAGTTCCTGCCCGAGCGTCGAGCAGCGGGCGTAGCCGATGCGGATGTCCGCGCTCGGCAGGTCCGAGTCGATCGGCGCAGGCGGTGGGGTGCCCGGCTGCCCCGGCCTGCGGTCGGCCGGGGTCGGCACCCTCAGCGCCTTCTTCAGGCGGGGCACCAGGGTGAAGCGGCGGGTGTGGTAGGCGGAGGTGACCGCTCCTGAGCGCGAGCGGCACGGTGATCCGGGCTGCGTGTCGCACTTCGGGCAGGCGTGCCGCTCGACATCGTCCGCGTCCGACTGCTCGGACGGGGAAGGGGTTTGAGGGTCCGTCATCGGCCGGATTTTCGCACAATGCAAGTCTCAGAAGGGGGCCCATCGCTTTGAGTGAGAACGGGTTGTGAGAACCAATCGACGGTCGGGCGGGGGCCGGCGACCCGTTCTTGATCATGCTCGCGCAAAGGATCGTTTGTGAGACTGCGGCCCCCCGGGGTGTCGATTTCCGAAGTCCTTTGCGCGGATGTCGGAAGTCGCCTGCACAGAGTGCCTGAAGGGCTGTCCTGTGCGGTGTGCAAGTTCTACAGAGGTGAGGTGGCCGCCTGAAGATGCCGGGCCTACGGGATCGGTGCGGCGTTACGTTGCTGAGCGCCGGCCGCGGATCCGGGTGGAGGCCGGCCGGGGACCGGTCGAGGCGTTCATCTCCCAGACGCACCGGGCCGGCGCCGGGGCCGAGGGCGACTTCGGTGACGTCACGGTCTGGATCGGCGGATCGCGTCCAACGTGAGCCGTGTCAGTCGCGGCCTCGATGACGGCGTGGTCGACGCCTGGTTCCTCGACTCCCTCGTGACCTGAGGCAGGTCAGCACCGCTCGAGGAGGTCGATGCGGTCCTGAACGTCGGAATACTCGGCGGCCGCGTCGGCGAGGATGCCTTCAGGAGTGCGTCCTTCGCGGCGGTCGAAGTGGACCTCGGCGATCGCGGCGATGCCCGGCTGCGGTTCGGCGTCCTCGTCCACACCGAACATGATGACCTCGAAAGGGCCGTTGCCGGAGGCGAGCAGGTAGAGCAGATCACAGAGGTCCGTGGCGACCGCGCCGACATCGCCCTCGTCGCCCAGGAAGACGACCGGCTGCTGCTCGGCCGGACGGCCCTCATGGACGAGCCAAAAGGCGATCTGCGAGCCGCTACCGTTGATGGCGAACACGCGGAACTCCCGCTCGGCGTCGGTGCACCCGTTCGCCGTCACCGAACCCGGGTCGAAGCGGTCGAGCATCTCGAAGTCGATCTCGCCGAAACCGGGCGCGTTTTGGTAGGCGTTCAACGCTTGCAGGGCCGGGGGGAACGGCTCGTTGACATCCGGCTCCGGCCAGTCCGGGATCGTCCGGACCGGGAAGGTGGCACGCACCTGTTCGGCTGCTCGCAGGAGCTCGGGGTCGTCCTCGTCCAGTTCGTTGAGCCTCAGGCTGAACCAGATGAAGCGCCCGTCGCCGTGATAGCGCGCCTCGAGCATGGTGCGCTCGTCGCGCTCCAGCACGTGGACGATGTTGCCGTATTCGGCGACCCTGCTCTCCAGCGCCCGGGCACGCGCCTCCGGCTCGGACAACTCGATGGTGATCCCCTCGCGGAGCGGCGGTGTGTAGCCATCCACGATGTCGATCTGCGTGAGGTAGCCGAGCAACTTACCCCGGCCACGCACCCGAGGCGGGGGGTAACTGCCGGGAATTCGCGCGGTCGCCTTGTAGACGAGCGACCATCCGCACTCGTCCACGCCCTTGGCGTCCACGCCGTACCGGTCGGTGAACGTTGCGGGCGCGTCGAGACCGTAGGCCTGATGCAGCTCGACCAGCCGGGGGTCGTCGGTGCGGCAGCCGAGCAGGCCCTCAAGGACGGCGAAGGGCGGCGAATCGGTCATGACCGGCGACAGTAGCGTCACCGGCCAGGCCCCTGGCGGGATCCGCGCGATCGAGATGATCACGTGATGGACGGTCCGCCTGTCAGGGGTGTTCACGAATGGGGTTGAGCAGTGACGATGAGGCCTTGGCTAAGATCGCTTCCCAGGAAGGTCGTGATCGTTTCCCAGCCGAGCATCCAGGGGCTCAGTGTGCTGCCGCCCTGGGGCCGGTCTCGCCCGGTCATTCGGAACCACGTGTGCCTGTACGAACGTGACACGGCCGAACGCAGTGCCGGACAGGGTGTGCCTCACCAGCCGGAAGCGTCGGCCACCACACGAGTAAAATCGCCATCGTGCAGCGCACCGGCTGGACTCACGAAGTGCAATGACCCTCCATCGCCCCACTGGAACTCTCGAGTGCTGGTCAGTTCGAGGATGTGGACGAACTCTTCCTTGGCTCTCAGACTGGTCCGCAGGCACGAGCCTGCCCCTAAGCTGGGCCAGCCGAAAACCCGGTGGGTGTGTTCATCGAACAGCGATTGCCTGGCCATGTGATCGGCCCAGACCGAACCGAATTTTTCATCGACGAACAACCCCGGCATTGCCCCGTAGATGCCTGTGGCGGCATGGGTACCCAGATCCAGGCTGTTGAGCACCGGGTCGTCGGCGAAGTCCGGCAGGGTGAGGCCCGTAACCATGTGCAGGGAGGTCGTGGTGAAGCTCGTGGCAAGCGGCGGTGCACACACTTCTTCAGCGTGCCGGGAGTCCGCAGGAATGATCCGGCAAGTCAGCGGGTTTCCCAATCCGGGAAGCGCCGCCCGCAAGTGTGGGTGCCTGTTCTGGTAATCCAGATCATCGATCTGCAGGAAGAAAAAGTTGAGCAGGCAGGGACGATTCGGAAGATACGCATCGGCCCAGGACCCGAGGTGAGCGCTGTCGATTACGGCCAGCAGGCTGAGCGGATGACCTTCGTACTCAGGCCACGCGGTACCCGGGTTGAGCAGCGCCGGGCCGCCCAGCCGCGATCGCCCGGTCTGCACCCCTGATGCCGTGGGAATGAGTGCTGCTGTGGGCCTGGCCAGCGCCGCAAGCTGCCGTCCGACATGCTCACCCAGATGGGTCACGCACAAGTCGTAGAGCTCGTTTGCCGCCGCGTCGAGGTCCATAAGATCAATCGTATCGGCCTGCACCTTGACGGCTTGAGACCCTGAAACGCTGATCGCCTCAAGACAGCGCACAGTGCGCGGGTTGTCGGGCATGCGGCGGGTCTGTAGTCGCACAGGGACGGTTGTTCTGGGTGGAGTAGGACCCGATTGCAGAGGTGTCTCTTCACGCGAGCCGCAAAGCCATCTACAGTTACGGTTTGCAGGCGCTGCATGACTCTGTGCAGTCGCAGACTTTCTGGGGTTACGCACAGCGCCAGTAGCGGGTCCTGGTCATATCCGTCCGAGATTACCCGCTACGGGACGTCATGCCTGGTCAGCGCCTGGGAGGGCCAAAGATCCACCGGTCGCTCGTGGACGGGGTTACGGCTCGAACATGGCGGGATAAGTCCGGCGCGATAACGATCAGCAGCGCGTTTCCGCAGGTTGCCGTGCTCGATATCTCTCTTTAAGTCAACCGGCTGCCCCTTCCGGCCGTACTTCCTCTGTGGGCCTAGCGGGTAATCCCGGACGAATATGACCAGGACCCCATACTGCCGCGGCCTCATCACTGATCCGGATATCCCGCGTGTCTGGAGTTACGGATGCGCGGCATCATGTCGGGCCCGAACAAGGTGGCCAGGACGAAGACCGGAAAGTTCTGACTGGGTGTCCGCACGCACGGTGGAGGGCTGGATGTCGGAGGTGTTGGCCAGCAGCCCCTCGATCAAATACACCGCCTCCCACGGCCCACGCGGGATGAACCGCCGTCTGGAGTTCGACCTGAAGCAGGTGCACGACGCGAGGATCACGGGGATCGGCGCTGACATCAGCGGGCGCATCTGGCGGTCCGTGGTGCCTGGTCAGGGGCCGGGGTGAGGGCCGAGGTCGCGGACGGTCTGGGCGAGTGCGCGGATGAGGTCGTTCTCGGTGTCTGACCGCCATACCAGCGCGTAGGTCAGGGGCTCGACGTCGTGGACCGGCAGGTAGACGATGTCCTGCCGTACCCAGTACCGCGTCATGTGGCTGGGGAAGAGTGCCACGACCTCGCCCATGCCGGTCCAGGTGAGGATCTCGGCGCTGTTGCGCACGAGCGGGCCGCGCTCGATGGCGCGGCCCCTGCGGGTGTGAGACGGGACATAGCTGTCGAACCAGTAGTCCGGTTTGGTTTCGATGTCGACATGCTCGAAGTCGCCAACCACCTCCAGCGAGACGGACCCGCGCCCGGCGAGTTCGTGCTCGGCGGCGATGGCCAGCACCCGAGGCTCGGCGAAGAGCGCCGGTCCAACGGTGAGGTCGGGCTCCTCGACGGGTAGCCAGGCAACCAGGACGTCGATCTCGCCGCGGCGCAGTCCGCCGAACAGGTCGGCGAAGGGCGGGTGGCTGATGTGCAGCCTCCAGGCGGGGTGGCGGGCGCGGAAGGTGTCCCAGAAGGGGCGCAACTCGTGGACGTTGATGGGCAGCATGCCGACGCGGAGCACGGCGGTGATGCCCTGGGCGGCCAGGCGGGCGCGTTCGAGGCTGTCGCGCAGGCCGGCGTAGACGGGCCTCAGGTCGTCGCGGAGCTGACGGCCGAGCGGGGTGAGCTGGACCTGGCGGCGGTTGGAGCGGTCGAACAGCGCCCCGCCCAGGCGGCGCTCCTGCTCGGCGATGGCCTGGCTGACCCGGGCCTGGGACACGTGCAGCCGTTCGGCCGTCCGGCCGAAGTGCAGCTCCTCGGCCAGAGTCAAGAAGATCTCGATGTCCCGTATTTCCAATGACGTCTCTCAGGACAGGCTGAGGTGCAGCGGGCCGAGGTCGCGCACGGTCTGGGCGAGGGCGCGGACGACGTCGTTCTCGGCCTCGGTGTGCCACACCAGCACGTAGGTCAGGGGTTCGAAGTCATGGAAGGGCAGCCAGGCGATGTCAGGACGGCTCCAGTAGCGGGCGGAGTGGGCGGGCAGGGAGTTGACGACCTCCCCGACGCTGACGAGGGCGAGCAGCACCTCCATGTGGGTGACGAGCGGGCCGCGCACGATCCGGTGGCCGCGCGGCGTGTGCGGGGGCAGGAAGCCGTCGGCCCAGTAGCCGGGAAGCCGCGGCGAGTTGGTGTGCTGGAAGTCGGCGAGCATCTCGATCGAGGCGGCGGAGCGGGTGGCCAGCTCGTGGTCCACGGCGACGGCCAGTAGCCGGGGGTCGGTGAACAGGGCCGGTCCCACGGTGAGGTCGTCCTCCACCACGGGCAGCCAGGTGACCAGGACGTCCACCGTGCCCTCGCGGAGAACCGCGAACGGGTCGGTGAAGGGCGCGTGGCGGATGCGCAGGTCCCACTGCGGGTGCCGGGACCGGAACGTCTGCCAGTAGGCGCGCAGGTCGTGGGCGTTGCCCGGGGTCATGCCGACGCGGAGCACGGCGGTGATGCCGCGGGCGGCCAGATGGGCGCGTTCGAGGCTGTCACGGAGGCCGGCGTAGACGGGCCTCAGGTCGGCGCGGAGCTGCTGACCGAGCGGGGTGAGCCGCACGCGGCGGCTGGTGCGGTCGAACAGTGGGGCACCGAGGCGGCGCTCCTGCGCCTTGATCGCTTGGCTGACCCGGGCCTGGGAGACGTGCAGCCGCGCGGCCGTACGGCCGAAGTGGAGCTCCTCGGCGAGCACCAGGAAGATCTCGATGTCCCGCAGCTCCATATACATCCCTTTCCTCCGATAACCCGCATGTTATCGACCAGCACACGAAGTCGGCGTTGATCCAGGTCACGGCGCAGTGCAGCCTGGAAACCACCCGGAAGCGGCCGAATCCATGCGCCCCATGTCAGCGCCGGGCGACTCACTCATTGGCTGAAGGAGCATCCTCGTGCGAGCACGTATGACCAACCCTGCCTTCGTCCCGCCCGACGCGATGACGGGCATCGGCGCCATCTTCACAGCCGTCGACCAGGGCGGCATCCCCCACGAGTTGCAGGAGACCGTCGGCCGGCGCGCCGGCCAGATCAACGGCTGCAGCGCCTGCGTGCACGCGCACACGCAGAACCTGGGCAAAGCCGGTGAGAGTGGGAAGCAGATCGCGGCCTCCTGGCGGGAGGCGCCGTTCTACACCGACGCCGAGCCGGCCGCCGCCATCAAGACGCCCGCGGGCGCCGGCTGGGCCTGGCCGCCGCGATGAGCGAGCTCGATATGACGGCGGTGTACGGCATGCACGACGCGTTGCGCCGCGAGGTGATCCAGCTGTCCCGCCTCACCGTCAGGCTCGGCCAGGACCCCCGCCGCGACCTGCGCTGGCGGCGGTTCAAACAGTCTCTCCGTCGCCACTTCGCCGCTGAGGACCAGGCGCTGTGGCCGCCGCTGCGCCGGAGCCTGGCCCACCGAGCGGACCGCCTGACGCTGCTGGAGGCGCTGGAGGCCGAGCACGCCGCCCTGGAGGAGCTCATCGACGCCATCGACGAGCTGCACGCCGACACCGAAGCCGGCCTCGGCGGGCTCGGTGACCTCACCGACTCGCTGGTCACGGGCCTGACCGGGCACCTCAAGCATGAGGAGGACACGGCGCTTCCGCTGATCGGGCAGACGCTCACCGCGCGCCAGTGGGCGCGCTTCACTCGCCTCCACACCCGGCCGGCCGGCCTCGACCGCTGGAGCGCCACACCGTGAGCACCATCCCGCCGACCACCCTCGCACTGATCACCGGTGCTACTGATGACAACACCGAGAGGCGTCGACGTTACGCAGTTCCTTAGCGTCGAAAAGGAGCTTGAGGGAGGTTTCGCAAGCCTCATTGACGTGGGCGCAGTCCGTTGAGAGCGGTCTCGACGATGCTGTAGGCGTATTCGGGGGTGAGCGGTCCACTGCGCTGCAGCCATCGGTTGAGCAGCGGTCCCCACAGCACGTCGACGGCCACGTCGAGGTCCAGGTCCTCGGCAAGCTGCCCGGCCCGTTGGGCGCTGCGCAGTCGTTGTTTCTTCAGTTCTCTCATCGGGCCGTCCAGTCGTTCCGAGTAGAGAGCGGCGAGCGCCGGATCATGCGTGATCTCGGTGTTCAGGGCGCGCATCGGCTCGTCGTAGCGCGGATCGTTCAATTCCACGACCGTGGCCCGCAGAACCGCCTTCAGGTCCGCCTCCAGATCTCCGGTGTCGGGCAGGGCGGCCTCTCCCCGTCCGGTTGCTCGCTCAGCATGAGGAAGGCGTCGAAGAGGACCGCGCCCTTGGAGGGCCACCAGCGGTAGATCGTCTGCTTGCCGACGCCGGCCCGGGCGGCGATGCCTTCGATGCTCAGCTTGGCGTAACCGACTTCCTGTACCAGCTCGAACGCGGCGACGAGAATGGCCCGCCGGGAAGCCTCGTTCCGGCGGGCGGTGCTGGGGAGCGTCTTGTGCTGTGCCGTCATGCGACGAACCCATTAAAGACGAGACGAGACGGTCCGTCTTGACGTGGCGGGTGCGCGTCGGTATGGTCTCCCACACGACAAGACGAGACGGACCGTCTCGAATGATGTGAATGCAACAGATCGGAGTTTCCCGCATATGAGCGTCCCTCCCACCGCCCCCCGCACCTGGTTCATCACCGGAGCCAGCCGCGGTCTCGGCCGCGCATTCACCCTCGCCGCGCTGGAGCGCGGCGATCAGGTGGTCGCCGCCGCCCGTACCATCACGCCCCAGGACTTCGACGACCGGTACGGCGACCGGCTGCTCACCCTCGCCCTGGACGTGACCGACCGCGACGCGGTGTTCGCCGCCGTGAACACCGCCGTCGAGCACTTCGGCCGGCTGGACATCGTGGTCAACAACGCCGGAACCATGTCCTCGGGCATGATCGAGGAGTTCACGGAGGCCGAGACGCGCGCCCAGCTGGAGGTCAATCTCTTCGGGGCGATGTGGGTCTGCCAGGCCGCCCTGCCGCACCTGCGGGCCCAGGCATCCGGGCACATCGTTCAGATCTCCAGCATCGCCGCCCTCGGCGGCTTCCCCACCACCGGCATGTACAGCGCGAGCAAGTTCGCATTGGAGGGCATGAGCGAGGCGCTGGCGATGGAGGCCGCGCCGTTCGGCGTCAAGCTCAGCATCGTCCAGCCCGGCGGCTACTGGACCGACCTGTACACCAGCATGACGACAGCCTCACCTCTGGAGGAGTACGCCCCGTTGCGCGCCGAGCTGGAGAAGCAGTGGGCCGAGGGCTCGATCGACAGTGAGCCGCGTCTGGCCGCCGAAGCGCTGCTGAAGCTGGTGGACAGCGAAGACCCGCCGCTGCGGCTGCTGCTCGGCAGCATGGTCTACGACCTGGCCTTCAACATCTCCCGCCGGCGGATGGCCACCTGGGCCGCCTGGGAGCAGGTCAGCCGAGCCGCCGAACACGCCGTACCCGCCCCCGAAACCGCCGGTTGACCGGGCACCGGCGTCGAGCACCGGCCCTTCCGGCAGCAGAACCGCCGCACCGCCGGCTCCGGCAGCTCCGCCGGCGACTGTCCACTCGGCCGTACCGCCATCAGGAGGACGCTCATGCGTCTCGATCATCCCTCATCCGACACTCGACTCAGCCTTGCCAAAGCCCGCGGAAACGTTGCCGGTGACCGGGCAGCCCGCGGGCGCGACGAAAACTCACGAAAGGAGCAGCCAATGACAGACACCGATGTGATCATTGTGGGCGCCGGCCCGACCGGCCTCATGCTGGCCGCCGAACTGCGCCTGGCCGGTGTACGAGCGCTGGTGCTGGAGCGGCAGCCCAAGCGCCGAGACACCCCGAAGGCCGGCGGTCTCGGCGGGCAGATCCTGGAGCTGCTGCGCTACCGAGGCTTGCTCGAACGCTTCGAAGCAGCCTGCACCGGTCCTGTGCCGGCTCCCCGATTCCCGTTCGGCGGTGTGCATCTGGACTTCACCCAAATGGCGGATCCCCCGCTGCACGCCCTGCCGCTCCCGCAACAGCTGCTTGAGCGGCTGCTCGACGAACGCGCCGCCGAACTCGGGGTCGAGGTCCGCCGCGGGCACGAGGTGGCCGGGGTGAGCCAGGACGACGATGCCGTGACCGCGGAGGTGCGTGGCCCTGACGGGCCGTACCAGGTGATCGCCCGCTACCTCGTGGGGTGCGACGGCGCGCGCAGCCGGGTCCGCGACTGGGCCGGCATCGGCTTCCCCGGCACCACCTACCCGGAGGTCAACCGGCTGGCCCAGGTCACCTTGCCCGAAACGGTGACCGTGCTCGGCAACGGCGACCTCGACGTCCCCGGGTTCGGCACGATCCGCGCGGGTTTCACCCGGACGGATCATGGTCTCCTGGGAGTCGGCTCATCGCCCGGCTCCACGGTCGTCTCCCTCTACACCATCGAGGACGAGAGCACCGAATACGACGACGACATCCCGATGACCGTCACCGAACTCCAGGACAGCCTCCGCCGCGTGCTCGGCGTGCATCTGCCCGTGGGGGAACCGATCCGGCTGTCGCGCTTCACCTTCAAGGCCCGCCAAGCCGAGCGCTACCGTGACGGGCGGATCCTGCTGGCCGGTGACGCGGCGCATCTGTTCCCCGCCACCGGCGTGGCGCTCAACGCCGGCATGCTGGATGCGGTCAACCTGGCCTGGAAGCTGGCCGCCGACCTCCACGGCTGGGCTCCGGCCGGCCTGCTGGACACCTACCACGCCGAACGCCACCTCGCCGGCGCCCGCACCATGCTGCACGCCCGAGCCCAGGTGGCCCTGCGACGAGGACACGACGCGGCCGCCGAAGCGCTCCGGGAAGTCTTCCAGGAACTGCTCGCCGATGAGCAGCCGCTGCGCCGCATGGGAGCGCTCGTCGCCGGCACCGACATCCGCTACCCGATGCCCGGCTCCGGCCACCACCCGCTGGCCGGCACCTTCACCCCCGACCTCACCCTGCACACCGACCAGGGCAAGACCAGCGTCGCGGAACTCATGCACACCGCCCGGCCCATCCTCCTCAACCTCACCGACCGCCCAGACCTGCGCGAGACCGCGCGTGGCTGGCAGTCTCGCGTCGAGATCCATACCGCCAAGACCGATCACCGGCCGGCCGACGCCCTGCTGATCCGCCCGGACGCCCACATCGCTTGGGCCGCGTCCCTCGACGAACCCGCCGACACCGCCGCGCCCGCGCTGCGCGAAGCACTCACCGGCTGGTTCGGCACACCATGAAACGACGACCAGATCTGATGCGGAGTCGTGTCAGCAACCACGTCAGGACGCACCGGCCCGATATCAGAGCGGTCGGCGACGGTGTATGCCATGAACCGTTCAGCGGTCGCGGCCCTCGACGCCCCGCCTGGCCGGCGCCCACCGCCGGGCATCGCGCCGTGATCAGACCCGTCCCGCTGGGCCGGGTCGTGCCGGGCAGATCCGGTCTCCCTGTCTTCACCATCGACACCGCTCAACGGGGGTACACATGCCTATCTCACAACGGCGAGGATCTCTTGCCGCCGTCGTACTCGCGACCGCGCTCGTGGCCGCCGGGGCTCCCGCCGCATCCGCGACGGCGAAGTCGGCGGTCGAGATCTCCGGCGGTCTCACGCAGCCCGCCTTCTCCTACAAAGACGCCATCCGCGAGCACGTCCGGGTGCAGTCGCCGGTCGACAGCGACAGCGACGGCAAGAAGGACCTGGTCCGGGTGGACATCATCCGGCCGAAAGAAAGCAGTTCCGGGCTCAAGGTCCCGGTGATCATGCATGAAAGCCCGTATTTCGACGAACCGGGTGTCGGCTTCGAGTTGGGATCGCAAGACGTACGACGCGAACGGGAACCTGACGAAGTTTCCGCTGTTCTACGACAACTACTTCGTGCCGCGCGGGTACGCGTTCGTGTCCGTCGACATGATCGGCACCAGGTTGTCCGACGGCTGCCCCACCTCCTACGGCGCCTCCGACGTGCTCGGCGGGAAGGCGGTCATCGACTGGCTGAACGGCCGGGCGACCGCCTACGACGACAACGGCGATCCGGTGAAAGCCTCCTGGACCACCGGACGTACCGGGATGATCGGCCAGTCGTATGAAGGAGCCCTCGCCATGGGGGTCGCCGGCACCGGAGTGGAAGGACTCGAAACGATCGTACCGGTCGCGGGGTTCAGCAGCGGGTACGGGATGTGGCGCGCGAACGGCACCCTCACCTGGTTCAAGGGCGGACCGGAGTGGCAGGCCGACCGGGTCGACCTCGACCCGGAGGAGAAATGCGCAGCGGTGCGCCGCCAGCTGGCCGCCGGCTCGGATGACGAGACGGGCAACTACAACGCCTTCTGGCACGAGCGCGACTACCGGAGCGGGCCGATCTCAAAGGCGCGCAACGTGCGTGCCAGTGTCTTCACGGTGGTGGGGATGCAGGACCGGAACGTCCGAGCCGACCAGTTCTCCACCTGGTGGGCCGGACTGCCCCGCAACGTGCAGCGCAAGGCGTGGGTGACGCAGTACGGGCACCTCGACCCGTTCTATGCCCGCCGCGACGTGTGGGTCGACACCCTGCACCAGTGGTTCGACCACGAGTTGATGGGCGTGGCCAACGACATCATGCGCCGGCCGCGCGTTGACGTACAGCTCGGCCCGGGCCGCTGGATCACCCAGGCCGACTGGCCGGCGCCGACGCGGACGGTGACCCTGCGACCGCGGCAGGACGGCTCACTGGGCCGCAAGCCCTCGACCGGAACCGGCAGCTACCTCGACACCCGCCAGACCGAGGTGGCGATGGCCGGCGATCCTGCCACCACCAACGCCAACCGGCTGGCCTTCCTGACCCCGCCGCTGAAGACCGCGATGCGGCTGTCCGGAACGCCGTCGGTGAGCCTGCGCCTCAAGCTGGACAAGCCGACCGCCAACCTGGGCGTCCTGCTCGTCGACTACGGCCAGGACACCCGCATCCACGGCGTCGATCCCGCCGGCGGGCAAGGCCTCAAATTCATCGGTGGCGAGGACTGCGTCGGCGAGAGCACGGCCGATGACGACGGCTGCTACTTCAGGGCCGCCGACAACACGGTGACCTCCGGCTTCCAGGTGGTCACCCGCGCAATCCTGGACGCGCAGAACCACAAGTCGCTGAGCCGCGCGACTCCGCTGACGCCGGGCAAGTCGTACCAGATCACCTGGTCGATGCTGCCGCAGGATTACGAGTTCAAGGCGGGGCACCGGCTGGGTCTGGTGCTGACCGGGACCAACGACGACATCACCGACGCCGAACCCGGCACCGGGACCAAGGTCGCCGTCAACCTGGCCGGCACTTCGGTCTCGCTGCCGCTGTTCGCCGGCACGTCCAGCGCGAAATAGCTCGATCGATCTTCACCTACGGTCGCGGCCGGCGCGGTCGCGACCGTACGCATGACGTCCCGGATGTCCTTGCCGGCACCTGCCACCACAAACCGGACAGGAGATGCCGCTGGAAGGCGAAGAACACGATCGCGGTACATCGTTCACAGATGCGAAGGAGCACACATGACGACCTCTAACCCGGCCAACGCGACCTGGACCGGCATGGTGCCGGTCGACGACACGGCGCTGGCCGTGACCGACACCGGCGGTCCCGGTGTCCCGGTGGTCTACCTCAACGGCCAGTTCGGCATTCAGCCGCAATGGCGGCGGGTCATCGCCGAACTGGGGACGGGGTGGCGGCACATCACCTACGACATGCGGGCTCGCGGCAAATCGCAGCGTTCGGCGGACTATTCATTCGAGACAAACGTCAGCGATGTCCATGCCGTTCTCGCGGCCAGGGGAGTGCACCGGCCGCTTCTGGTCGGCTGGTCCTACGGCGCGGCGGTCGCGGCGCACTGGGCCAGCCGGAATCCGGACCGTACCGTGGGCGCGGTCCTGGTTGACGGCGCGTACCCGCACGACTGGCTCGACGAGGCCATGGAGCAGCGGATCCGCAAGCTGTTTCGACGGATGAGCTGGTTCTGGCCGCTGCTGCGCCCCTTCGGTATGGCCCCGCGGATGACCGCCGACCAGCAGGCGAACAGCAACATCGAGCTCGGCGTGATCTCCCGCGAGCGCGAGCTCGGCCCCGTGCTGAACAACATCACCGTCCCGGCGCGGTATGTAGTCGCTTCGGGGACATCCTTCGGAAGCCGCAGCGACGAGCAAGAACGGATGCGCACCAGCCTCGATATGGTGACCGCCCGCAACCCGAACATCCACATCAGCGCGAAGGTCGCCGGCAACCACGGTGCGATCCTGCGTAAGGACTTCCACGCCATCGCCGTGGCCGTACGCGAGGTCGCCGCCCTCGACCGCGGAGGGCGCCTGAAGGCATGACCAGCGCACTGACGATCCGCCAGGCAGCGGCCTTCGCCGGTGCCACGGTGAAGACCGTGCGGCATCACCACCGGCTCGGCCTGGTCGACCAACCGGCCCGCGACGTCTCCGGCCGCCGACGGTACGCCTCGGCCGAGCTGCCACGGCCGGCCCAGGTCCGCACCGTGGCCGGGCCGGGGTCCAACCTATGAGGAGTGAGACATGGCCACAGAGACCGACCCGCAGACCGGTGGACTTCGCCGCACTGAGACCTTCGTGGATGTCGCGGACGGCTATCGGCTTTGGGTGGAGATGGCCGGCGATCCGGAGCGTCCCGCCCTGTTACTGGTGATGGGAGCCAACACAAGCGGACTGGGCTGGCCCGACGAGTTGGTCGAGTTGCTGTCCCGGGACCACTTCGTCGTCCGCTACGACCACCGCGACACCGGACGCTCCACCCATGCCTTCCACGAGCGTCCCTACCCGATCCGGGCGCTGGCCGACGACGCGATCGCGGTCCTCGACGCGCTGCGGATCGCACGCGCTCACGTGGTTGGGATGTCGCTGGGCGGCACCCTGGTCCAACTGCTCCTCCTCGACCACGCGGACCGGCTGATGAGCGCCACGATCTTCGGCTCCGCGCTGCTCGGCGGAGCGGCCACCGACCCCGGCATCTCCGACGACGACCTGCCCGGACCCGACCCCCGGCTGCTCGCTCTGTGGGCGGAGCTCGGCCAAGAACGCGACCCGGAGACGGAGCTGCCCTGGCGCGTCGAGCACTGGAGGGTCCTCAACGGGGACGTCCTGCCCTTCGACGACGAGGAGTTCGCCGATCTTGAACGCCGGATCGCCGCTCACAGCGGCACCTGGCGCAGCGCCGCGGCCCATGCCCTGGCCGACCAGTCGGGGATGGAGCGCGGGGCCGAACTCGCGAACGTCTCTGTGCCCACCTTGGTGATCGACGCGCCGGAGGACCCCATCACCCCGCCCCCGCACGCCACCCGGCTGGCGCGCGCTATCCCCAGCGCCACTCTCGTCACAGTATCCGGTCTCGGCCACGCACTGCCCCTCGCGATCGTGCCGCCCCTCGCAGCAACGATCATCGCCCACACCGGCCGGCGACCCTGACACGGGAGAACCGTCCCAGGCGCCCGTAGACCCTTGTACGGCCGGGCGGGGCCTGGGCGTTCACCGAGCCGTCCACCTGCGGGCGCCGGCGTGTTCAGGTGGCGTAGCCGGAAATGGTCAATCCCAGCTCACCCTCAGAGGGCAAGATCATCCTCAGCGCCAACGGCTGTTCCGGTTCCTCAACCTCTGAACCCCATGGGCTGAGCCCCCGTCCGCACTGTCTGGAGGAGTCATGACAAGTAGGTTCACCGAGTTGGTTGTCGACTGCCACGATCCGGAGCGCCTCGCGGCCTTCTGGTGCGCGGTCCTGGACTTCAAGGTGATCGACCGGAGCGAGGACAAGGTCGAGATCGGCTCCTGGGAGCCGACCGTCGAGGAGGTCCGGGCTCGCCAGATGCCGCCCACTCTGCTGTTTATCCGGGTGCCTGAGGGCAAGATCGTGAAGAACCGGCTCCACCTGGACGTCAGCCCGATCGACGGCAGTACTGACAACGAGGTGGCCAGGCTGCTTGGCCTTGGCGCCGCCAAGGTGGACATGGGCCAGGGCCCTGGCCGGAGCTGGGTGCTCATGGCCGACCCCGAGGGCAACGAGTTCGACGTCCTGCGCACCCTGCTACCAGCCCAACTAGATGATCCGCCTAAGGGTTAGTGGTCGTAGGCCGTCAGTGAGCGCAGGACGGGCTGTCCGCTCTGGTCGTTGTGCCAGATGGCGGTGGTCAGCGTGAGGATCCGCTGCATGACGCGGACGACGACGCCAGCGGGTGTGCGGCCGTGGTGCTGTTCGAGGTTGAGCTGCCCCTTGAACTTGAAGGTCTCGTTGACCGACTCGACGACCTCCCGCACCCAGCCCTGGCCGGTCGGTACTCAGCCTGCCCGAAGCTCCGCTGCCACGGCGCGTTCCCGCAGTTCGGCAGCCTCGGCGCGGGCCGCTTCACCACATCGAGACCTGGCCCCAGCACGTTCGCCAACGGCTGGGCGATCAAGCGGCCAGTTCGACGTCGGTGAAGTCGACCTCTTTCAGCAGGGGATCGAACGGATCCGGCCGGTGACGTAGTTCGTCGGTGGCGTACGCGCCGAAGCGGCTGATGTGGGCGCGCAGGTAGGGGGCGATCTGGCCGAGCTGGTCGGCGGTGATCTGCCAGCCTTCGGCGACCAGCTGCCGCACGATGTCGGAGATGTCCAGGGCGTTGTGGAAGACGACCAGGTTGGCCAGCAGGGTGTTGAATTTGATCAGTTTCTCCTGCTCTTCGGGGTCGTTGTCGGCCAGCACCCCGCCGAAGCCGAGCCACTTGGAAAATCCGTTGTAGGACTCGACCTTGTTGGTCGCCGCGGTGACCCGCGCTCGCAGCGCCGGGTCGGCCAGATACCGCAGCAGGGCGACGGTGCGCACGCTGCGGCCGACCTCACGGAAGGCCTTGTAGATGCGGTTCTTGCGGGAGTTGGACCGCAGCCGCCGCATCAGTGTGGCCGAGCTGAGGCGGCCCTCGCTGATGGAGATCGCCACCTGCATCAGGTCGATCCAGTGCTTCTCGATCAGCTTCCAGTCGATGACGCCTCGGCCGCTCTCGCCGAACAGCTGATCGATGTGCGGGTAGACGATCTTCTCTGAGGCGCGGAAGAAGATCAGGTCCTTGAAGTTGCGGATGCGCGGCATCAGGTCGAACCCGAACAAGGTCGCCAGGGCGAAGACCGGGAAGTTCTGGCCCTGGGTGTCGGCGTGCACGGTGGAGGGCTGGATGTCGGAGGCATTCGCCAGCAGCCCCTCGATCAGGTACACCGCCTCCCACACCCCGCACGGAATGAACCGGGAGAACAGCGCCACGTAGGTGTTGGAGATGTAGTGGTAGGCGATGCCGCCGAATCCTCCGTACCGGATGCTGGTCTCGGCCAGGAGATTATCGATGTAGGTGTCCACCTGGGTGCCGTCGGCGGCCACCGTGCTGCCATCCCCCCAGGCCTTGACCACGTCCAGCTCGGCGAAGGCATTGATCACATCCGCGATCGCGGCGTTCAGCTTCTTCAGAGTGACGTGCCGGTTGCGGACCATGGACAGCTCGCGGGCGGTGACCCTGGCGATGTGCTTGGCCGCCTCGTACGGGCCGATGTTGATGCCGCCGGTGAACACCGCCAGCGAGTACCGCCCCAGCTTGTCCTTGATCTTGGGGTCGGAGCCGGAAGCGGGGCCGAAGTGGCGATACCAGGTGAGCCAGTGGGCGGTGCGCGCGACGATCGACAGCAGCGAGCGTTCGGGCATGCGCCGCTCGATCTCGGCCGCCAGCCGCTCGGCCTCCGCATCGCTGCCCTTGCCGCGGCGGCGCTTGAGGGTGGGCACACCACCCTCGTCGATGACCAGGTCGGCGTTGTCGAGGTAGCCGGCGTCCAGGTGCGCGGCCGCGCTCAGATGGGCATCCTTGAGGTGAGCGACGAAACCGGCGGGGGTGTCGGGCAGCCCGACCTTCTCGCAGAAGGCGGTCAGTTTCGGCTGGCATTCTTCCCAGGGCAGCAGGTGGGCGCCCCAGTCGGCGTACTCGTTCGAGCCGAGCACGGCCACGTCGCCGGTGCGCAGTTCCTCGGCCAGGTAGCAGAACACCATCGCCTCGAAATGCCGCCGCGCGACCATGCCGGGCCGTCTGCGGCCGGTCACCGCGCGCCGCCAGTTGCCCGAGGCGAACGCGATGCCCGACTCCGGCGCGTCCTCCTCCACCGCCGGGGGCAGCGGGATGAAGTCGCGCCGCGTATCTGCCGCATCTGGGTCACATCCCTTCTGGTCTGGGATGTCGGCCAGCGCCGGCCGGTACTGCATGCCCAGCAGATGCACCAGTCCGAAGACCACGTCGCTATAAGAGCCCGTATCGGTCACGATGATGTCCGGCCGCTGCCCGCCGTCGCGCCGAAACAGCACATCGATCATGTGCAGCGAGTCCCGGACTGTCCTGACTCGCTCGAAGTGATGCGGATGCGACTCACCTGCCTGCGGTGCATCAGATTTGCTGAGCCGGATGGGGACGGCCTGGCTCAGTGAAGGTGATGCGGACAGAAGGCCGGCGTCCCGGAGGGCACGATCATTATCTATCTGTGGAAGGTCACGACCGCCGCCTGACCTCATCAGATGCGCACGTGAGGGCGGCGACGGTCAACGTCAAGTGCTGGGCCAGTACCTCGGCGGCGGTGTCGGTGTCGCGGGCGAGGGCCGCCTCCTCCAGGCGGCGGTGCTCCGCGGCGCCGTCGCGGTCGGGCGTGCGCTGCGCCGACCAGCGGCGGGCCAGTTCGCTGGCCGTCCACAGCCGGTCGAACGTGTCCAGCAGCACGGAGTTGCCGCACCCGTCCAGCAGCGTCCGGTGGAAGACGCGGTGGGCCTCCGACCACGCGCTGCTGTAGTACTCGCCCTCCTCCGGAACGTACACCGGTGTGCGGACCAGCCGGTGGTGGGCCGCGCGCACCCGTGCCTCCCAGTCGAGGTCGCCACGCTCGATCGCCAGGCGCAGCATGACCGGCTCGATCGTACGGCGGGCCTCCGTGAGCTCCTGCCACCGCCGGTCCGAGAAGTCGGGGACGGCGAAGCCGCGGTTGGGCAGCCGCACCGCGATGCCCTCGCCGACCAGCCGCACCAGGGCCTCGCGTACGACGGCCAGGCTGACCTGGTGCTGCTGGGCCAGCTCCTGCGGCTTGAGCGCCTCGCCCGGGGCGTACTCGCCCTTCATGATCGCTTCCTGGAGCCGGGCGTGAATACGCTCGGAGAGCATCTGCTTCGTCGTTGGGTCGGCCGTCTGCGTCATGCCTTCAGGATAGACGATTCGAAAATAATCGATTATTCGTGTTATGGTCGATGATGTCTGGACAGCGCCCTCGATGGCGCTGTCCGCGTGGCCGACTCGTCGGCTGACACCCTCGCCATCTCTATGAAGGAACAGACGTGAACAACCCCTTTGCCCGCCTCCCCGAGGTGCCTTCCTTCACCGTCACCAGCGCCACGCTGGCCGACAGCACTCCCTGGCCCGCCGAGCAGATGGCCAGAGGCGTCCCGGGAGGCAAGGACGTCTCCCCGCAGCTGTCGTGGAGCGGCGCCCCTGAGGGGACGAAGAGCTACGCCGTCACGGTGTACGACCCGGACGCACCGACCGGCTCCGGGTTCTGGCACTGGGCCGTGGCCGATATCCCCGCCACCGTCACCGAGCTGCCCGAAGGCGCGGGCGACGACATCGGCTCCGGCCTCCCCGAAGGCGCCTACCAGCTGCCCAACGACGCCCGCGTGGCGCGCTACCTTGGCGCTGCCCCGCCGGCGGGGCACGGCCCGCACCGCTACTTCGTCGTGGTCCACGCCCTCGACGTCGAGACCATCAGCGTCCCGGCCGACGCCACCCCCGCGTACCTCGGCTTCACCATCGCCGGCCACCTCCTCGGCCGCGCGGTCCTCACCGCCACCGCCGAAACCCCATGACCGTGACCCCGATCGAGCTCTTCGCGTCCGGCATCCACCTGCACCGGGGCGGCAGGATCCACGCCGGCGCCCGGCCGGTGGACGCCGGGCGCGATGGCTGGCACCTGAAGGCGTTCCACGCCAAGACCGGTGCCGACGTCCATGGCAGGCGGTGCGCGAGGACGTGCTGGCCGGCCTGAACCTGGAGGCACCGGTCGAGAAGCACTTGGCTGAGCGGGTGCGGGTGCTTCATGCCGCCTGGCAGCAGATGGCCGAGCGTCTCGAAGAAGCCGGGGACGAGGCGAAGGTTTCCATCGTGGTGCCCGACAAGGGATGGCCCAAGCTGAACGTCGAGCGGCTCGGCGCGCTGGGCGAAAGCGAGTCGCTGCGCTGGCTGCGCGCCACCACCGCGGCCATGTTCCCGCGCATCGATCTGCCAGACCTGCTGTTCGAGGTGCACGCCTGGACCGGGTTCCTGGACGCCTTCGTCCACGTGAGCGAGGGCGGCACCCGCATGGACGACCTGGCCACCTCGCTGGTGGCGCTGCTGGTGAGCGAGGCGTGCAACATCGGCCTGTCCCCAGTGATCAACACCGACCACCGGGCGCTGACGCGAGATCGGCTCGCGCACGTTGACCAGTACTACCTGCGCGGCGACACCCTGGCCGCGGCCAACGCTCTGCTGATCAAGGCCCAATCGCAGGTGCCGATCGTCCAGCATTGGGGCGGAGGGTTACTGGCCTCGGTCGACGGGTTGCGCTTCATCGTGCCCAAGCACAGCATCAATACCGGCCCTTCGCCGAAGTTCTTCCACTTCAAACGAGGCCTCACCTGGCTCAACGCGATCAACGACCAGGTGTCTGGAATCGGGCAGCTGGTGGTCGCCGGAACCCCACGCGACAGCCTGCACATCCTGGACGCGCTGCTCAACCTCGACGGCGGCGTCAAGCCGGAAATGGTCACCACCGACAACGCCTCCTACTCCGACATGGTCTTCGGCGTCTTCGACATCCTCGGCTACCGCTTCTCTCCCCGCTTCGCCGACCTGCTCGACCAGCGCTTCTGGTACGCCGATCTCCCCAGCCAGCCCCGTGAACCTTATGGGCCGCTGGAGGCCCTGGCCCGTAACAAGGTCAACCTCACAAGGATCACCACCTGGTGGCCGGACATGCTGCGGGTGGCCGGATCGCTCATCACCAACCAGGTCCGCGCCTACGACCTCCTGCGGATGTTCGGCCGCGAGGGCCGCCCAACCCCGCTCGGCCAAGCCTTCGCCGAGTACGGCCGGATCGCCAAGACCCTGCACCTGCTGGCCGTGATCGACCCAATCGACGACACCTATCGGCGTCGGGTCAACCGGCAACTCACCATCCAGGAGGCACACCACACCCTGGCCCGCGAGCGGCGATCAACTCTCCCGGCCGACCAGTGGGGGCACGATCTTTGGGCGGGACTCAAGGTCCAGTAGCTATGAGTGCTCACCCACCGGCGGCTG
>NZ_JBFANV010000122.1:0-26346 GCF_040674955.1 Nonomuraea sp. NPDC049695 | reverse complement strand
GCCCTCGTCGGCGACGCCGCACACACCACCCACTACTCCATCGGCGCGGGCACCGCCCTCGCCCTCGGAGACGCCGCCTTCCTCGCCCACTCCCTCTACCAGAACCCCCACCTCGAAACCGCCCTGGCCCACTACGACCGGCGACGCAGAGCCGAGATCAGACGCATCCAACGCGCGGCCCACTACAGCGCCCAGTGGTACGAGAACCTCCCGCGCTACATCGACCTGCCACCGGTGGAGATGTTCGCACTGCTGGAGCAGCGGCACTCACGGGTGCTCCCGCACGTCCCGCCGCGGCTGTACTACAAGATCGGCCACCTGGTCGATCGGGTCGCGTCGCTCCGCAGGTCACCCGGAACACCCGCATAGCAGCGAACCTCACTGCCCACCCGCCTCGTGCCGCGGCGTCTCCTCGGCCGGGAAGAAGATCGTGCTCATCAGGTAAGGCCTGCGGCCCGGGGCGGGCTCGTTGCGCGCCTTCGAGACGAACACCTCGTACAGCGCGTCGATCATCTGGGCGAGCTCGTCCGGGCTGAACCAGTACGTGCCCTGCCGGTAGCCCACGGAGTCGGCGCTCGGGTCGGCTCCGTCCCGGTCCAGGTAGGCGTTGAACTCGGCGAGCAGGGCCGCCATGGCCGCGGCGAACCCGCGGCGGTGGTCGTCCAGGGACATGGACGTGGCGTCCTCGGCGTCGATCCTCGTGCGCTCGCGGCGTAGCCGGTAATGCCGCTCGACGGCGCCGTGCACCCGCTGTTCGCCGGCGATCTCCAGCACTCCCGCCTCCGCCAGCACCCCGACGTGCCGGTACACGGTGGTCTTCGGCACGTCGGCCAGCCGGGCGCACAGGTCGGACGTGGTCAGGGTGTGCCCGCCGGACATGGCGTGCACGATGCGCAGCCGGACCGGGTGCAGGAGCAGATCAATGGTGTCCACGCCCTGATGTTCCCATATCTGGTACCGTTACCAAAAATGGGAACGGTTGACAGAGGAGCTGGAATGACGGCGCAATCCTCCACAGGCATGGTGCGACTGAGCGGCGAGGCGGTGATCCCGCTGTCCACGCTGGATCCGGCCGGACCGCTGGACGACCTCGCATGGCTGGATGAGGCGATCGGCGACGCGCGGGTGGTGGCGATCGGCGAGAGCGCGCATTACAACGGCGAGTTCTACCGGCTCCGCCACCGCGTGCTGCGCTACCTGGCCGAACGGCACGGATTCGGCGCGTATGCGATGGAGTCGGGATTCGTCGAAGGGTGGCAGGTCGACGACTGGGTCCGGGACGGCGAGGCCGGCGACCAGGAGCAGGTGAGCCGGCTGCTGGCGAACGGCATGACCTCGCTGATGGGCCTGTGGACCCCGATGCGCGCCCATCTGGAGTGGATGCGGCAGCACAATCTCACGGCCTCGCGGCCGGTCGGCTTCTACGGCATCGACCTGTCCGGCTCGAACGCGTCCCTGCTGCCCGGCCTGGACGCCGTGCTCTCCTACCTGGCGCGGGCCGATCCCGGCTACGAGGTCGATCCGGACGTACGGGAGACGGCCTCCGCCTTCGCGGCGGCCTCCGCGTTCTCCATCCCCCAGGCCCTCGCCGCCTACGGAGAGCTCACCCCCGAACGCAGGAACGCGCTGACGGCGGGCCTCGCCGAGCTCATGGCACGCATGACGGGCCGGCGCCTCGACTACCTCCGCCGGACGACCGCCGATGCCTATGAGCGTGCCGTCCGTTCGCTGAGCCTGACCGTGGCCGTCGACACGGTGGCCCGCGAGCTCTCGGCGGGCAGGCCGGACCTCGGGGCGAGCATCCGCGACGCCGCGATCGCGGACACGGTCGAGTGGATCCTGCGCAGGGAGGACCGGATCGTCCTCGCCGCCCACAACGGCCACGTCCAACGCGGGCCCGTCACCCTGCCCGGCATGGCACCGATGACCACGATGGGCATGCATCTCGCCGACCGGCTGGGCGGCGACTATCTGGCCATCGGCACGACCTCGGGGACCGGCCGGACGCTCAACCCCGGGGCCGGGTTCTACGCCGGCGAGTTGTTCACGAAGATGGAGCCGCCCCAGCCCGGCAGCCTCGACGCGCTCATGGACGCGAGCCACGACGGGCCCTTCGCGACCGACCTGCGGCGGCTGTCCCCGGCCGACACCGATGCCGTCCGGGCCGTGTCCGCACAGCGCGTCGGCACCTTCTATGCCGACCTGAGCCCGTTGGACGCCTACGACGTCGTCATCCACCTCCCCCACGTCACGCCGGCCGACCCCGACCACGCCGCCCTCGCCCACGCGCCCGGCGACGTGCAGGAGGCGTTCTCCCGGTACAAGCCGGAGTGACGCGCCCAGCATCAGCCGCGCGACACCTTCTCCGTCATGCCGCATACCGGGCAGGCCACCTGGGCGGTGTCGGCGCACAGCGCGGCGGCACAGACCGCGCACCGCCCCTCGAACGCCAGCCGCCCGCGCTTCTTGCGCTCGCCCAGATGCGGCAGCGCGATGCCCACCGCCCGGTGGCGCCAGCCGGGTGCCCCGTTTTTCGAGGCAGGGTCTTTCGAGGCAGGGCGTTCGGGGGTGGGGCCGGGCACCGCGAGGAGCAGCCGGGCCTCGCGGTACGGAGTGTGCCCGTACGGGGCGCGTTCGGCCAGCACCTCGCAGAGCACGTCCCGCAGCACGTCGTCGGGCAGGGCCAGCAACTGCGGCAGGAGCCGGGCGACGGTGATCCGCGACACGGCGTCGCGCAGCTCGTGGAGGGGCATCGCGCGCAGTGCCTCCTCCGGGTCGGGCACGGCGGCTCCGCTCATGTCAGGAACGCCGGCTCGTCGCAGATCGGGCAGCGCACGTGCTTGCGGCTGCCTGCCAGGCGCACCTGGCACCGTCCGCAGCCGCCGTGCTGTACCAGGCCCCAGTCGACGTCGAGCGGGTCGTCGTAATGCTCCGGGTCGGGGTAGGCCACAGCGATGTGGTCGGTCCGGCCGCTCCACCGCCCGCTGCGAGGATCGCGGTCGCGGGAGGCCACGGCCATGAAGTAGCGGTTGTCCCGGGAGTCGTCCTCGTCGCCGTACGGGCGGCGCTGCTCGAAGACCTGCCGCAGCAGGTACATCAGCCATTCGTCGGGCAGCGACCGCAGCTGTGTGACGAGAGCGTACGGTTTGAGCGTTTCGGACATGCAGCGATGATCTCAGCCACCGGGCGGTCTGTCCCACCCCTCCTTCATCCGGGAAACGCAACCGGCGGCCCCGGATTCGCCATGCCTGCGGCACGTGTCACGGTGAGCCGAGCAGGTGCGAGCTAGCGTGACAAGGTGAGCATCACCGCTGGTAACTACACGTTCGGCGCCGAGTCCGGCCGGCTTCTCGTCCATACGACCCGTACCGGGCTGGGCGCGAAGGCCGGCCATGATCTCACCATCGAGGTCACCCGCTGGCGCGGCACCGCCGTCGTCGACGCCGCCGACCCGGCCAACTGCTCGATGACGGTCGAGGCCGACGCCGGTTCGCTCGAGGTCAGGGAGGGGACCGGCGGTGTCAAGCCGCTGTCGGCCTCCGATCATGCGGAGATCGAGCGGACCATTCGGGAGAAGATCCTGCAGGTGCGGAAGCACCCGACGATCATGTTCCGGTCGACGCGGGTGGACGGGACCGCGCAGTCGTTCCGCGTCGAGGGCGAGCTCACCCTCGTCGGGGTCACGCAGCCCGTCGAGGTCCAGGGTTCGCTGACCGATGAGCGCGTGCAGGGCTCGGCAACCGTCGTGCAGACCCGGTGGGGCATCCGGCCCTACTCGGCGCTGCTGGGCGCGCTCAAGCTCAGCGACGAGGTCGGGGTGTGGTTCGACGTCGGCCTCGTACCGAAGCTGTGACCGGGCGGCCGTCCGCTGCCGTCACCCCGCTGGAGGCGGCGCGGTGGGCAGGTTGGCGTACTCTCCGGCTCTCAGCTGGACCGGGACGTTCACGCGCATGGGCGCGGTGCCGCTGAAGGCGAAGGTCATCGGCACCGTGGCGCTGCGCACGCCGCTGACGGTGCCGATGGGCTTGCCGCCGGTGCCGACGGGCTGGTTGGGGGGCAGCGTGATGGGCCCCGCCAGCTGTACGGAGCCGCCGCCCTCGACGACGATCCGGTCGAGCCGGGCGGGCCGGCTGCCGGAGTTGATCAGGACGGCGTACAGGGCGAGTTGCGGGGACGGCGAGTCCGGGTCCGGGCCGTCCAGGAGGAAGGCGTTGCGCAGGTGCAGCACGCCTTGCAGGTCGGCGTTGGCCCCGCTGTTCGGCGGGTACGTCTGCGACGGGTACGTCCCCACCGACGCGCAACCGGTGGCGGCAATGGCCATCCCGATCACCGCAGAGCTGATGGCACGCATGGCCACGCCTCCTTTCGCCACCCCGTGTCATCGCTTCGCTACCCTGCGGCACCCATCCCAACCACGCCCGCTGGAGACCCGAGCCCGACCTGGGGCGCGCCGCGCTCAGGTGATGAGGGCCTGGAGCAGCTCGCGCAGGGACTGCTGTTGCGCCGGGCTGAGCGTGGCCAGCGGGGAGTGGGTGTTCAGGCGTTCCAGGACGTCGGCCCGGCGGCGTTCGCCCGCGGCGGTGAGGACGACCTCCTTGGCGCGCCGGTCGGTCGGATGGGGCCGGCGCTCGATCAGGCCCTGCTGCTCCAGCCGGTCGAGGACGAACGTGGCGTTGGAGGCCTCGCAGACCATCCGGTTGGCCAGCTCTCGTGCGGTGATCGGGTCCGAGAGCTCACGCAACGCGACCACCTGGGCCGGGGTCAGGGCGAGGTCGTCGGCGACGCGTCGTACGTGGGCGTCCAGCTGCTGGGTGAATCGGTGGGCCAGCCGGCACACGTCCCGGTCGATCTGCGTCTGCGTCACCGCATCGGCCCGTTCGGTCATGGTCAGGAAGTCTAGCGAACATGATTCGAGTCATGATAGTTATGACTCGCATTACTTGAACTCGAACTATCTTGTGCCACGTCGAACGGAGAAGTCGTGTCCCGGACACTTGGAGTCATCGGCAGCGGAATGATCGGTTCTTCCGTTGCCCGCCTGGCCGTCGCCGCCGGTCTCGAGGTTGTCCTCAGCAACTCGCGAGGGCCTGAGACGCTCGCCGATCTCGTCGCCGAGCTGGGCGGGCGCGCCCGGGCAGCCACGCCGGACGAAGCGGCACGCGCCGGAGATCTGGTGGTGGCGGCCATCCCGTTCCACGCGTACGGCCGGCTCCCCGCCGATGCGCTGGCCGGGAAGACGGTGCTGGACACGGCGAACTACTACCCCGAGCGGGACGGCCACCTGGCCGAGCTGGACTCCGGCGAGCTGACATCGAGCGGCCTGATCCAGCGTCACCTCGCGGGCTCTCGGGTGATCAAGGCGTTCAACACCATCACTCCGCACCAGATCGTCTCACTCGCCCGGCCCGCGGGCGCGCCGGACCGCAGCGCCCTGCCCGTCGCCGGCGATGACGCCGAGGCCAAGGCGGAGGCCGCCCTGCTGATGGACGCCCTCGGCTACGACGCGGTGGACATCGGCACGCTCGCCGACAGCTGGCGCAGTGAGCCGAACACGCCGGTGTACATCGAGCCCTATCTCGGCGACGTGCCCGCCGTGAACGTCGAGGCGTTCCTCCGCTGGACGTTCCAGACGCCTGGCGTCGCCGTCCCGGCGGCGGAGATCCGCAAGCTGGCCGAGATCGCGGTCCGCCAGGCGGCGGGTGAGGCCAGGTTCCCGAGCGACGGGTGATGCCCGTTCAGGCCTGGCTGAGCGCCGCCGCCAGCTCGGCATTGCGCCGGGCGAAGCCGGCCCATTCGGGCGGCGTGACGGCGCTCGCCCGGGCCACGGCCGAGCGAGCGCACTCGCGCTGGCCCCATCCGTTCAGGCGCCCGCCGCGGATGGTGAACGTGACGGCGAGACCGTCCGCCCACCCGCATACGTCCTGGTCGCCGCCGCCTTCGACGGTGACGCGCTGCACGCTCGTCACCCATTCGAGCGCGGCCAGCTCTTCCTGGATCCGGGCGGCCAGCTCGAAGCTGAGCGCCCCCGCCGCACGGTCGCGCGCCGCCGTCAGCGCCTCACGCGCGGCCTCGGCGTACGTCCCGTCGAGCGTGGAGATGACGGCCTCGGCGAGCCGTTCCCTGAGCTGCGGGCCGATGCCGCGCCTGGCCGCGATGTCGCGTTCGGCGCCGGCGAGCCGGTCACGCGTGTACGCCAGCGGGAAGGCCCGGTGCAGCCCGGAGATCGCCTGCCGCGCTCTCGTTCCGCCGAGGTAAGGACCGAAGCCGACGACCCCGTCGAACCGTGCGACGTGGCTCGTGCGCACCCCGGCGGTGCGCGGCCGCGTGTCGACGACGATGTAGATCGACGTCTCCGCGCCGCCGGGGGTGCGGTTCCAGGGGGGCATCTCGGCTTCGAGCAGGTTACGCTCGAGCCAGGCGGCCTCGTGCACCGACTCGCACGCCACCGCCTCGACCCAGGCGACCCGGGCGACCATCTCCGTCAGGTGCAGGCGATCGCGCAGGTCACCCCAGTAGGACCGCACCCGGCTCCGAAGGTCGGTGGCGCGTCCCAGGTAGAGGATGCGGCCGTGCCGGTCACGGAACCGATAGACGCCGGGCTCACGAGGCAGCCGTGCCGCCGCGCGAGCAGCCGATGATGCAGCTGACACCCGGCCGAGTCAAACATCGGCCGCCAAGGGGTGTCAACGATCGTCAAGCCGCGAGGGGCTCGCCACATCGCCGGTATGAGATCGCCACATTTGCAGTATTGGTCCTGTCAAATCGATAGTGAAGGTGATCATCCTCGCCCTAAGATCACGTTCATGATGATTCGCCGGACATTACGGATGATCACCGCTCTCACCGCGACCTGCGCCGTCGCGCTCGCCGGGGGTGTGGGGACGGCCCAGGCCGAAGAGTCCCACGTGTCGTCCCAGAAGCAGCTGCTGTTCTACAACCACGCCTACAGCGTCGTCGACCGGGAGACGGCCGACGCCGTCGAGAACTCCGCCTACCTGCGGGAGTTCGCCAACTTCGAGGTCCGCACCACGACCGGTGGCGGGATGACCTGGAAGGGCCGTTACCTCAAGGGCCGCGAGACCTACATCGAGCTGTTCGGCGAGGGCGACCTGCCCGGCCAGGACGCCCTCTACGGCTCCGCCGGGCTGGGCGTGTCGACCGAGCGCTCCGGTGACCTGGCCAAGGTGACCGCGCAGCTGGCCGCCCTGGGCATCAGCGACCCGGCCAAGTACCGCCAGACGCGGGACTTCGGCGATGGCGTCCCCATCCCGTGGTTCGACACCATCCGCACCACCGCCGACCAGTACGAGGCCTTCGACCCGTGGGCGATGGAGTACTTCCCGGAGTACTTCGCCGACCCGCGCAGCCAGACCGAGCCGGCAAGCTACGACGGTGACGTCAGCCGCGAGCGCTACCTGCCCGACGCCTACGCCGACCACCTGATGCGTGACATCACCTACATCCGCATCGGCGTCCCCGCGCGCGACCTCGCCAACACGGTCCCCCTGCTCAAGGCGGGCGGGTTCGACGTCACGGTCACCGGCGGCGGCGCCATCGCGAGGGGCGGAGGCACCACCATCCAGCTCGACTCCGTCGCGCGTGAGAAGGCGGGCCTCAAGCAGGTCTCCATGTCGCTCAACCAGTCCGTGGCGACGCGGCACGAGGAGCGGATCGGACGTTCGACCCTTGTCGTGGGCCCGGGCGCCGGCGCCGAGTGGACCTTCGACGCCCCGCAGTAAAGCCCCATAGCACCTCCTTCACCCGCCCGGCAGGCGACGACGTCGATCGTCGCCTGCCGGGCGTCGTCGTTCCCGCCTGCCGGGATCTCCTCTGTGATGGCTGATCCCTCATTGTGTGATGAAACGATGACAACGCGGTTGACCGCCGGATTCGTCTGATTGCCTACGGACCATGCAACCGACGAACCCCTTTCCTGGCTCCCCGCTCCCCCCAGGATCCACCGGCCGCCGTCGTGCCGGAGTGATGGCGGCCGTGGCGGTCGCGGTCGGGGCCACGCTGGCGGCCTGCGGCTCGTTCACCGCCACCCCCGGCGACGGACCGGCCGCGACGGCCCGACACGCCGGTCAGGCCGCGGCCGGCGTCAGGGTGCTGTGGATGGGCGACTCCATCGCGGGCGCGGAGGCCCCCGCCGTGCAGGCCGCGCTGGAAGCCAGCGGTGTGCGGTTCAAGAACGCCACCTCTGACGGCGGCGGCAACGTCGTCGCCGGTGATCACCCGGTGACGGCCGTGGCGGCCAAGGACACGTGGAAGACGCTGAAGGAGAACCTCGCCTCCTTCCGGCCGACGGTGATCGCGTACCAGATCACCACCTACGACTGGGGCACGTCCGGCCAGCAGCTGGCGGCCTACCAGCAGCTCTCCCGGACGGCGAAGGACGCCGGCGCCCGGCTCGTCCTGGTGTCGGCGCCGCCGTTCAAGATCGACGACTTCTACCGGCCCCACAAGGACGCGATCAAGAGCGCGCCCGCGATGGCCGCCAAGGTCGCCGACGTTCGCTACCTGGATGCCTCTGAGCTGTGGGGCGACGACTACGCCGCCGGCAAGGCCCAGCGCGCCAAGGACGGGGTCCACTCCTGTCAACAGGGATCGGCGGCCTTCGCCACCTGGTTCGCCAAGCGGCTCGGCGAGCTGACCGGCTTCACCCCGGCCGCACCCGCCGTCTGGGCCACCGGGCCGTGGACCGGCGACGACCGCTTCGCCAAACTCGGCTGCGGCTGATGGGAGCGACGACGTCGGCCCCGCGCCGCGCGCATGTCGGCGCGCTTGACGGGCTGCGTGGGCTCGCTGTCGCCGCGGTCCTGCTGTTTCACGCCGGGCACCTGCGCGGCGGGTTCCTGGGCGTCGACCTGTTCTTCGTCCTGTCCGGCTTTCTGATCACCGGCCTGCTGCTGGAGGAGCTCGGCAGGAGGGGCGGTCTCCGCCTGGTGGCCTTCTGGGAACGCAGGGCCCGCCGTCTGCTGCCCGCGCTGACCGTCATGGTCATCTCAACCCTGCTGCTGGCCTGGGCGTTCGCCAGGCCGGACCTGTTGAGGTACGCACTCCAGGACGCGCCGTGGGTGGCCGCCCAGAGCGTGAACTGGCACCTCATCGGCGAGCAGATCGGCTACTGGAACGCCTCCGGCACCCGCCTGTTCGCCCACCTGTGGAGCATCGGCGTCGAATGGCAGTTCTACCTGGCCTGGCCCCTGATGGTGGCACTGGCCGGGAGAGGGCCCGGCGGGCACCGGCGGGTGGCGCTCGTCGCGGTGGCCGGCGCGCTCGTCTCACTCCTGCTCATGATCAGGCTCGGGGCCGCCGTGGACACCACCCGCGCCTACGAGGGCACCGACACCCGGGCCTTCTCTCTGCTTCTCGGCGCGGCCGCCGCCACGGCCCCCGTCCGGGCCGCGGTGAGCGGCCTGTCACACACCGCCGCGGACGTGGTGTGCGTCCTGCTGCTGTGCGGCCTGTCGGCCTCCTGGCTGCTGACCGGCGGGGAGAAGGCCCCCGGCCTGTTCCAGGGCGGAATGTTCGCGCACTCCCTGGCCGGCGCCGCGCTGATCGCGCTCCTCGCCCACGCACCGGACGGCCTGGCGGGCCGGGTGATCGGCAGCACCGTACCGCGCCTGCTGGGCGAGCTGTCCTACAGCCTGTACCTGTGGCACTGGCCGATCTACCTCCTCCTGCCACGGCCTCTGGCCGGGCTCGACGGCTGGGGCTGGACGATCGTCGCGGCCGGGCTGTCATTACTGGCTGCGGTAGTCTCGAAGGCCACCGTCGAAGATCCGATACGGCTGCGCACCGGCTGGGCCACCGGGCGGCGCGGATGGGTGGCTGCGGCTGCCGCGGCGGCGCTGGCAGCAGGGTTGTGGGCGGCGATACCGCGGCCGCAGCCCGGCGCCGGGACGGTCGACGTGAGCAGACTCAGCCAGTAGTCATCACCGGACAGATCCGCCGGGAAACGAGGGAGCGGGCACATGCCAAGGGTCTTACGCCACCTGGCGGCCGTCCTGGCCGCGGCGGCGACGCTGGCGGGTTGCGGAATCAGCGACACCGACGCGCGCCCCGCCGGCGACCCGGTCCAAGGCGGCCTGACCGAGAACCTCGGCAGTTCGCTGCGGGTGTATTTCGTCACACCCCAGGGCACCTGGCCGGTCTCCCGGCCGGCATCGGCCGGCGCCCGGTTGCAACAGGCCATGGACGCGCTGCTCGACGGCCCCACAGCGGCTGAGCGGGCCCGGGGACTGATCACGCAACTGCCCTCGGCGCCACAGCCGGTACGGGCCACGACGACCAAGGGCCGCGTACAGCTGCGTCTGCCGTGGCTGGTGCGTGACCTGCGCCCGGCGGCGGTGAGCCAGCTGGTCTGTACGGCCGCCGAGGCTCCAGGCGTCGGCGACGACCCCGTCATCGAGGTGTTCGAGCCCGGCATGGCAGGCAGGCCCTGGCCGGTCAAGTGCGACGAGAGCGGGTCGGCCGTCCCGGCCGAACAGGGAGCCTCCTCGTGACCCGCGTCCTGCTGATAGAGGACGACCCGGCCGTACGCCGGGGCGTGAGCCTCGGCCTGCGCCACCGAGGCCACGAAACCCTGCTCGTCTCGACCGGTGAGGACGGACTGGCCGAACTCGTCGCGAGCGCGCCCGACATCGTCCTGCTCGACCTCATGCTGCCCGGCATGAGCGGCCTGGAGACCTGCCGCCGCATCCGCGCCTTCAGCCAGGTGCCCATCGTGATCCTGTCCGCGCGCGACGATGACGTGGACGTCGTCGTGGGCCTGGAGGCCGGCGCCGACGACTACGTGATCAAGCCGGCCAGCAGCGAGGTCATCGAAGCCCGCATGCGCGCGGTGCTCCGCCGTACCACCCAGCCCGCCTCCTCCGACCAGGCCCGCACCACCCACGGCGACCTGTTCGTCGACCGGGTCGCCCTGCGCGTGCTCAAGCACGGTGAGCAACTCGCGCTGGCGCCGACGGAGCTGAAGCTGCTGCTGTTCCTGACGGCCGCGCCCGAACAGACCTTCAGCCGCCAGCAACTCCTGGAACAGGTCTGGGAACACACCTTCCACGGCGACTACCGGCTGGTCGACGCGTGCGTGATGCGGCTGCGAGCCAAGATCGAGAACGACCCCCGCAACCCCCGCTACATCCAGACCGTGCGCGGCTTCGGTTACCGGTTCGGGCCGCTGTGATCCGCCCCGCCCGCGCACGCGGCCTGCGGGCCCAGCTGGTCCTGGTGTTCCTCCTGGTATCCACGATCAGCGCACTGACCGCCGCCGCGGTCACCTACCGCCAGGGCCATGCCGCGATCGTGGACCGCGCCCAGGCCGACGTCCTGCAGGAACTGCGCGCTCACCTTGCCTCCCGAACGCCCGACCTACCGGCCGACCCGGCCGAGGCGGACCTGCGCAGGCTTGCCCGGCAACTGGACCTGGCGGCGGGCACGCGGGGCTGGCACACCGCCCTGTCCTATCGCGGCGGCCCGCTCATCGCCGCCGGGAAGCAGGTGCCGCCGCTGCCCGCGGGGCTGCGCGGCCAGGCGGCCTCGGCGCGTACCGCGCTGGCCCAGCGCTTCCACCACGCCCGGACGCCCTGGCTGGCCGTGGCCGTTCCCGTCACCGCCGCCGCGCGCCCGCACGGCCCTTCGCCGCTCGTGGCCTACGCCTCTCTCTCCCTGGCCTCCCAGCAGCAGGACGTGGACAGCCTGGCAGCCGCCGCGCGCGCCGGAGCCCTCCCCGTCGCCCTGGCCTCCATCGTCCCCGCTCTGCTGGCCGCGCGCAGGCTGCTGAGACCGGTACGGCGGCTGCGCACAGCCGCCGAGCAGATGGCGGGAGGCAGCCTGGACACCCGCGTGAGCGTCACCGGCGACGACGAACTCGCCGACCTCGGCCGCACCTTCAACACCATGGCGGCCACGCTCCAGGCCGACGCGGCCGCGCTGCGCGACATGGAAGCGCGGGCGCGCCGGTTCGCCGCCGACGTCTCCCACGAGTTGCGCACGCCGCTGGCGGCCATGGCCGCCGTGACCGAAGTCCTCGACGCCGACGCCGCCTCCGGCCGCCTCGCACCGCTCACCGCCGAGGCGCTGCAGCTGGTCTCCGACGAGACCCGCAAGCTCACCCGCCTGGTCGAGGACCTGATCGAGGTCTCCCGCTTCGACGCCGGCGCCGCCGTACTGAATCTCGACGAGGTCGATCTGGACGAGCTCATCGCCAAGACGCTCGCCCTGCGGCACTGGCACGACCGGGTCCGGTCCGACGTTCCCCCGGGCCTGCGCGCTCGGCTCGACCCGCGGCGCGTCGATGTCATCATCGCCAACCTCGTCGGCAACGCGCTCCAGCACGGCGGCCCGGCGGTGTCGGTACTCGTCCAGGTCCAGGCCGGTGCCGATCAGATCGCCATCACCGTCTCCGACGACGGGCCCGGCATCCCCGCCGACCTTCTGGCTCACGTCTTCGACCGGTTCACCAAAGGCGACGCCGCCCGTACCCGTAGCGACGGCAGCGGCCTGGGCCTGGCCATCGCCGCTGAGAACGCGCGCCTGCACGGCGGCACCCTCACCGCGGCCAACGCCCCCCGAGGTGGAACCATCCTGACCCTCACCCTGCCGCGGAATCCAGGCGCGCCGGCCCCGGACTCGCAGCAAACTTGAACTATTCCAGATTAGGGCGCTATGTTGGCCGTATGGCGTCCGACTTCGAGGCGCAGTTACGAGCAGTCTCGTTGCGCGTGACCCGGCCGCGGTTGGCAGTGCTCGCCGCGCTGCGCGATCATGCGCACGTCGACACCGACACGGTGATCGCCCTGGTACGAGCCCAGCTCCCCAGGGTCTCCCACCAGGCGGTGTACGACGTGCTGCGTGCGCTGACCGACGCCGGTTTGGTGCGGCGCATCGAGCCGGCCGGTACGACCGCCCGCTACGAGTCACGGGTGGCGGACAACCACCACCATGTCGTGTGCCGCTCCTGCGGTGCGATCGCGGACGTCGACTGCGCAGTCGGCCACGCCCCCTGTCTCACCGCCTCAGATGACCAGGGCTTCGTGGTCGAAGAGGCGGAGGTCGTCTATTGGGGCACCTGCCCCGACTGTGCGGCCAGACGCATTGACCAGTGATCCGGTAGTTCGGAAGGAAGCAGATGAGCGACACCCAGGACAACGGCCCCTCCAGCGCGCAGGGCGTGGACGAGAAGGCGGCGGCCGGCTGCCCGGTCGCGCATGACTCCGTGACCGCGCACGGCAGCGAGAGCGAGAACCCGGCAATCGACTCGCCGGCTCCGAAGACCGGCGGTCGTCCGCGCACGAACCGGGACTGGTGGCCCAACCAGCTCGACCTCTCGGTGTTGCGCGCGCACTCGTCCAAGGGCAACCCGCTGGCAGAGGGCTTCAGCTACGCCAAGGAGTTCGAGAAGCTCGACGTCGAGGCCCTCAAGCAGGACATCATCGAGGTGCTCACCACCTCGCAGGACTGGTGGCCGGCCGACTTCGGCCACTACGGCGGCCTCATGATCCGGATGAGCTGGCACGCCGCGGGCACCTACCGCATCCACGACGGTCGCGGCGGGGCCGGCGACGGCGCTCAGCGTTTCGCCCCGCTCAACAGCTGGCCGGACAACGCCAACCTGGACAAGGCCCGGCGGCTGCTGTGGCCGGTCAAGCAGAAGTACGGCCAGCAGATCTCGTGGGCCGACCTGCTCGTACTCGCCGGCAACGTCGCCCTGGAGTCGATGGGATTCAAGACCTTCGGCTTCGGCTTCGGCCGCGAGGACGTCTGGGAGCCTGAAGAGATCATCTGGGGTCCGGAGGACACCTGGCTCGGTGACGAACGCTACGTCACCGACACCGAGATGGCGCCGAACGTCGGCGCGACCGAGATGGGTCTCATCTACGTCAACCCGGAGGGTCCCCGCGGCAACGCGGACCCGGCCGCGGCAGCGCATTTCATCCGCGAGACCTTCGGGCGGATGGCGATGAACGACGAGGAGACCGTCGCGCTCATCGCCGGCGGCCACACGTTCGGCAAGACCCACGGCGCCGGCGTCGCGGACGAGCACGTGGGGCCGGAGCCCGAGGGCGCGCCGCTGGAGGCGCAGGGCCTGGGCTGGCTGAGCAGCCACGGCACCGGCAAGGGCGCTGACGCGATCACCAGCGGTCTCGAGGTGACGTGGACCGACCGGCCGACGCAGTGGAGCAACCGTTTCTTCGAGATCCTCTTCGGCTACGAGTGGGAGCTCACCACGAGCCCCGGCGGCGCCAAGCAGTGGGTCGCGAAGGACGCCGAGGCGATCATCCCGGACGCCCACGACCCGTCGAAGAAGCACAAGCCGACGATGCTCACGACCGACCTGTCGCTGCGCGTCGACCCGACGTACCAGAAGATCTCTCTCCGCTTCCTGGAGAACCCCGACGAGTTCGCGCTGGCCTTCGCCAAGGCCTGGTACAAGCTGCTGCACCGCGACATGGGTCCGGTCAGCCGCTTCCTCGGACCGTGGGTCGCCGAGCCCCAGCTGTGGCAGGACCCGGTGCCGGCCGTCGACCACGCACTCGTGGGTGACGCCGACATCGCCGCCCTGAAGGCGAAGGTTCTGGAGTCCGGCCTCACGACCGCCCAGCTGGTCTCCACCGCCTGGGCCTCCGCCGCGAGCTTCCGCTCCACCGACAAGCGCGGCGGCGCCAACGGCGCCCGGCTCCGTCTCGAGCCGCAGCGCAGCTGGGAGGTCAACCAGCCCGAGCAGCTCGCGACGGTCCTGGACACCCTCGAGGGCATCCAGCGCGAGTTCAACGAGGCCGGCGGCGCGAAGATCTCGCTCGCCGACCTGATCGTGCTGGCCGGCTCGGCCGCCGTCGAGAAGGCGGCACACGAGGCCGGCGTGGCGGTGACGGTGCCGTTCCGTCCGGGCCGCACCGACGCCACTCAGGAGCAGACCGACGTCGAGTCCTTCGGGGTCCTCGAGCCGCGGGCCGACGGGTTCCGCAACTACCTGCGTACCGGCGAGAAGACCCAGCCGGAGGTGCTGCTCGTCGACCGTGCCTACATGCTCAACCTGACCCCGCCGGAGATGACCGTCCTGATCGGCGGCCTGCGTTCCCTCGGAGCCAACTTCGGGGCCACGCGGCACGGCGTCCTCACCGACCGGCCCGGCGTGCTCACCAACGACTTCTTCACCAACCTGCTCTCCCCGGGCACCCGGTGGAAGGCGTCGGAGTCCGAGGAGCACGTGTACGAGATCCGCGACGTGGCCACCGATGAGGTGAAGTGGACCGCCACCGCGGTCGACCTCATCTTCGGCTCCAACTCGCAGCTCCGGGCCCTCGCGGAGGTGTACGCCAGCCAGGACGCCCGCGACACGTTCGTGACCGACTTCGTCGCGGCCTGGACCAAGGTCATGGAGCTCGACCGGTTCGACCTCGCCTGACCCTGTCTCCACCCGGCGAGCCCGGCCGATCCGCCGTGATCGGCCGGGCTCGTCCGCCGTCGGATCCGGTGATCCGGCGTGAGGGCTCCCCGCTCACCTCAGCGGGCGTGGCGCTGCAGCACCTCGTCGATCTGCGCCAGCTGCGCCGCCTCCAGCGGCCCGTGCAGCAGCGCGCCGGCGTTCTGCTCGGCCTGGCCGACCGTCTTGATGCCGGGGATCGGCACCGTGCGGCCGCTGCGGGCCAGCAGCCAGCCGAGGGCGCCCTGGGCGAGGGTACGGCCGCCGGAGGTCAGGACGTCGCGGATCGCGTCCAGCATGGCGAGGAACTCCGGAGCGGGCCGGCCGTCCTTGAAGAAGGTCATCCACGCCGGGGAGTCGCCGCGTACGTCGTCCATCGGCAGCCGCGAGTCCGGGCCGTACTTGCCGGTGAGCAGCCCCATCGCCAGCGGCCCCCGGTTGACGGAGGCGAGCTCATGGGTGTCGCACACCGCCAGCATCGCCGGGGCGTCGTGCAGCACGTTGAGGTTGTGCTGCACAGCGGCGCAGTGCGGCCCCTTCGCGAACGCGGCCACCCGTTCGGGATCGTCGGTGCTCCAGCCGTAGGCCCGGATCAGGCCCTCGTCGACGAGCCCCTCCAGCGTGGCGACCATCTCGTCCACCTGCTCCATCGGCGCGTCCGCGACGTGCAGCTGGTAGAGGTCGATGTGATCGGTGCCCAGCCGCTCCAGCGACGCCCGGCACGCCTGCCGGATGTATCCGGGCGAGATGTCCTGGCCGGTGAGGGCCCGCGTCGCCGCGTCGAAGGTGAGGCCGAACTTGGTCGCGATCACGACCTCGTCCCACCGCCCGGACAGCGCCCGCCCGAGCACCCGCTCGCTGTGCCCGGTGCCGTACACGTCGGCCGTGTCGAAGAAGGTCACCCCCAGGTCGAGCGCCCGATGGACGGCCGCCACCGACTCCTCGTCGTCCACCTGCCCCCATCCGGCCGGCTTGCCGCGGGCCATGAAGGGTCCCCCGATCGCCCATGCCCCGAACCCGATCGCACTCACCCGCAAGCCGCTACGCCCCAACGTCCGCAACGAACCACTCATCTCGCACTCTCCCTGGCTATGCGGAAACGACTCCGAGGAAGACTGCCAGCTGGAGTGGGCTCCAGGTCAAGGACGTCGATCATCGACTGGCGACAGGCCCGACGATCATCGCTACCCTTCGACAATGTCATTCCATTACCGATCGCTCGGCGTGGTGACGCTCGCGACAGCCGCGCTGCTCACCACACCCTCGATCGCGCAGGCGCGCGAAGCGCCCACGGCCGCGGCGGATCGCGTCTTACGGGTCTACAACAACAACATCGAGAACCTGGTGAGAAACAACGCCGACGGCACGTGCACCCGGATCTCGGGCCCGGACCACCTGACGTCGATGCTCGTCGACGACAACGGTAAGACGGGCACCTCCGGCGTGAAGGCTCCCGATCTCCTGATCGTGCAGCAGGTGCGTGGCACCGGACAGGCCACGGCATACGCCGACCAGCTCGGGGCCGAGTTCGGCTATCCGGCGGGCACCTACAAGGCGCTCGTGGCGTGGGACGACCCCGAGGAGTGGGGCGGTTCGCACAACTGCAGTCAGCAGGCGCTCGGCGACCTGAAGAAGAAGCAGACCAACGCCATCATCTACAACACCAGGACGCTGAGCCTCGCGGCGGGTGACGTCTCCAAGTACTGGAGCGCGGGCTGGCTGAAGCCCGGAACGGCGTACAACGGCGGAGCCGGGTGCACGCTGTACAAGCCGCCGGACAGCGACGACGGCGCCACTTACGCATACAAATGGAAGCGCACCAGCGCTCTCGCGGCGAGGTTCACGATCAAGGAGACGGGGACGACCGTCTTCGCCGCGACCATGCACCTCCCGGAGCAGAACGGGGCGAACGCCTGCGCGGGCGCGGGCGACACGGGCATCGCGGGCTCCGGCATCCACGTCGGCGCGGACGCCACGAGCTTGATGAACGCGTCAACGATCCGCGTGATCGGGATCGACGCGAATCGTACGAACATCGCCTCCACCACACTCGGCGGCTTCGGCATGACCGGCTATGGAGCCAGAGCGACCGACGGGTCCAGGAAGATCGACTACCTCTTCGTCAAGGGCACCGTGCGACCGTCGAGCATTGATCACACGGTCGGCAGTACGAAGTCGAACCATCTCGCGCTGTACGGGTTCATCGAGTTCTGAACGGCCACGGCGCCGCTGAACGCTGAAGCGGGGCGGCCCCGGCTCGACGGGACCGCCCCGCGGGAAGCGCAGGCCTCACTCCATGAAGGCGGCCTTGAAGAAGTGGTCAGGGGAGGATCCGTAAGCGGTGACGTGGACGATGCCGCGCTCAAGCGGCCTGCCCGGCATGCGGACCACGTGGTCGCCGACGCCGAGACGCCGCACGGTGTTGATGTGCCCGGCGGAATTGTGCTGGTAGGCGAGGGCGTTGTGACAGGCCACGGTGACCAGAGCGCCGAGGACGCCGGCGCGCCGTGACGCCTTCACGGGACCTGCCGCAGGACGTAACTGCCGCCGGTGACGGCATGGTGGGCGCCGTCCTTGGGGCAGCGGCCGGAGGCGCCGGGAGTGTTGCCGTCGAAGAACATGCCGGCGCACTTGAAGCACCAGCGCCACTGCTCCTGGCCGCCCGGGGAGTCGCGGTTGCCGACGTCCTCGATCAGATAGTAGGAGGAGATCGTCGGGTAAGGACCGAAAGGCGTGTGGCCCGAGGAGCCCTGGCTGGGGCAGTGACCGAACGTGGAGTTGCCCCAGTACCACAGCCCCTGGCAGGCGCCGCACCACCGCCAGTTGCTCTGCCCCCGGCCCCCGTCCTCGATGGTCTTGAGGATGTAGTTCCCGCTGCCGGTGCTGTGATGACCGCCGTCGAGGATGTCTCCGGCGGGGCACCCTCCCCGTGTCCCGTTCAGGGAGTACCACAGGCCGCTGCACCGTTCACACCAGCGCCACCCCGCCTGGGCGGCCTGCGCCGGCGCCGGCGCGGCGACGGCGAGCGCGGCGCTCGTGCCCAGGAGCAGTGACGTACCCGCCATCATGCGCAGCACCGCCCTGCGGGGTGGCTGTTCGATCCGGCTCGTCATGAGGGTCCTCCCTTTCGATGGGATGCCGGGCCCCCGACTATCGAGGAGGGCCACCGGCCCCGGAAGACGTCCCGGCGGAGTCCGTACAAGCCCGTACAAGCACCAACAAGCCCTGACAAGCGCGGTGACACGGGTCTGTAACCCTCGGCGTCGCGCGACGGACTACAGAGCAAAGACGTTTCTCGTAGGAGGCGCGGCAGTGGCCCAGGACGGGGCGGGACCGGATCCCGGCCGGATTCGCGACCGTGAGGGCTTCGCGCGGGAGCTCACCATGCTCCGCGAGCGGGCGGGTCTGACCGTACGGCAGGTCGCGGCGCTGGCCGGCAGCCCCGGTGCGCACAGCACCATCGGAGACTGGTTCGCCGGTCGGGGGCTGCCTTCTCTGGCCCTGAGGGATTCGTTCGAGCGGGTGCTGAAGGTCTGTGGAGCGACCGAGGTCACCGGCTGGGTGGACGCCTGGCAGCGGGTGCGGCGGGGACGATCACGCAGGCGAGGGGGCGTCGAGCCGTACCGGGGGCTGGCGGGCTTCGAGGCCGAGCACGCCGCGTGGTTCTTCGGCCGGGACGCCCTGACCGAGCGCCTCCTGCGCGCGGTCACCGAACTGGACGGAGGCGGGCTGCGGCTGGTGGTCGGCGCCTCCGGAGCGGGCAAGTCCTCGCTGCTGCGGGCCGGGCTGGTCGCGGCTCTGCACGAGCAGGGACGTGCGGTCACCGTATGCACTCCGGCCTCACATCCGGTCATCGCGGGCCGGCCGGGCGAGGTCCTCATCGTCGACCAGTTCGAAGAGATCTTCACCGCTTTCATCCCCTTCACCGCATCGACCACTGCCACCGCCCGCACCGGCGAGCCGGCGCAGGACGCGTTCGTGGACGCGCTGGTGCGGGCGGCAGCCGACGGCGCCATCGTGGTCATCGGCCTGCGCGCCGACTTCTACGGTCACCTTCTCCGGTTTCCGGCGTTGGCGGCCGCCGCGCAGCACGGACAGGTGGCCGTCGGCCCCATGACCAGGGACGAACTGTGCGACGCCATCGTGGAACCGGCTCGCAAGGCCGGTCTGGCCATCGAGGACGCACTGGTCGAACTGCTGCTCCGCGAAGCCAGCCGGGCACACGACGCCGGGGTGCTGCCCCTGCTGTCGCACGCGCTCTATGCCACCTGGCTGAACGACCAGGGCCACGGCCTGACCGTGGCCGGCTATCAGGAGGCGGGTGGCATCGAGGGTGCCGTGGCCGCCAGCGCCACCGAGATCTACGAGGAGCTCTCCGCCCAACGACGTGAGCTGGCGCGACGGCTGTTCCTGCATCTGGTGCACGTCTCCGCCGACGCCGCCGACACCCGCCGCAAGGTCTCCTCGGCCGATCTGCCGTCCCCCGGGCCTGCCATGACCGAGGTGCTGCACCGTTTCGTCGACCAGCGCCTGCTCACCCTGGACCAGGACACCGTGGAGATCACGCACGAGGCCCTGCTGTCCGCCTGGCCCTTGCTCGCCGACTGGCTGTCCGCGGATCGCGCCACCATGCTGCTCGGCCGCAGGTTCGCCGCCGATGCCCAGGCCTGGCGGCACGAACGGAACGACCCCGACGCGTTGTACCGAGGCGCGCGGCTGCTCGCCGCGCAGGAGTGGGCGCAGCGGCATTCCTCCGACATGACACCGACCATGGCCGACTTCCTGCGGGCCTCCGGCCGCCAGGTACGCCGCCGCACCCGCCGCCTCTATCAGACCATCGCCGCCTTGGTGGTCCTGGTGGTCGTCGCCGCCGTCGCCGCCGTGGCCGCCTCGCAGGCCCAGCGCACCGCCATCCGCCAGCGCGACCAGGCGCTGTCCCGCAGGCTCGCGGGCGACGCGATCGCCCTGCGCGCGACCAATCCCGCACTGTCCGCGCAGCTGGGCTTGGCCGCCTATCGCCTGGCCGACACCCCCGAGGCGCGCGGCAGCGTCCTGTCGGCGCCGGCCGTCCCGTACGCCGCGCGACTGACCGCACACAGCGCCCCGGCCTACGCCACGGCCTTCGCCCCTGACGGCCGCACACTCGCCACGGCGGGCACCGACCGCACGGTACGCCTGTGGAACGTCTCCGACCCGCACCGCCCCTTACCCCTCGCGATCATCGGCGGCGACTCCGACGGTGCGATACCCCCATCGTCGTCGCCCGTCGCCGGCCCCGGCCACACCGACGGGGTGATGTCGGCCGCCTTCCGTTCCGACGGCCGAGTCCTGGCCACCTCCGGAGCCGATCGCACCGCGCGGCTCTGGGACGTGGACGACGCCCGCCGGCCGCGCCCCCTCGCCGTTCTCCGGGGGCACACGGACACCGTGCGAACGGTGGCCTTCGACCCCAGGGGCCGTCTGCTGGCGACGGCGAGCTACGACCACACGGTCGGGCTGTGGGACGTGTCCGACCCGAGCCGGGCCATGCGGATCACCACACTCACCGGCTACGCGGAGCAGCTCACCTCGGCGGTCTTCGCCCCACGCGGAGACGTCCTGGTCACCACCGCGGCCGATGCGGTCGTACGGGTCTGGGACGTCGCCGACCCCCGGCGCCCCCGCGCCCTGCCCAGCCTGAGAGGCCACAGCGACCGCGTCCTGTGCGCCGCCTTCACCTCCGACGGGCACATCCTCGCCACGGGCGGGTTCGACAACACCATACGGCTGTGGGACATGCGCCACCCGGACCGGCCGCGGCCGCTCAGCGTGCTGACCGGACACCAGAACGGCGTCGTCTCCCTGGCCTTCGCCCCCGGCGGGCGGACCCTGGCCTCCGGCAGCTACGACCGTACCGCCCGGGTATGGGACGTGACCGACGCCGCGTTCGCGAGCGAACCCCTCGTTCTCAGCGGACACGCCGAAGTGGTCTACTCGGTGGCGTTCAGCCCAGACGGCCGTAGCCTGGCCACCGCCGGCAAAGACACCACCGTGCGGCTGTGGGACCTGCGGACTTCCGTACTGAGCGGGCACAGCAGCCCTGTCCAGTCCCTCGCAGCGAGCCCCGACGGTCGCCTTCTCGTGGCCGGCAGCTATCGCACGGCCCGCGTCTGGGACATCGCCGCCCCGGGCGGACCCGTACCCCTCGCCACGGTGGCAGGTCACACCGACAACATCACCGCAGCCGCCTTCCACCCCGGCGGCCGGCTGCTCGCGACCGGCGGGCAGGACCGCACCGTCCGCCTGTGGAACCTGTCCGACCCGCGCCGCCCCCAGAACCTTGCGGTTCTGACCCGGCACCAGGGCAACGTGACCTCGGTCGCCTTCGACCCCGACGGCGAGCTGCTGGCCACCGCGAGCGCCGACGGCACGATCGACCTGTGGCAGGTCTCCGACCCGCGCCGCCCGGCCCACCTCGCCACGCTCGACGGCAACGGCGGCTCGGTCGACACGATCACCTTCAGCCCCGACGGACTGCTCCTCGCCGGCGCGGGCGCCGACGCCACCATCCGGCTGTGGCGGATCGCCGACCCGCGCCACCCGGCGCTCCTGAAAGGACACACCGGCGCCGTCACCCGTATCGCCATCTCCCCGGACGGCCGCACCCTGGCCAGCACCAGCCTGGACGGCAGCGTACGGCTGTGGGACCTGACCGACCCACGCAACGCCCGCGTCATCGCCGCGCTCACCGGCCACGCCGACGCCGTCACGGGCGCCGCCTTCAGCCCGGACGGCCATACCCTCGCCAGCAGCAGCCTGGACGGCAGCGTACGGCTGTGGGACCTGACCGACCCACGCAACGCCCGCGTCGTCGCCACGCTCACCGGGCACGTCGGCAGGGTCCAGACCCTCACCTACATCCCCGGCGGTCGCGTCGTCGCCACCGGCGGCGAAGACTCGACCGTCCGCCTGTGGGACGTCGACGCCGAACACGCGGCACGGAGGATCTGCGCCCTCGCCCACCCGTCCATCACCCCCACCGAGTGGACCACCTACTTCCCCTCCGACCTGGCCTTCCGCCCTCCTTGCTGAGGGATCATGGAATGTCAGGGCATGGCCCGTGCCCCGACCAGGGAGTGGCCGAGGCGGTAACGACCGCGAGCAACACAGCACGATCCGCCGCTACATCCGGCGTCACTGAACATGGCAGCGGGCCTGCGGCTGACCTGGGCACCGTAAATTCGACGGGCCGGGTTCTCGACCGACGTCGCCGTCACCAACCGCAGCGTTCCGCCGCCCAACGGGGTGGTCAACCTGATTCTCGACGACGGTCAGCGGCCCAGCGTCTGGTGGGGTGCCAACACCAGCATCGGGGGCCCGGATCCGCACATGACGTTCACGCTGCCGGCGTTCCATCCGGACGTGGCGATCGGCGAGACGTACCACTTCGGGTACAACGCGACCTACACCGGCGCGTACGACCAGGCGTACGCCTTCAGGCTGGGCGGCCAGCTCTGCGACATCGAGTACGTCACCCTCTGATCACCGCGATCTGAGCCGCTCGGTGATCTCCAGCCAGGCGGTGACGTCGGCGCGCTGCGACTCTCCCCCGAGCACCAGTCCCTCCCGGACGCCGCGCACCAGGAGGGCGCTCAGCGCACCCCCAAGGCCGCGGCCGAGCGAACCGCGCCGTCTGCCGGCACGTCTACCGGATATGCGGATCATTTCAGCCGCAGTGCTCCTCGTGCTCGCGGCGGGCTGCGGTTCCGTCCGAGCACCGGGCACTGATGACGAGTTCACCGACCGCGCCATTAAGGTCGCCGAACGCTGGCAGAGGTCGGCGGAGCGCGGGCCGTGGACCGAGGGGTTCGTCCCGCTGCGGAACCTGACCCTGGAGCCCGATTGGGGGCGCATGCCCCGGTGGGTCGGGCGGAGCACGATCAACAGCGCCTGGAAGTTGGAGACCGAGCTCTCGGCCGAGGCGCCTGCCCCGGCCGAGCTGCGCTGGGCCGACGGGAGCACGCTGAGCGTGCCGGTCCTGGCGGCCACAGCCGCCTACGCCGGGCTGAGCAAGCCCAAGTCCTTCGTCGACGAGAAGTGCCCGGCCGGCACGGGTTGCCGGCCGCTGCGTGTGATCGCGGTGGCGCGGGGCGAGGCCACGATGCCCAGCAGCCGGGGGGACGTGCGGGTGCCCACGTGGGAGTTCACCGTGAAGGGGGTGCCGGAGCCGTTCCGGCGGGTCGCCGTGGACCCGGCCGCGATGGGCGGGCCGCCCCGGCCGCTGAACGTCGGGGTCCAGGAGGTGAGCACTTATGAGGTGCGCGCGCCGACTGAGCTCCAGCTGAGTTACCAGCACGGCACCTGCGACACGACGTACGGCTCGCGCGTCCATGAGACGCCCGAAGCGGTGGTCGTGGATGTCGACGTCCGGCAGGACGACGTGGAGATCTGCGACGCGATGGGAAAGACCGACCGGATCGGCGTCACGCTGCGCGAGCCCCTGGGCCGCCGGGTGGTGCTGGACTCCAGCAGCGGGGTGCCCTTGCTGTCGCAGAGCGACATCCGCCTGGTCGAGTTCCGGAACTACGACCCACGCCGCTCCTAGTCGTGATCGAGCAGGCTGCTCGGATCTCTGTAGCACCGTCGTGAGGGGGTGGCCAGGGTTCGCACGATCCAGTCGCCCGGCTCTCCCGGTGGAGCCCCAGGCTCCGGCCGGCACCTTTGACGGGGACACCGCCTGTTCGCGCCGGGCTCCGAGGTGCGGAAGGGCCGGGGCGGCCCGCGCGGAGGTCACCTGTGGTCGCGAAGGAAGGCGGAGATGTCGGCGCGGGTCGGGTAGTTCCTCAGGGGCGCCGGCTCCCCCTGGAGAAACGCCGTGATGACGGCGGCGGCGCGCTGGTTGTTGTCGTCGAGGCCGTTCCACATGTGGTGTCCGACACCGGGCATGTACTGGGTCCGCTCGATGGCGAGGTCGGCGGCGAGGACGGCGGTCTCCCATTGACGCACCTGTGACGAGCATTCGGCGATCATCAGCATCGCGGGAGTGCGGGAGCGTTTCAGCTCGGGAGCGATGGAGGGCGAGTCCTTGATCGTCTGCTGGATGCGGAGGCTCGCGGCGACGCTGAAGGAGAAGTTCTCCGCGGTGTTCTCGGCAGGGATGCGGCCGGCGTCCCGCTCGCAGTAGGCGGAGGCGGTGTCACCGCCGAGATCGGCGGCCTTGACCGCGTTGACGCCTTCGGCCTGCGTGATCAGGCCGGTGCCGGGCGGGAGGAGCCCGAGTTGCATGAGGCCGAGCGCGACGGCGTACCGGGGGACGCGCGTCGCCTGCGGTCCGGTCGGGGCCGGCGCGAGACCGCGCGCGGACGGCCGTCCCTGTTGCCCGCTGATCAGCGTGGTGGGGCCGTCCATGGGGCCGGGCTCAGCGATGATCGCCCGGTGCACGCGGGCGGCCACGCTCGGGGCGGCCAGGGCCCGGGTGAGCACGACCGCGCCGGCGGAGAATCCGAGGACGTCGACCGGGCCCTTGTCCAGGCGATCGATGAAGGCGGCGAGGTCGCGTACGGACCTGGAGATCGTGTACTGCTCCATGGGCAGCAGATCACTCCGTCCGCCACCGGGCTGCTCATAGGCGTACACGTCGTAGCCCTGCCCGGCCAGGAGCCGCAGGAATCGGTGGTCGAGCACGGAGATGCCGCGGACGGGCCCTCCGTGGAGGTACACGAACGGCGTGGGGCGCCGGGGGGCGCCGGCGGCGGGCGGATAGTGGTAGACCGCGACCCGGCTTCCCGTGCTCAAGCTCCAGTGCCCCGTGGCCACGAACGGCAGGTCGGGCGGATACTGCCGCGTCGTGGGGACGGTGGGGACGCAGACCGACGCCGTGAGCACGGCGGCGACGACCACCGGCGCGAACGGCCACAGCCGACCCGGCCACCTACGGCCGCGGCCCCGCCACAGTGCGGCGATGATCGCGGCTCCGAGGGTGGTCAGCCAGGCGGCGAGCCCCGAGCGCGCGCCGTCCGTCAGGACGATCAGGGTGAGGAACAGCCCGGCCAGGCCCATGACGGCGAGCACGGCCAGGATCAGACGGCCGATGAGGCGGAGGGGGACGGCGAGAAGCATCGACAGTTTCCAAACCTTGTTTTGAAACGATGTTCGGAAACGCTACCAGCTCGGCTAGGCTGGTCGTCGTGGGAAGGCCGAGAACGAACGACGACACCGTGAAGGACCGCCTCATCGAGTCCGCGACCGAGATGCTCGCGACCCGTCCGCTGGAGTCGATCACCATCCGCGCCCTGGCCGCCGCTGCCGGGACCGCGACCGCCGCGGTCTACTCACTGTTCGGCGGCAAGGACGGGCTGATCTCCGCGGTGCGTGACAGGGCGGTCGCCGGACTGTCCCAGGACCTGTCGGCGGTGCCGGCCTCCGACGACCCCCTCGCCGACCTCTACGCGCTCGCGGTCGCGTACCGGCGATGGGGACGTGAGCACCGCCACCTCTACACGGTGCTGTTCGGCGGCGTGCAGAGCTTCGACCCGTCCGGCGACGTGGGTGCCGACGATCCCGTCAGGCCGCTCATCCAGGCGATAGATCGCGCTCTGTCGGCTTCCGTGCTCTCGGGCGACACAACCTCCATCGCGCTCTCACTCTGGGTGACCCTGCACGGGCTGGTGACGCTTGAACTGGCCGGGGCCCTCGACAGCGCCACGGCCGAGACCACGTTCCGCTCGACGATCCCCGCCACGTTCCGCGGCTGGGCCGCCTGAGCTCGCTCGGCCTCCGAACCCGGCTCAGTGAACCTCCTGCCGTTGAGCTCACCGAACTGCGGCGGTGGCCGCCGCCCCGCTTGGGGCGGCGGCCCCAGGCGCGCGGGGTGGCCCGGAGGGGTCGCGTCCCCCGCGCGGGGGAGTACGGGAGTGCGGGGGGGGTGGGAAGCGGGGTTT